>DATENL010000161.1:0-7587 GCA_035275105.1 Thermoleophilaceae bacterium
GCGCGACAGGGGGATGTCGCCGGTCCTGTGAACCGTCCTGCGCGGGGGCTCGTGCTCGACGACGCGCCAGTGCGTGCTCGCCTTCCAGGGCCCCAGGATCGGGTTGATCTCGTCGTAGGTGGAGCCCTCCGACGCCGGCCCGTCGGTGCGTGTCACCTCGTCCGTGCCTGTCACCCATTCGGAGTACCTGGCGGTGTCGGACAGAAGCGAGAAAACGGCGGCCTGCGGAGCCGGTACGACGGCCGACGCGGTGACCTCGAAAGCCATCGAACTAGGCCGACTCGGCGGCCTGCGAGCCCGTGTCCTCCTCGGGCGCGGCCTCGGTCACCAGGGTGGGCTTGAGGCCCTTCTCGATCGTCTCCTTGGTGACCACGCACTTCTTGACGTCGCGGCGCGAGGGCAGCTCGAACTGCACGTCGAGCAGCGTCTCCTCGAGGATCGAGCGCAGGCCGCGCGCGCCGGTCTCGCGGTCGATTGCCTTGTTGGCTATCGACTCGAGCGACTCGTCGGCGAAGACGAGCTCGATGCCGTCGAACTGGAAGAAGCGCTGGAACTGCTTGACGAGGGCGTTGCGCGGCTCGGTGAGGATCGTGACCAGGTCGTCGCGCGTGAGCTGGTGGATCACGCTCAGCACCGGCAAGCGGCCGATGAACTCCGGGATCAGGCCGTACTCGACGAGGTCCTCGGGCAGGACGCGCTCGAACAGCTCGCCCGTGTCCTTGTTGTGCTTCGAAGCCACCGACGCGCCGAAGCCGACGCCCTTGTGGCCGATGCGCCGCTCGACCACCCGGTCGAGGTCCGCGAACGCGCCACCGCAGATGAACAGGACGTTGGTCGTGTCGATCGTCAGGAACTCCTGGTGCGGGTGCTTACGCCCGCCCTGCGGCGGCACCGAGGCGACGGTGCCCTCGAGGATCTTCAGGAGCGCCTGCTGCACGCCTTCGCCCGACACGTCGCGCGTGATCGACGGGTTGTCGGCCTTGCGCGCGATCTTGTCGACCTCGTCGATGTAGATGATCCCGGTCTCGGCCTTCTTCACGTCGAAGTCCGCGGCCTGGATGAGCTTGAGCAGGATGTTCTCGACGTCCTCGCCCACGTAGCCCGCCTCGGTGAGCGCCGTGGCGTCCGCGATGGCGAACGGCACGTTCAGGATCTTGGCCAGCGTCTGGGCCAGCAGCGTCTTGCCGCAGCCGGTGGGCCCGAGCAGAAGGATGTTGGACTTCTGGAGCTCGAGGTCCTGCTCGTCCGACTGCATCATCTGGACGCGCTTGTAGTGGTTGTAGACGGCGACCGAGAGGGTGCGCTTGGCGGGCTCCTGGCCGACGACGTACTCCTGCAGGACCGAGTTGATCTCCTTCGGCTTGGGCAGGTTCTCGAGGTCGAACGTGGCCGGGCCCGTCAGCTCCTCGTCGATGATCTCGTTACAAAGATCGATGCACTCGTCGCAGATGTAGACGCCGGGGCCGGCGATCAGCTTCTTGACCTGTCGCTGTGACTTGCCGCAGAAGCTGCAGAGGAGCTGTTCGTTCGAGTCAGTCGGCCGTGCCACGCCGGTCCCTCCCTAGGGCCTTCATAAGGTAGCGCCGCGCGGCCGAAGAGCAGCCGGTTGTTCGAGAGCGACGCATGCCACGCTCTTTTTCGCCCGCTCGGGGCGATTCCTTCAGTCGGCCTTCAGTCCAGGGTGGGTGCGGCGCGCGGACCCCCTCTGTACTGACGAGCGAAAACCGAGCGATCCAAGGACGCAGGGAGCGACGCGTGCAACGCACGCGAGCGACCGAGGACGCCGGAGCGCGAAGGTTTGCAGCCGTCAGTCGGCGTGGACGGCGAATGAGTCGGTGAGCCCCAGGATCTCCAGCAAGCGCGAGATCGAGCCGCGCACGCAGATCACCGAGAACCCGCGCTCGAGGGCACGCAGGCGCTTGGACGCGTCGAGCAGCGCGTGGGCGCCCGCCGAGTCCATGAACGTGACGTCGCAGAGGTCGACCACGACCTTGCTGTGCCCGTCCGCGATCGCACGGTCGAGCTCCGCGCGTAGGAGCGGTGCGGTCAGGAAGTCGATCTCCCGTTTTGGGACGACGACCCTGATATCCCCCAGCCGATGCTGGGAGATGCTGAATTCTTCCTGCTGCTGGGGCATACGAGTCCTGACGAGTCGGGCCTTGCTCAGCCGACCCTACACCCGACGGCGGCGGCGCGCCACCAACTTTCGCCGCTATTTGCGAGCTAGCGCGCAGGGGGCGCCCGGAAGCCCCCGGTCCGGGGGGTCTACCCCCCGGGCGTCCAGATCTGCTCGGAGCGCTCCTTCCCCTCCTTCTCGGGGGTCCAGAGCTTCTCACGCGCCTCCGCCTGCTCGGCGGGAATCGGCTTGGCGTGCTCCACGAGCAGGTCGACGACCTTGCGCATGGCGATGTCCTCGCGGAGCGCCTCGTCGCGCCCTTGGGAGCGGGCGCGGTCGAGGGCCTTCCTGAGCTCCTTCTCGGACGGGGGCTTCTGCCCGCTCGCCGCCGTGGCCGCCCGCAGCGAGTCGAGCAGCTCCTCGTCGGTGACCTCGATCGCCTCCGCCTCGGCGATCGCCGCGAGCACGCTCTCGCGGCGGAGCGCGCGCTCGGCGTCGGGCTCGGCCTCCTGTACGAGCTCCTCCTCCGTCTTGCCGGCGATCTCCAGGTACCGGTCGGGCGGTATGCCCTGCCGCTCGAGCCGCCGCCGCGTGCTCGCCCACATGTCGTGGGCCTTGGCGTGCACGAGGTCGTGGCCGACCTCGATCGTCGACGCGGCGGCCGCCGCGTCGACCACGGCCTCGCGGAACTCCGCCTCGATCTCGCGCTCGCGCGCGGCGCGGATCTTCTCGGCCATGTCCTCGCGCAGCTCGGCGAGCGTGTCGAAGCCGCCCGCCTCGGCGAGCTCGTCGTCGGCCTCCGGAAGCCGCTTCTCCTTGACCTCCTTGACGCTCGTCGCAAACACGGCCTCCTTGCCGGCGAGCCCCTCGGCGCGGTAGTCGTCGGGGAACTTGACCCGGACCTCGCGGTCCTCGTCGGCGCTCGCGCCCTCGAGCTGCTCCTCGAACCCCTCGATCAGCGAGCTCGACCCGAGCTCGAGCAGGTAGCCGCGCGCCTCGCCGCCCTCGAACGCCTCGCCGTCGATCGTGCCGAGGAAGTCGATCACCACGAAGTCGCCCCTCTGCGCGGGGCGGTCGACGTCCTCGAGCGACGCCGACTGGTCGCGCAGGCGCTCGATCTCGGCGTCGACCTCCTCGGTCGTGGCCTCCGGCTCGCGGCGACCGACCTCGAGGCCCTTGTACTCCCCGAGCTCGGCCTCCGGTCGGACGGCGACCTCGATCGTGAACTGGAGCGGCGAGCCCTTCTCGGGCAGCTCGGGCAGGTCGAGCTGGGGGTCGCCGACCGCGGCGATGCCGGCGTCCGCGACGGCCTGCTCGTACCAGCCTGGAAGCGCACGCCGCACGGCCTCGTCCAGCACCGCCTCGCGCCCGATCCGCTGCATCACGACCTCGGGCGGGATCTTGCCCTTGCGAAAGCCGGGGATCTTCATGTCGCGGCCGATGGTGCGCGCGGCGCTGCCGAGCTCCTGCTCGAGCGCGTCGGCGGCCACCTCCACGTCCACGCGGACGCGCGAGTCGCCGAGGTCCTTCGTGTCGGTCGTCACCTGGCCTGGCATGGCCGCGCCACGATAGCGTCCGGACCGTGGCCGCCCTCCCCCGCGCACCCGCCCCGCGACGGCTCGCCGCGTGGCTCTACACCGGGCCGCTCGGGCACCTCTGGTCGATGCTCGCCGACATCGCGACGCTGTGGTCGCGCTGGGCGGTCGCGACCGTCCGCGAGCGCTACTCGAAGCGGTAGATCACGCCCGGCGGAGCGGGCGCGTGCCGCGGCAGCTGCGGCAGCGCTCGCGACAGCACGGACGCGAACACCTCGGTGCTCGCCCCGATCAGGCGGATCAGCTCCTCGACCGGGGTCGGCTCGTCCTTGACGCCGTTCGCGTAGTCGGTGGCGTAGCCCAGCAGCGCGTACGGGATCTCGGCCTCGGCGGCGAGCACGGTCTCGGGGCCGGCGGTCTGGCTCACCGCGGTCACGCCGGCGGCCGCGAGCGAGCGGATCTCCGCGCGCGTGTTGAAGCGCGGCCCGTCGACGTGGCCGTAGCAGCCGCCGTCGCGGGCGGGAACGCCGGCCTCGCGCGACCCCGCGAGCAGCGCCTGCCGGACGCCGTCCGAGAACGGGTCCTCGAAGATCCAGTGTCCGCGCTCCGGCGCGCCGGGCTCGTCGTAGAGCGTGCAGAGCGAGCCGTCCGCCAGGCGGTTCGCCAGGAAGTGGAGATCGTCGAAGACGACGAGCGAGCCGAGCGGCACCGTGGGATCGACGGCTCCGCAGACCGTCACGGCGACGATCGCCTCGGCGCCCATCTGCTTGAGGGCGAGCACGTTCGCGCGGTGCGCCACGTGGTTGGAGAGGCGGGTGTGGCCCTCGCCGTGGCGCGACACGTGGAGCGCCTCGACGTCGCCGACGTCGTAGCGCGTTACGGCGACGTCCCCGTGCACCGTGATCGCGGTGTCCGCGCTGCCGGCGCCCGCGCCGGGCAGCGCGTAGGTGCCGGTCCCGGTGAGCACGCCGACCCTCACCGCGGCTCCGACCCCTCCGCGCGTCGCGGCTCCGCCAACAGGTACTGCGTGCAGCGGAACAGCGCCAGGTCCCTCCCGTCGGACTCGCGCGTGACCAGCGCGTCCCAGACCTGAGTGGTGCGGCCGCCGTGCGTGAGGGTCGCGCGGCAGCCGAGGCCGTCGCCGGCCCCCGCCGAGCGCAGGAAGTTCGACTTGAGCTCGACCGTCGTGAAGCCCGCCGCGCCCTCCGGGAGCGACGCGAGGCAGCCCATTCCGCAGCAGCTGTCGGCCAGCGTCACGACGGCGCCCGCGTGGAGGTAGTCGTTCGGCGCTAGGAACTCGGGGCGCACGTCCAACCGCGCCTCCACGCGGCCGCTCTCGATCGCCAGCAGTTCGAGCCCGAAGAGCCCGGGGAGCCGGCCGTCCATGGCGTTCTGGAACTGCGCGAGGAGGGCGGCTGGGTCAGCCGATGTGCTCGACCGCCTCGATCGCGTGGTCGAGTCCGGATACCTGGCCGGTGTGCCCGAGCGAGTCGAGGTGGTCCTGAAGGCGCTGGAAGTGGTCGTAGAGGCAGAGGCGGCGTACGTGGATCACGGGGATCTCGTCGTGCGGCACCGTGCGCGACTCCGTCTCGCCGGTCCGGCCCGGGGCAACGAACAGATGGGTGACCTGGGTGTCGGCGTTGCCGTGCCCGAGGTAGGTGCTGTCGAGCCAGATGCCGCGGTCGCGCAGCGTCGTCGAGAGCACGAGCGCGTTGGGGCCCGCCTCCGTCAGGATCGTCTCGCTGCGGACGGGCTGGCCGTCAAGTCGGATTCGGCAGACGATCGGCCTTCGCATGCACTCACGTTAAGCGAGCGACGGGCGCTTCGCAAGAGGTTGGATGAGCACCTGCAGGTGAACCTGGACGGATGTTCGATGTCCCCGCGTGGACGGTCAGGCGGGCGCGCGCGGCGTCCGAAGGTCCCGGCGCTCCCCCTCGGCCCGCGCGAAGCGACGGCCTGGCCGCCGTCGCTCCACCTTGAGCTCGCCCCCGCAGACGTCGCATTCCTTGGGCACCGAGCTCCCGGGCCGCATCCTCAGGAGGCTCCACCGGGTGGCGCCGCAGGAGTCGCAACGGGCAAGCACGCTCATCATCTGGAACCGTACCCCATTTGGAAAGTTTGAAGCATTTGACACAAAGTGTGTAGGGTCGCGGGGAAAGCCTCCACGAAGGCTGCAATTACGCTGCGCGCATGGACCTCGGCCTGACCGGACGCGTGGCCCTCGTGACCGGAGCGTCGAAGGGGCTGGGCCGGGCGACGGCGTCGGCCCTGGTCGCCGAGGGCGCCGTGGTCGCGATCAGCTCGCGCTCCGCCGAGCGGATCGAGGCGACCGCCGCGGAGATCGGCGCGCTCGGGTTCGTACACGACAGCGCCGACCTCGACGGCGTCCCCCGGCTGGTCGATTCCGTCGAGGCCGAGCTCGGGCCGATCGACGTGCTGGTGACGAACACGGGCGGCCCGCCGCCCGGGGTCGACCCGGTGGGGTTCACGCGCGAGCAGTGGGAGACCGCCTATCGCTCCCTCGTGCTGGCGCCGATGGCGCTGATCCAGCGCGTGCTGCCCGGGATGCGCAGGCGCGGCTTCGGCCGCATCGTGAGCGTCGGCTCGAGCAGCGTCCGTGAGCCGATCCAGGGCCTGATGCTGTCGAACGCCCACCGCGGCGCGCTGGTCGGGGCGCTCAAGACGATCGCGCGCGAGGTCGCGGCCGACGGGGTGACGCTGAACTCGGTGCTGCCCGGCCGGATCGCGACCGACCGGCTCGTCGAGCGGATGGGTTCGATCGAGGCCGCGGAGGAGGCCGCGCGCACCACGATCCCGGCGGGCAGGCTCGGCGCCCCCGACGAGTTCGCGGCCGTCGCCGCGTTCCTCTGCTCGGAGCGCGCGGCGTACGTGACCGGCACGACCGTGCTGGTCGACGGCGGGCTGACGCAGAGCGTGTAGGGGCGGCGCCGGTCGCTCAGTCGCGGAGCTCGTCCGGCACGAGCCGCAGCTCCACGGTCGCGGCGCCGCGCACGACCGTGACGGGCACCTCGACGCCGATCAGCTCGGCGACCATCAGCCGCTGGAGGTCGTAGACCGAGCGCGTCGGCGTTCCGTCGACGGCGACGATCAGGTCCTCGGCGCGCAGGCCCGCTTGCTCGGCGGGGCTCTCCGTCACCACCTCGACGACCTCCACGCACGAGTCCATGTCGAACCGCGCGCGCACGCGAGGCGGCAGCGGCCGCGGCCCTCCGGCGATGCCCAGGTAGGCCCGGCGCACCCTCCCCTCGCTCATCAGCGCGCCGATCACCTTGCGCGTGGCGGCGTTGATCGGCACCGCCAGCCCGAGCCCGACGCCGGCGACCGCCGTGTTCACCCCGACCACCTCCCCGCGCCCGGTCACGAGCGCGCCGCCGGAGTTTCCCGGGTTGAGCGCGGCGTCGGTCTGGATCACGTTGTCGATCACCCGCTGGCTCGATCGCGAGCGGGCGGGCAGCGAGCGCCCGAGCGCGGACACCACGCCCGCCGTCACCGAGCCGGCGAAGCCGTTCGGGTTGCCGATCGCCACGACGAGCTGACCGACGCGCAACCGCTCGGCGTCGCCGAGCGTCGCGGGCGTCAGGTCCGACGAGTCCGCCCGCAGGATCGCAAGGTCCGAGAACGGATCGCGCCCCATCACCGAGAAGCCGACCTCGCGGCCGTCCACGAACGAGGCGCGGCCGCCGCCGTCCGGCCGTGCCACGACGTGCGCCGACGTGAGCATGTAGCCGTCGGCCGTGAGCACGACCGCGCTGCCGCCGCCGGCGGTCGTACGCCCTCGGCGCGTCCTTCTCGTGACGCGGAGGTTCGCGACCGACGGCGCGAGCCGCTCGGCCACCCCGGTCACCGCGCGCGAGTAGGCGTCGAGGGCGTCGCGCTCGTCGTCGCCAGGAGCGCCGGGCGCGGCGCGCTCGCCCG
>DATENL010000162.1:0-7613 GCA_035275105.1 Thermoleophilaceae bacterium
CACCGCGGCCGAGCGAAGCGCGCGCGCGGTCCGCGCCAGGCGGCGCGGGGAGAGCGGCGACCCGCTCGCCCGCGTCGCCTCGATCCACGTGCACCCGACGCCGTCGCGGCTGCCGCTGTTCTCGGCGGTCCACCCCGTCACCGGCGACCAGCTGCTCACCACCGAGCCCCACGAGGCGGCCGACCTGGGCTACGGGGACGCCGAGCTCCTGGGCTACCTGGACCGGGTCGCGCCGGTCACCGGCCGCCTCGGCACCGAGCGCCGCGACGTGCCGTGGGGCTCCCATCTCGGCCGGCGCGTGAGAAGTGGGTAGGACCGTCCGCCGGAGCGGCGAAGGTAAGAGCGCAACCTCTGGTTTGCCAGTGCGTTGTGGTGGTAGACGACCTAGTGAAGGCCATGAGCGGAGATCCGGAGACCACGGACGGAGACTGGTAGCGCCCCGGCGCTACCGAGAAGGCAAGCCAGGCCCGAAGCGGCTCGTCTCGCCCTCGGGCAATCGGCCATCACGACCGACGTAGCCGTCCTTGCCGCCGGCGATCACGTAGACGGCGTCGTCCTCCTCGGACACGTTGCGGATCCTGCGCACGGTCGACGGGTCGACCCGCGCTACGCCGCCCGGGCCCAGCACGTGAGTCGAGCCGTCGCCGAACTCGAACTCGAGGGTGCCGCGGTGCACGAAGTACGTCTCCTCCTGCTCCTCGTGGAAGTGGCGCCCGGTCTGGTAGCCGGGGGGGATGCAGATCGCGTTCATCCCGAAGGCCGTGACGTCGAGCCCGCGCCGGATCTTGCGGAAGCCGTAGCGGTCCCCGAGCGCGTCGATGTTGGCGACGGCGTAGCCCTCGCCCTGGATCGGTTCGTTCACCTCGTCGGCCATGCGCACAACCTAACCGAAAGTAAACGCGTAGCCCTCGACGCCGGGCTCGAAGCGCAGCGTCAGCCGGTGGCGGCCCGCACGCGGTAGGTCCACGAGCCTGTAGAGGCGCTGTGGCCCGATGCGCGCGCGTCCGCGCCGGACGTCCGCGCCCGCGAGGCGAGCCGGGATCGGGCGCCCGTCGAGGGACACGCCGACCCCGCGCTCGCGCCCGGGCGAGCCGAGCACGAGGAACACGCGCCGAGCGCCGAAGCGCACGTCCACGCGCGCGCCGCGGCCGGCGCGCGCGCTCTCGCGCGAGACGGTCCAGTGCCCGCGATACGCGAACTCGTCGTCGCCCAGGTGCGGCTCGCCGCGACCGTAGTCGTGGGCGCCCGTGCGGATCGTGCCGTTGTCCCAGCCCTGGGCGCGCGCGGCGCCGAGGTAGGTCTCCGGAGTCGTGACGCCGTCGGCCGCGACCTGCCCCCGGGCGTGGGTCATCCCGCCGAGCCGCGCGTCGCCGGCCTCGGCGAGCAGCGATCGGATCGCACGCTCGGTGACGTCGTACTCGCCCTCGCCGAAGTGCGCGTAGCGCACCCGCCCGCCCGCGTCGACGAGGTACTTGGCCGGCCAGTACTGGTTGCCGAACGCCTCCCAGGTGCCGTAGTCGTTGTCCTGGGCGACCGGGTAGCGGATGCCGTTCCGCCGGATCGCCGACGCCACGTTCGACGCGTCGCGCTCGAACGGGAACTCCGGCGTGTGGACGCCGATCACCGTGAGCCCGTCGCGCCGGTAGCGGGCGTCCCACGCCGTCACGTGGGGGAGCGTGCGGATGCAGTTGATGCAGGTGTAGGTCCAGAAGTCGATCAGCACCACCCGGTGCCGCCCTCGCAGGCCGGCGAGCGTGAGCGGCGGCGAGTTGAACCAGCGGCCGAGGCCGGCCAGCTCGGGCGCGTCCCCGAGCACGGGCAGCGGCGAGCGGCTCGCCGCCTGACGGGCGCCGCCCTCGCGCGCCTCCGCCTCGCCGCCGTGGCGGAAGCTCGCGAGCTCGCTGCGCACCCCGTGGGCGTCCTCGAGCTCCTTCGTCGGGTTCACGAGGAAGCTCGGCAGGTCCTCCGCGATCGCGTTCTGGAAGCGCGTGTCCACGTCGGCCAGCATGAGCAGCGCGACCACCACCATCACGGCCCCGAGGGCCTGCTGGAAGCGGCCGCTCGCCGCGGCGAGCCCGCGTGTGAGGCGCCTGCCCAGCAGCATCAGCGCGTACAGCGCGACCGCGGACCCGGCGCCGTAGGCGAACGCGGTCGCGAGCCTGCCCGCCGTGAACGACTGCGACGCCGACACGGTGATCACGCCGGCGAGGATCGGCCCCGCGCACGGTGCGTACACGAGGCCCAGGCTCGCGCCCACGAGCAGCCCCGACCCGAACCCGTCGCCGCCGCGCGCGGGCGCGGCGCGGCTGGTGAGGCGGCTGAGCAGTGCCTCGAACCGCGCGGCCAGCGGCGGGACGAGGAGAGTCAGGCCGAACGCGATCAGCACGACGATTGCGACCGTGCGCAGGAGGTCGCCGGACAGCCCGAGCGCGTCGATCACATAGACCAGCGCGACGGTGGCGAACGTGAACGAGAGCGCCAGCCCCGTGACGATCCCGAGCGGCCGGCGCCGCCCGCCGGTGGCTCCCGCCGCTAGCGCCACCGGGAGCACCGGGAGCACGCAGGGGGAGAGGGCCGTGCCCACGCCCGCCACGAACGCGAACGCGATCAGGAGCACCATGGGGTCGATCCGCGATCCGGGGCCGCCATTCCCTCCAGTATCGCCTTGGCGGCGTTCGTTTCAGCCGAGTGCTTCGGGCTGCTTCTCGCCCAGGTGGGCATCGATCGTGCGGCGCACCCACGCGCGCGTCTCCGAGTCCGCCATCCGGTAGCGGGCTAGCAGCTCGCCCTGCTTATCGAGCGGGAGGTCCGCGATCGTCCAGCGCACCGCGAGGCGCTCGAAGAGCAGCTCCTCGCGCCGCTGCCAGCGGTCCTCGGCCGACGCCGCGGCCCGCGCGTCGAGCGAGTCGAGCTTGCGGAGCGTCCCCGCCGATAGGCGGTCGCGCAGGGTCAGCACGTTGCCCTCCGCGTCGGTGTAGTCGGTGGCGCCGGTCTCGCCGGCGCCGGCGGGCTCGGCGCCGCCCCGCGCGCGCCGGCGCTGGCGGCGGCCCACCGGATCTCCTAGGCCGCGGTCTGGTTCGCGGCCGGGTCGTCCTCGCCGGCGCGGTCGATCTCGAACCAGACGCAGCCGTCGTCGCCCTGCTCCACGCCCCAGCGGGTGGCGAGCTGCGAGACGAAGAAGAGCCCCCAGCCGCGGTCGCGCTCCACCTCGCTGGCGTCGGGCGGCGGCTCGAACCCGGGACCGCTGTCGGAGATCTCGACGCGCACGGCCGCCTCGTCGATCGTCAGCTTGAGCGCGATCGACTCCTCCGGTCCGACCTTCGCGTGCTGGACGGAGTTGGTCACGAGCTCGCTGACCAACAGCCGCACGTCGAACGCCTGGCTCTCGTCGAGCACGTCGTCGATCTCCGCCAGCGCGAGGCGCGCGGCGGTGACCGCGTACGGTCCCCCTGCCAACTCGAAGCTCATCTCCCGGGATGCGGACGGCGTCCCAGCCGACTCGCTCGCATCGTGCGGCACGGGCGCATTATTCCCAATCGCCCCGATGGGCACGCCCTCGTCACGGATCGGCGATGTCAACCTGCCGATCGATCGCGTCGGCGAGCAGGTCCGAGTTGCGCCGCGCGGACCAGATCGCGACCGCGGCGCGCGCCGACGCCTCGGGGCTCACGACCACGCGACCGTTCTCCGCGCGGAGGTCCACGCGGCGCACCGAGCCGTCGCGGCTGCGCTCCAGCTGCTCGGCGAGCCGGACCGTGCCGGCCAGCACGGACAGCCGCCGGTCGTCGCCCTTCCTCGCGAACTTGCCGAGCTCGCCCACGTCGGGCGTGCCCTTGCGGTGGTAGCGGGCCACGAGCGCGATCAGCTCGACCTCGCGCGGCGTGAAGCCCGGTAGGCCGGCGTTGAGGATCAGGTAGCGCGAGTGCTTGTGGTGGTCGTCGTAGTCCACCGCGACGCCGATGTCGTGCAGCATGCACGCCGCCCACAGGAGCTCGCGGTCGTCGTCGCCGGGCTCGTACAGGCCGGCGTGCTCCAGACCGTCGAGGAGCTGCTCCGAAAGGGTCGCGACGTGGCGCGGGTGGTCGAGGTCGTCCTGGTAGCGGGAGGCGAGGTTGTGCACGGACGCGCGCCGGACGTCGGCGAGCAGCGGCGGGTCGCGGTCGAGGATGCGCTCGAAGAGGACGCCCTCGCGCAGGCCGGCCTCGGTCACCTCGATCCCGTCGAAGCCGGCCTCGTCCATGACGGCGTCGAGCACGGCGGCGCCGCCCAGGATCACGTCGCCGCGGTCGGGCTTGATGCCGGGCACCGAGCCGCGCTTGGCCGGCGGCATCGAGGCGAGCCTGTCGACGAGCTCGCCGAGGGCGTCGCGGCTCAGGAGGTAGCCCTGCGCGTCCGGGTGGTCGACGCCGGCCTGCCGCTCGGCGGCCGCGGCGAGGTTGCGGATGGTGCCGCCGATGCCGACGAGCCGGCCGCCGCCGCCCAGCCAGTCCGCCTCGGCCAGCTCCTTGGCCACGTGCTTGCGGAGCGCCTTGAGCGCCTTCCCGCCGGACTCGTCGCCCGGCAGGAAGCGCTCGCTCATCCGCACGGCGCCCATCGGCCACGACCTGTGGTCGGTCAGGAGCCGATCCTCGACTCGCATCGCCTGGACGCTGCCGCCGCCGATGTCCAGCCCGAAGCCGTCGGCCAGCGTGGTCGAGTTGACGATCGCGAGGTAGCCGTAGCGCGCCTCGTCCGCGGTCGACAGGACGCGGACCGGCAGCGACGTGCGCTCGGCGATCGCGTCGAGCAGCTCGTCGCGGTTCGTCGCGTCGCGGATCGCGCTGGTGGCGACGGCCTCGACGGCCTCGACGCCCGTTGCGCGGCAGAACGCGTCGAACACCGCCACCGTGCGCAGCGCGCGCCGCATCGGCTCGGGCTGGAGCGCCCCGTCGTCCCCGATCCCCTCGCTGATCCGGACCGCCTCGCGGATCTCGTCGGCGTGCGCCCACCAGCGCCCCGGCTCGTAGCCGTAGACGACGAGCCGGAACGAGTTCGAGCCGAGGTCGGCCACGGCAAGGCGCTGCACGACCCCCAATCATGGAGGGTCGCGCAGCCGAAGCCCGTCAGGCCGCGCGCCGTGACCAGGCCGAGGGGCGCAGGCGGCGCGCTTCGCGAAGCCGCCGCCAGCGCGCGCGCTTCAGCTCGTAGTCGGCCGGCAGGAATCCGACGGCGGCCTGTGCCGAGTCGAGCAGGGCCACGGCGCCGTCGTAGTTCCACCAGCGAGCATCGGCGTCGGCCATCAGGAGCATCACCTCGAGGGCCGCCTGACGTCCTTCGTCGAGGTTGACCTGCTCCATGGCCCGGATCATCGCTCGGGCGCGCAGGCAGAATGGCGGCGTGGAAGCGGCGCGCGACTACCCCGCCCGGGTCTCGACGCTCGAGCTGTTCTTCGACCTCGTCTTCGTCTTCACGGTCACGCAGCTCACGACGGTGCTGGTGCACGAGCCGAACGGGCGCGGGGTGGCTCAGGCGTTCCTGATGCTGGGTGTGATCTGGTGGATGTACGGCGGCTACGCGTGGCTCACGAACGCCGTCGCACCGGAGGGCGTCGCAAGGCGCCTCCTGCTGCTCGGCGGGATGGCCGCGTTCCTCGTGCTGGCACTGGCGATACCGAAGGCGTTCGACGGCACGGGGCTCACGTTCGGCATCGCCTACCTCGTCGTGATCTGCGTGCACGGCGGGCTGTTCATCCACGCGACCGGGGCGAGCGTGTCGGCGGCGTTCCGCGGGGTCGCGCCGATCAACGGCACCGCGGCGGCGATGGTGCTCATCGGCGGAGCGCTCGGGGCACCGCCGTGTACGTGCTGTGGGCGGCCGCGTTCACCGTGACGTGGATCGGCACCCCGCTCTTCCGCGACATCGCCGGCATCGAGATCGCGACCACGCACTTCGTCGAGCGCCACGGCCTCGTCGTGATCGTCGCGATCGGCGAGTCGATCGTCGCGATCGGGATCGGCGCGGCCGGGCTGCCGGTCGACCTCGCGCTGGTCGGCCTGTCGGTGCTCGGGCTGGCGCTGAGCGCGTGCCTGTGGTGGGCGTACTTCGGCGGCGGGGACGACGACGAGGCCGAGCGTGCGCTCGAGGCCGCGCCGCCGGCCGAGCGGCCGTCGCTGGCGCTCGGCGCCTACGGGCTGCCCCACATGGCGATCCTGCTCGGCATCGTGGCGATGGCCGCGGCCGAGAAGCACGCGATCGGCCACGCGTCCCACACGCTCCCGCTCGCCGAGGCGCTCTTCCTCGGCGCGGGCGCCGCGCTGTTCCTCGCCGGCGACGTGGCGTTCCGCCACGTGCTTCGCATCGGCCGCGGCGCCCCGCGCTCGGTCGCGGCGCTGCTGGCGCTCTGCACGGTCCCGCTCGGCGCGTCCGTCTCCGCCGCGGCGCAGATGGTGGCGCTGACGCTGGTTCTCGCCGCGACGCTGACGGTCGAGGCGCGCGCCGTCAGGTGACGGTCGGCGGCGCGAGCTCCGGGTGCGACGCGTCGGTGAACTCGCGGAACAGGCCGGTCACCACGAACGCCGTCTGCTCCCCGATGTCCACGGCGTTGTCGCCGATCCGCTCCAGCGAGCGCGCGACGAGCATCATGTGCATCGCCCACTCGCGGGTATCGGGGTCGTCGCCGATCTCGATCGCCAGCCGGAAGCACTCGCGGTTCAGCCGGTTCACGATCTCGTCCTGGCGCACGAGGTCGGCGGCGAGCTCGACGTCGCGATGCGAGAACGCCTGCTTGGCCTGCGTCACCTCGAAGCGGGCCTGGCGGGCCATCTCGGCGATCTTGTCGAGCACGTCCGGGTGCGACGGCGGCTCGTTGCCGCCCAGCGGCAGCAGCTTGCAGATGTTCACGCACTGGTCGCCCATCCGCTCGGCGTGCTTGATCACGTCGAGCAGCGCCGCGATCAGCCGCAGGTCCGTTGCGACCGGCGCCTGTCGTGCCAGGAGCGACAGCACGCCCTGGTGCACCTCGAGGTAGCGGCCGTCGATCCGGTCGTCGTCCTCGATCACGAGCGCCGCGAGCTCGATGTCCTGGTGCTGGACGGCCTCCGCGACCCGGTCGACCGCCTCGATCACCATGTCGAGCGCCCCGAGCGCCTGGTCCTCGAGCTGGGTGAGCTCCTCGTGGAAGGTGGTCCGCATCTCCGGTGCCATGACTACCCGAACTTCCCTGTCACGTACTCCTCCGTGCGGTTGTCGGAGGGGTTCGTGAACATCTTCTCGGTCTCGTCGAACTCCACGAGCTCGCCGGTGAGCATGAACGCGGTCCGGTCCGCGACACGCGCCGCCTGCTGCATGTTGTGCGTGACGATCACGACCATCATGTCCCGCCGCAGCTCGTAGACCAGCTCCTCGACCTTCTGGGTGCTGATCGGGTCGAGCGAGGCCGTCGGCTCGTCGAGGAGGAGCACCTCGGGATCGGTCGCCAGGGCGCGGGCGATGCACAGGCGCTGCTGTTGTCCGCCGGAGAGGCCGACGGCGCTGGTGCCCAGGCGGTCCTTCACCTCGTCCCAGAGCGCGGCCCGCTGGAGGGCGCGGACGACGATCTCCTCGAGACGGGCGCCGCGGGGCGCGGAGCGCCCGAG
>DATENL010000163.1:0-7272 GCA_035275105.1 Thermoleophilaceae bacterium
TCCGCCCTGAGCGAGGGCGCCGACCGGCCCGCCACGGATTCCGCCCTCACGGCGCCGACCCGGGGCGAGGACCGTGACGAGCGCTTCGACGCCGTCGGCGACCTGCTCATGGCCGCCGTCGCGCTCGCCCGCGAGCTGCGCGTCGACCCCGAGCTCGCGCTGCGGGCCGCCGCCGACCGTTTCAGACGCGACATGGAGGACGGACCCGAGTGAGCCAGATCACGCATGTCCACGCACGGCAGGTGCTCGACAGCCGCGGCAACCCGACCGTCGAGGTCGAGCTGACGCTCGCCTCCGGCGCGGCCGGGCGCGCGGCGGTGCCCTCGGGCGCCTCGACCGGCGAGTTCGAGGCCGTCGAGCTGCGCGACGGCGGCGACGCGTTCCTGGGCAAGGGCGTCACGCGCGCGGTCTCGAACGTGAACGGCGAGCTCGCCGAGGCCCTCACGGGTCACGACGCGGCCGACCAGAAGGGCCTCGACGCGCGGATGATCGAGCTCGACGGCACGCCGAACAAGGCCCGTCTCGGCGCCAACGCGATCCTCGGCGTCTCGCTCGCCGCCGCCAAGGCAGTCGCGGCGGAGGAGGGGATGACGCTCTGGCGGTACCTGGGCGGCGAGGCCGCGCACGTGCTTCCCGTGCCGATGATGAACGTGCTCAACGGCGGCGCGCACGCGGACAACCGCGTCGACTTCCAGGAGTTCATGGTCGTCCCGGTGGGCGCGCCGACGTTCTCGGACGCGCTGCGCGCCGGCACGGAGGTGTTCCACGCCCTGAAGCGCACGCTCCACGACCGCGGGCTCGCGACGCTCGTCGGCGACGAGGGCGGCTTCGCCCCCGACCTCGAGTCGAACGAGGCAGGCCTCCAGATGCTGATCGAGGGGATCGAGGCCGCGGGCTACCGCGCGGGCGACGAGGTGGCGATCGCGCTCGACCCGGCGACCAGCGAGGTCTTCGAGGGCGGCTCGTACGTGCTCGAGCACGAGGGCCGCTCGCTGTCGCCCGACGAGATGGCGGACTACTGGGCGGGGATCGCCGAGCGCTACCCGGTGCTCTCGATCGAGGACGGGATGGACGAGGAGGACTGGGACGGCTGGAAGCGCCTGACCGAGCGGATCGGCGACCGCGTGCAGCTCGTCGGCGACGACCTGTTCGTGACCAACAGCGAGCGCCTGCGCCGCGGGATCGACCTCGGCGTGGCCAACTCGATCCTCGTCAAGGTCAACCAGATCGGGACCCTGACCGAGACCCTCGACGCGGTCCGCACCGCGCGCGAGGCCGGCTACACGGCCGTGATGTCGCACCGGAGCGGCGAGACCGAGGACACGACGATCGCGGACCTCGCCGTCGCCACGGGGTGCGGCCAGATCAAGACGGGCGCCCCGTCGCGCTCGGACCGCGTGGCGAAGTACAACCAGCTGCTCCGGATCGAGGAGGCGCTGGGCGCCGACGCCTCGTACCCGGGCCGGTCGGCGTTCAGAGGCTGACGCGCCCGGTCGACCGCGGGCACGCCGCCCCGCAGGAGCATCCGGTGCGGGCGCGAAAGTCGTCCCGTGGCCGGAACCGCGACCGCACGATCTGGACGCCCGCGCGTCGCTCCGCGGCGTGGCGGCGCGCGCGGGCTCGGCTCCGGGATCCGCTGGGAGCGCGTCGGACGGGTCGCGCTGCTCGGGGTGCTGGTCGTCATCGTCCTGCTCTACATCCCGCCGGTCAGCCACTGGGTCCAGCAGTCGCGGACGGCCGCCCGCGGGCACGAGCAGGTACGCGAGCTGAAGCGCGAACGCGCCCAACTGCGCGCGAGGCTGCGCGAGCTGTCGGGGCCCGGCGCCGTCGAGCGCGAGGCGCGGCGCCTGGGCATGGTCGAGCCCGGCGAGCGGCCGTACGTGGTGGCCGTGCCGAAGCGCTAATCGCGGCCGCGGCGCTACCTTCACGCGCGTGGGCTACGCACTCGAGAACGCGCAATTCCAGTGGGAGGAGGGTGAGCGGCGGCTTCGCGACGCCGACGACGCTCGCCGCGCGCCGCTCGAGAGGGCGACCGGCGCGGTGGTTGACGAGATCCGCCGGCGGCTGGGCTCGCGATTCAGCCTCGAGGAGCTGAGCGAGCTCTACGCGGGCTCCACCGACTGGGCCAGCGAGGTCGCTCGCCGAACGTTCGCCGGCACGGAAAGCACCTGGATCGTGGACGCCGCGTTCGCCCGCTATGCGCGCGAGGCGGCCGACTACGGCGGCCGGGCGGCACCGAGCCCGCGGTTCGCGGTGGGCGACTAGTCCGAGTCGGAGTCTGAGTCGTCGTCGCCGGTCTCGCCGGCGCGGCGGATCACGATGCGGTCGCGCTCGACGGCCACGGTGACCGGACGGTGGCCGGCCCAGTGCTCGGCGTAGGTGGCGTCGTCCTGGATCGCGGGGTCGAGCCAGAGGCCGTAGCCCTCCTCGCCGTGGTCGAACGTGCCCTCGAGCGGGCGCGCCCGGCCGCCGCCACGCCGGCCGCGGCCGCCACGGCGCCCGCGCCTTCGCTTCGGGGGCCCGTCGCCGTCGCCGCCGCTCGACTCGGAGTCGCCGTCGCCGTCATCGCCGTCGCCGCCGTCGTCTTCCGGCTCCTCGTCGGGCTCGGCGTCGAGCGCGGCGGCCACGAGGGCGTCGTCCTGGGCCCGGAGGTCCTGGTCCCCGAACGGGTGGTCGCCCTCCCCGTCACCCGTCTCCGGCGGGGCCAATTCGTGCTCGCGCTTGAAGGCCACGAGGTCGCCGACGCTCACCTCGAGCTGGTGGGCGATCCACGCATCGGTGCGCCCCTGACCGACCCACGTGCGGATCTGGTTGAGCTGGGGCTTTAGGGACCTTCGCGCCACGGCGGCGCAAGGCTACCAACGAGCTTGCATTGGGCCGTAGAATGGTTGACGGAAAGGATTCCTTGACTGCGATGCCTCGCTCTCTTTACGACCGGCCGGGGCGCAAGGTAGGGTTGCTCCGAGGCGCCATGCTCGTCCTTACGAGAAAGTCCAACCAGAGCATCATGATTGGGGACGAGATCGAGGTCTCGGTCCTGGCGATCATGGGCGAAAAGGTCCGGATCGGGATCGAAGCACCCCGGTCCGTACCCGTCTTCCGCAAGGAGGTCTACTTGGAGATCCAGCAGGACTCCTCGAAGCCCGAGGAGTCGCGGAAGGCCGTGGACGAGGCCCTGGACAAGCTCAAGGGCCAGTAGCCCCTCCTGCCCGCCCCGCGGCTGCGGCCGCGCCGGTACCGCGTAAACTGCAACATCTCATGCGAATGCGGCAGTCGCTGGCTCAGTTCGAGGCGGCGTTCCATCATCAGACCGCGGAGGAGCGTGCGCGCCGGGAGCGGCTGCGGCGCGAGGCCGCGGTTCGCTCGCGGGTCAGGCGCCGCGAGCGCGTGCGCAAGAGCGGCACCGTCCGCTACGTGGCGCTCGTCTCCGCGATGCTCGGGACGACGGTCATCGTGACCGTCGTGATGTTCCGCGCCCTCTCGATCTGGTTCGGCTAGACCGCTAGGCCGAGACGGCGGACTCCGCGTCCTGGTAGACGCGGACGAAGCGGGCGTAGTTGCGGCCGATCTGCTCCGCGGCGGCGTCGCGCTCCAGCGACCCGTCGAGGAACTGCTTGAGCGGGCCGCCCCAGATGCTGCGGCCGATCGCGAACCCGACGAACCCGTCGACCGGCGCGGCCTGCTTCAGCCAGTGGTCGACCTTGTCGTCGTCGGCGCCGCGCCCGAGCAGCACGCACACCACGCCGTCGCGGCCGCCGCGACGGCTGGTCTGGGCGAGCATCTCGCAGTCGGAGCGCTCGTCGACGCCCTCGATCTTCCAGACGTCCACCTCGATGCCGAAGTCCTGGATCTCCTCGATCGCCCGCCGCATCAGCTCGGGGCGCAGCTCGGCGTCGTAGCGGTCGGTGTCGCCGCCGACCGACTCGAGCTGGTCGGGCTCAGCCGGAACGAGCAGCTCGAAGAGGAACTTGCGGTCGTTCTCGTGGAGCCAGTCGGAGAGCCGCTTGAGGCGCTCGAGCTGGCGGGCGTTCATCTCGCCCTCGGTGTCCGGGTTGTAGCGCACGAGGACCTTCGAGAAGTCGGGGTCGCAGCTCTCGATGTGCTCCCCGAACGCGTCGCCGTACTCGAAGTCGAACTCGTTCTGGCCGCTCTTCTCGACCGGCATCGCGAGCTTGAACGAGCGTTGCTTCGCCTCCTCCGGCACGGTTCCGCCGAACTGCTCGTCCACGAGCGCCCCGACCTCCTCGGGGTTGTCGCCCTCCTCCTCGGTGGCGTGGAGCAGGCCCTCGAAGATCAGGTGCTTCGCGTCGGTGATCCGCTCGGTGTCCTCGGGCGAGGGGTCCCCCTCGAGTCCGAACCACTTCTTCTGGAACGACCCGCGGTGGTCGAACGCGAGGATGAAAAGCCGTCCGTCGTAGCCGAGACCCATCTGTTTCCGTACACCTGCCTTCTGCCGTGAGCTTGGTCGCGGTGAGGATACCCGCGAGCCGCCTGCCCGGCCCGTAGCATGCCGCCCGATGGAGCACCGGTTCACGGGCCCCAGCTACACGCTCGGGATCGAGGAGGAGCTCATGATCGTCGACTCCGAGACGCTCGAGCTCCAGAACTCGATCGAGGCGATGCTCGAGGCGCTCCCCCACGCGGAGGCGCAGATCAAGCCGGAGCTGATGGAGTCGGTGCTCGAGGTGGCCACCACGCCGTGCCGCAACACGCGCGAGGCCGGCGCCCAGCTGCGCGACCTGCGCCGGCTCACCCAGCGGACCGCGGGCGAGCTGGGGCTCGCGATCGGGTCGGCCGGCACCCACCCGTTCGCGATGTGGGAGGACCAGCGGATAGTCGCCCGGCCGCGCTACCGCGACCTCGTCGCCGCGCTGCGGTTCGTCGCCCGCCAGGAGCTGATCTTCGGCGTGCACGTCCACGTGGGGATCGACGATCCGGACAAGGCGGTCCACGTGGCCAACGGCATGCGCGTTCACGTGCCCCTGCTGCTGGCCCTGTCGGCGAACTCGCCGTTCTGGCGCGCCGACTCGACCGGCCTGCTCTCCACCCGCACGCCGATATTCCGCGCGTTTCCGCGGGTGGGCATCCCGCCCACCTACGCGAGCTTCGAGGAGTACTCGTCGCGCGTGGGCTTCATGGTCGAGAGCGGGGCGATCGAGGACTACACCTACCTCTGGTACGACGTCAGGCCGCACCCCAACTTCGGCACCGTCGAGGTGCGCGCGATGGACGCCCAGACGCGGCTCGAGCACACGCTGGGGCTCGCGGCGCTGGTGCAGGCGATGGTCAAGGAGCTGTGCGAGCACTTCGACTCCGGCGAGCCGCTCTCGGAGTACCCCTACGAGATGCTCGACGAGAACAAGTGGCTGGCGGCGCGCCACGGCCTCGACGGGGAGCTGGTGGACCTGCCGAGCAAGGACCGGGTCTCGACCAAGGAGCTCGCGCGGAGGGTGTTGGACCGGGTCCGCGGCCACGCCGAGGAGCTCGGCTCGGACGGCGAGCTGGCCGCGATCGACGACCTGCTCCGCCACGGCAACGGGGCGAGTCGGCAGATCGTCGTGTACGAGGCGAACCACGACCTGCGCGAGGTCGTGGGCGAGATCATCGACAAGACCTCGGCCTGACGCCGCTGAGAGCCCGCCCCCCGGGGGTATCCTCGACCTACGGTGAGCGAGGCCGAGCTATTCGTCGTCTGCAAGAACTGCGGGTCCGAGGTCAGCATGTACGTGACCGAGTGCCCGTACTGCGGCCAGCGTGTGCGCAAGCGGGCGCCCAAGCTCGACCGCGGCGAGGGCGGGGAGCCGGAGCCGCGTCGGCGCCGGCGGCCACCGTCCCTGCCGCGACTCAAGCGCGACGAGATCCCGGGGATCGCGCCGGAGACCCGCCCGTACGGGACCCTGGTCCTGATCTGCGCCGCCCTCGCCACCACGATCGTGGCCGTGGCGGGCGTGACCGCCTACGACCTCGGCGCGCTCCTCTTCCGGCCCGACGGCGACTGGTGGCGGCTGGTCGCCTACTCGTTCGTGAGCACGACCCCGAACGCGCCGTTCGCCGACGTCGGGGCGCTGTTCGCTTCCCTCGTCGCGGTCGGGATCTTCGGCTCGATGCTCGAGCGCCGCTTCGGGACGGCGACGATGGTCGCGATCTTCCTGCTCGGCGCCGCCGCGGGCGGGGCGCTCACGGTGGCGCTCGACGTCTATCCGGCGCTCGGGGCCAACGGCGCCGCGCTCGCCCTGCTCACCGCCTGGTACGTGGACGACCGGCTTGCCGCCCGGCGCGGCGACGACCGCTCGAACGACCTGCTGGGCGTCGCCGTGATCGCGGGGGTCCTGGCGCTCCTGCCGCTCGCCAACGAGAACGTCTCGTGGGCGGTGGGCGTCGGCGGCGCCGCCGCCGGAGCGGTGCTGGGCGCGCTCATCGCGCCGCTGCGTCGCTGACCAGCGCCAGCGCGAACCCGTCCCAGCCCTTCACGCCGACCGTCTGGACCGCGGTCGCCGTCAGGCGCGGGTCGGCCGCCACGAGGTCGAGGAAGCGCCGCACGCCCTGGGCGCTCGGGTCCCCGGTGGCGGGGTCGGCCACCGCGCCCTCGCGGACCACGTTGTCGGCCACGATCAGCGTGCCCGCGCGGGAGAGGGCGAGCACCGGCGGCAGGTAGACGTCGTTGCTCGCCTTGTCCGCGTCGATGAAGACGAGGTCGAACGGGCCCTCGAGCCGCTGCATCGTCTCCGCCGCCGGGCCCACGAGGACCTCGACCCGGTCGCCGAGGCCCGCGCGATGCAGGTTCGCCGCCGCGACGCGGGCGAAGCTCGGGTCGATCTCACACGTGACGACCCTGCCCTCGGGCCCCACGGCGCGGGCGAGCCAGATCGTGCTGTAGCCGGCGAGCGTGCCTAGCTCGAGGACGCGCCGCGCGCCGACCGCGCGCGCCAGCAGGTGGAGGAGCTTGCCCTGGTTCGCCGCGACGGTGTGGGCCGGCAGCCCGGCGGCCTCTGCGTCGGCGCGCGCGGCGGCGAGCACGGAGTCCTCCTGCACCAGGAGCCCGTCCAGGTAGCGATCGACGGCCGTCGGGTCGGTCACGCGCGCACGGAGATGCGTCCGCCCTCGCCCTCGACGAGCCGGCCGATCGGGACTCCCGGCGCGTCGCCATCGGCGGGCGCGGCGACGAGCAGCCCGCCCGACGTCATCGCGTCGCAGAGCAGCCAGCGCCGCGGCTCGCCGACGTCGCCGGCCCAGTCCACCGCCGGCGCGACCCAGTCGCGGTTGCGGCGCGTG
>DATENL010000164.1:0-9537 GCA_035275105.1 Thermoleophilaceae bacterium
GCGACGCCCGCCGCCTGCGCGCGGCGGTCGAGCGCTGCGAGGACGCGCGGATGACGCTCGAGCTGAACGTGACCGAGGAGCTGGCCCTCTCGGCGCTATCGCTCAGGCTCGCGCGGCTGGTCGGCGCGGCCGCCTAGGCCCCAGCCCGGCGGCGCTGGCGGGCGCGCGGGGTCGAACGTCCATTTTGCATGCCTATAGCCAGTAGAAATGGACGTTCACGGCTCGAGCGGGATCGCCAGCCGCGACCCGGCCCCGCGCCCGTCGACCAGGAACCGACCGAGCTCGCCCGCGTGCGCCTCGAGCGTGACCGCCGCCTTCGGGCAGCGGCGCACCCGGCGCGGCGTCACCCCGCGGATCACCCGCAGCACGGTCCCGTCGGAGTCGGCGAAGGCGACGTCGACCGGGAACCGCATCCCGAACGTGTGGACCGACGAGCACGGCCGGAGCAGCAGCGCGTGCCCCGAGGGGAGCTGCGTAGGCGCCATCCACGCGAGCCCGAGCAGCCGCGCGCGGATGGTCCGGGCGTGGAGGACCGTGGCGTTGTCGGCCACCTGATCGACGGGAAGCCCGCGCAATCGCTCGTGCAGCATGGCCGGAAGAACGCGGTTCGCCGCGAATGGTTAACCCCCCGTTCGGGGGGAATCTGAGCCGCGTCACGAAGCACCTAAACTGGCGCGACCCGCCGACGTAGCTCAGTTGGCCAGAGCACCGCTCTCGTAAAGCGGGGGTCGAGGGTTCGAATCCCTCCGTCGGCTTCCCTTCTCGCTCGTCCCGCCTCGTTCACCCACTTGGAAACCTGCACCGGTCAACGAGGCCCTCGGTATCATGCTGCCGCAGTGAGGACCTCTGGCAGGGGGAATCGAGGGGAAGGTCGTTCGCGGGCGGCGCGTCTCGCGCTGCCCGCGTCGGCCGCGCTCGTCTGCGCCCTCGCGGTCGCCACCGGCGCCCCCGCCGGGCAAGAGGCTCCCCTCGCCACGCCGCTCCAGCCGACGGTCAAGAAGCTCACGATCTCCGCTTCCACCGCCGCCTCGTGCACCGACCGGATCGCCCGGGCCGGGACGCAGGGAGTGACCGCCACGCGCTGGACCGCACCGATCGACGGCTACGTCCAGGCGCGCCTCAGGGGCGACGCGGGGAACGACTGGGACCTCGCGCTGTTCGACTCGCGCACGGGCAAGCGCCTCGACGCGTCGCTCGCCTGGGGCGCCAACGAGCTGACGCAGGCGTGGGTCAAGCGCGGCCAGTCGCTCACCGTCCAGGCCTGCCGCCTCAGTGGACCGTCCGCGATCCTGCCGCTCGAGATCACGCCGGTCAAGGTCGACGCCTCGCTCCTGGGCCGCAGGGCGCCGAAGGAGTCGCTCGTCTCGATCCCGATCTCCAGCAAGGCCGACTTCAGCTCGCTCGAGGCGACCGGCATCAACCTCGACGAGGTCCCCAACCGCCACGGCCGCGAGGCGCTCGCCGTGCTCGCCGGAGCGGCGGACGCCGCGAAGGTCAGGAAGGCGGGCTACGGCTTCAAGACGCTGATCCCCGACATGGCGGCGGCGGAGCGCGGGTACCGCGCCCAGGACCGCCGCGCCGCCGTGCGCGCGAAGGAGAACCCGTCGCCGCTGCCGTCCGGCCGCCGCGGCTACCGCTACTACCCGGACATCCAGGCGGACCTCAAGAAGATCGTCAAGAACCACCCGAACCTCGCGCGGAAGGTCACGCTGCCGCACAAGACCTTCCAGGGCCGCGACATGCAGTCGATCGAGATCACGAGGAACGTCAAGGCGAAGGACGACGGCAAGCCGACGTTCTGGTTCATGGGCACCCACCACGCGCGCGAGTGGCCGGCCGCCGAGATCCCGGTGGAGTTCGCGCTCTACGTCACCCGCAACTACGGCCGCAACGCGCGCGTCACGAACTTGCTCAAGCGCGTGCGGATCGTGATCACGCCCGTCATCAACGTGGACGGCTACACCGTCTCGCGCGGCGCGTTCGACCCCGCCGACAACGCTGGCGACCCCGCCGGCGCCCCGTCGCTCGCCGAGTCCGTCGCGCCTCCGGGCGGCTCGCTCGCCTACCGGCGCAAGAACTGCCACGGCGCGAGCGACGACCCGAGCACCCCGTGCAACCTCCAGTACGGCGTCGACAACAACCGCAACTACGGCGCCGGCTGGGGCGGCCCGGGCGCGGGCACCGACCCGACCACGCAGAACTACCGCGGCGAGGACATGTGGTCGGAGCCCGAGAACCAGGCCGTCTGGCGCTTCTCGCAGCGTCACGACATCACGACCCTGATCACGCTGCACAACTTCGCCTCGCTCGTGCTGCGCCCGCCGGGCCGCCACAACGACGGCCTCGCTCCGGACGAGACCGCGCTCAAGAAGCTCGGCGACCGTATGGCGCGCGACACCGGCTACACCTCGGAGTACGGCTTCCAGCTCTACGACACCTCGGGCACGACCGAGGACTGGAACTACGCGGCGGCCGGCACCTTCGGCTACACGATCGAGATGGGCCCGGACTCGTCGCACGGAGGGAACTTCCACGTCGGCTTCCAGGAGGCCGTGATCGACCAGTGGACGGGCGCCCAGACGCTCGACGGCAAGGGCAAGGGGCTGCGCGACGCGATCCTCGCCGCCGGCGAGGCCGCCGCCGACCGCAAGCAGTTCTCGACGCTAAGCGGCAAGGCGCCGCCCGGCGCGCGCCTGCGCGTGCGCAAGGAGTTCATCACGCGCTCGAGCGACGTCTGCTCGCTCGAGACGACCGGCGCCGACTGCACCGAGGACACGCCGCGCGAGGGCGTCAGGACCCGCAGGGACTTCCTCGACTACACGACGCTGGTCCCGACCAGCGGTCGCTACGACTGGATCATCACGCCATCGACGCGGCCGTTCGAGCTCAAGAGGGGCCGGACCGAGCGCTGGACGCTCACGTGCGAGGACCCGGCTACGCGCAAGGTGCACGAGAAGCGGCGCATCACGATCGACCGCGGTCAGAAGCTGATCGAGAACTTCCGCTGTGGCGCGAAGCGCGTGCCGATCGAAAAGGCGGAGTGCAAGGACAAGCGCACGCTCCGGCTCGTCGCGCACCAGCCCGCGAGGGGCTACATCAAGCGCATCGACGTCTACATCAACGGCAAGCACACGCAGCGCCTCAAGGGCAAGAAGGCGCGCCGCGGGGTCATCAACCTGAAGGGCATCAAGAACGGCCGCAAGGAGTACGAAGTGACCGTTGTCGTCCACCTCTCCGACGGCCGGCTGCGGATCAGCAAGCGCACCTTCAAGGGCTGCGTGAAGCAGGGCGACACAACGACCACCGACGAGCGGGCGAGCGCCGAGCGATGACCCGCCGCGCGCGCATCGCCACTGCTGCCGTCGTGGCCGCGCTGCCGCTCGCGGGCGCGGCCTCAGACGCCGCCACGCCCAAGAAGAGCAAGGACTTCGCCTTCACCAGCAAGGGCACCGCGATCAACCCGCAGGCCACCGGCGACTCCGACGATCCGACGACCTACGAGGACTTCCCGTTCACGATCAAGGACGACGAGCTGAACGGCACGATCAACGTGCACATCGACTGGCTCAGCCCGGCCGACGACTGGGACCTCTACGTGTACAGGAAGTCGGGCGCGAAGCTCCAGACGATCGGCCAGTCCGCCAGCGCGCCGCCCGGCAACGAGGAGAACGCCGTCGCCGACTCGCAGGGGATCCCGTGGAAGGCGGGCCAGTACGTGGTGCGGGTGGTCAACTACACCGCGGCCGTCCCGAACTTCGAGGGCACCGTGAAGTTCGGGCCCTTCCAGCCGTACAACCAGATCCCGATCGCCAAGCTGAGCGCGAAGAAGCACGTGAGGAAGGGGAAGCCGGTCACGCTCGACGCCTCGGCCTCGCACGATCCCGACGGCACGATCCGCAACTACAGGTTCGACCTCGACGGCAACGGCTCGATGGAGGTCAACAACGGCAGGCGGCCGCGCCTGACGCGGGTGCTCGCGCCGGGCACGCACCACGTGGCCGTGCGCGTGACCGACAACGAGGGCCTGCGCGCGTACGCGAACAGGACCATCGTCGTCGGCAAGTAGCGCCCGGCAGCCGCGGCGGCCGGTCTAGGCTGGTCGGGTGGCGGTCGACGCCGAGTCCCGGCAGCTCCGCAGGCGTGCGCTGCTCCGCGTTGCCGCCGCGGCCGCGGCGATGTTGTGCGCCTTCGCGGCCGCGCGACTGGCCGGCTTCAGTCCCTCCGCCGACGGGATCCGCGACTGGGTCGACGGGCTGGGTGCCGCCGGTCCGTTCCTGTTCGTCCTGGCCGGGGTCGTACTCAACTGCCTGTGGGTGCCGCTGCCGGTCATCGCCGGCGCGGGTGGCCTCGTGTTCGGGACCGCCGCCGGCGCGGTGCTCGGCGTGCTGGTCACCGCCACCGCCGCGACCGTCCAGCTCCTGATCGGCCGCCGCCTCGCGGGCGAGCGGGCGGAGCTGCTGCTCGGCGAGCGCGGCTCGGTCGCCGCGGAGTTCGTGGCGCGTCGGGGGTTCTGGACGGTCCTGTACGTGCGGCTCGTGCCGGCGCTGCCGTTCAACATGCTCAACTACGCGGCCGGGTTGTCCCGCGTGCGGGCCCGCGCCGTGTTCGCCGGAACCGGGCTGGGCTTCGCGCCGCGGATGTTCGCCTACGCGGCGGTGGGCGGGAACCTGTCGCGGCTCGACTCGCCCGAGGCGCTGGTGGCGATCGCCGTCGGCGTGGCGACGGCGGTGGTGGGCGCCGTGCTCGCGCGGCGGCAGATCGCGGCGGAGCGGCGGCGTTGAGCTACTTCCAGGCGGTCAGGCTCTACTCGGCGGTGGAGGCGCTCGTGTTCAGCGCACTGCTGGTCGTCTGGATCGGCGGCCTCGGCGACGACGCGAAGCTGGTGCTCGGCTGGTGTCACGGCATCGGCTGGCTGTTCCTCTGCGCGGCGGTGTTCGTCGGCTGCGTGCGCCGGGTCTTCCCGTGGCCGGTGCTGGCCGCGACCGTGTCGCCGCTCGGGCCGATCGGAGCGCTGATCGGCATCGAGCTGACGGCCCGCCAGCGGCGGGTCGCATGAGCGCACGCGGGTAGCCTCATCACCGATGTTCCCGCTCAACGTGCCCAACGTGCTGACGCTCGTCAGGATCCTGCTCGTGCCCGTGCTGGTGGCGGTCCTGCTCGAGGCGACGCCGGGCGGGTCCTGGATCGCGGCCGGGGTCTTCGCGCTCGCGGCCGTGACGGACACGCTCGACGGCTACCTGGCGCGCTCACGGCGCAGCATCACGACGTTCGGGAAGGTGATGGACCCGATCGCCGACAAGCTCCTCGTCGCGGCGGCGCTGATCACGCTCGTGAGCCTCGATCGCCTCGATCCGTGGGTGGCGATGGTCATCATCGCGCGCGAGTTCGCGGTCAGCGGGCTGCGCGTGGCGGCCGGCGTCCAGGGCGTGGTGATCCCCGCCAGCCGGCTCGGCAAGGCGAAGACGATCACGCAGGTCGCGGCGATCCTCGCGCTCATCGCCGCCGAGGACGCCGGGGACCTCTGGGTGCAGGCGCTCGTCTACGTCGCGGTCGCGACGACGCTCGCCTCGGGCGCGGACTACTTCCTCAACTTCCGCCGCCGCATCGAGGAGGCGCGCGGCCGGGTCGCTATCGCGCCGGAGCGGCCGTCAGCCGCTGGTGATGCCTGACTCGACGTCCGCGGGGAGCCGCTCGATCAGCTCCTCGCGCGAGGTGCCGCGCACGTACAGCGCGCGGTCGAACGTCTTGCCGTAGGTCGCGAACAGCGAGAAGAGGACGTCGACCGTGCAGACGGCTCCCGCGCCGCGGGCCACCGCGAGCTCGTGCGCCTTCAGCGTGACGGCCTCGACGACGTCCTCGCCCGGCGGTCGCCGCCGGAGGAGGCGGATCGGCTGGGCGGTCGTCTCGAGCGGGGCCTCGCCCACGCCGAGCGACTGGAGCGCGGCGCCGACCCAGCCGTGGAGGCGCAGGACACGCACCCAGCGCTCGGCCTCGTCCTCGGGGGACGCGGCGAACGGAACCGCGGTATCGGCCAGCGCCAGGACGATTGCGGCGTCCTGCGACAGGCCCAGCCTCTTGCGTGAAGTCTCCATGTAGCCCGGTGATCGGCCGCATGTGCCCCACCTGAAGCCCAGGGACCGCGGCCTGGACAACCGGCTGGCCGAACGGCGCTCCTAGGCGCCTTCGAGCCAGTCCCGCACCGTCACGTGCGGGCTGGGCGAGGCGTCGCCGGCGGCCTCGCGCAGGAGGTCGCCGAGCAGGCCGTGGCGCTCCGCCACGACGTCGTGCTGGTGGATCGTCTCCAGGTTGCGCTGGCGGGCGGAGAGGAGGACGTCGTGGCCCAGCGGCTCGAACTCGTCTACCGCCATGCGGATCATCTCGCGCACGCAGTCCTCGACGAAGCGCGGGCGCCGGTGCGCCTTCTCGACGACCTCCGCCTCGTCCGAGCGCTTCATCAGCTCGTAGATCTCGGAGCTCATCGAAGACTCGACGATGTGGAGCAGCGTCGAGGCCTCGATCGCCGCGTCGCACGCCTCGGGGCAGCCGACGCGCAGCGTGCCGATGCCGCGCTGGTTGTGGGTCGCGATCGGGACCAGGTCGACGATCCGGTCGATCTCGTCGTCGTCGAAGCCGTCGCCGGCGAGTCGCTCACGGGCGCGTTCGGTGAGCATCTCCTGCGCGCACGGGCACGCGGTGATGCCCTGGGCCTCCACGCCCACGAGCCTGCGCGTGCCGCGCTCCGACGCAACGGCCGACCCGAGCAGCGTGTAGATCTCCTGCGTCTGGATGCCCGACGCCGGCGCCGGCTTGTGCTCGGGGTACTGCGCGGCGATGGTGACCTCGGCGCGCATGCCGCCCTGGCGGTCGCGGACGCGCTCGGCTATGTGCGCGGCGAGCGTCTCGGCCTTGAGCGCCTCGCCGATCACCACCTCGTCGATCGCCTCCTCGATGACCTCCTCGAAGCGCGACATGTGCGCGCCCTTCTGCCCCGGGCCGAGGTCCACGAAGCACTCGAGCTCGGCGTAGAAGAGCTGCTCCGCGCCATTCGCGTTGATGCGGATGACCTTGCGGACGCCGGTGACGCCGACGCGCGACAGGCTCACGTGGACCGCTGGCCGGCGCGCCTGCACGTCGGCCGCGGATCCGCTCAGTAAACGGGTTCCGGCGCTCATTGCGGGCTTTGACGATAGCGGCGAAATAAGGGGGTGCGGAATGGCCAGATCGGGTGTATGTTGGTCCGCAGTGTCCGGCTGCTGACAGTCGGACCGAGTGTCAGGACTCGCAGTTCCGCGACACCGCCAGGTGGCGGTGGAGTGTGCTCTGTAACGACGGCGATTGGGGCCGGAGGGTGAATCCAAAGGAAGACGCGGCGCTCCTCGAGCGTACGGAGGCATCGTTCGCGGACATCGAGGAGCTCCGGCCGCTGCTGGCCGAGGCGCGCGAGCGCGGGTACGTCACCTTCGAGGAGCTGGCCAGCTCGCTGGAGGAGGTCGACGTCACCAAGGAGCAGCTCCGTGACCTGCGCGCCCACCTGGTCGAGCAGGGCATCGACCTGCTGGCGGAGGACGGCAAGCCGGCCAAGCTGAGGGGCGAGGGCACGCCCGACGACGGCGAGACGAAGGAGTCCTCGACAGGCGGCAAGAAGATCGAGATCGACCTGACGGTCGAGCCGAGCCTGGATTCGCTCCGCCTGTACCTGCGCTCGATCGGACGCGTCGGACTGCTGACCGCCGACCAGGAGGTCGCCCTCGCCAAGCGGATCGAGCGCGGCGACATGGAGGCCAAGCAGCACATGATCGAGGCGAACCTGCGCCTTGTCGTGTCGATCGCGAAGGGCTACCTGGGCCGCGGGCTCACGTTCCTCGACCTCATCCAGGAGGGGTCCCTCGGGCTGATACGCGCGGTCGAGAAGTTCGACTACCGGCGCGGCTACAAGTTCTCGACGTATGCGACGTGGTGGATCCGTCAGGCCGTGACCCGCGCGATCGCCGACAAGGGCCGCACGATCCGCATCCCGGTGCACATGGTCGAGAAGCTCAACAAGGTCGTGCAGGTCGAGCGCCAGCTCGTGCAGTCGCTCGGTCGTGAGCCGTCGCCCGAGGAGATCGCCGAGCATCTCGACTGCACGCCGCGCGAGGTTCGCGACATCCTGCGCATGTCCCAGCAGCCGATCTCGCTCGAGCGGCCGGTCGGCGAGGAGGACGAGTCGGAGCTCGGCGACTTCGTCGAGGACGAGAACGCGATCTCGCCGTTCGAGCTTGCGTCCGAGAACCTGCGCCGCGAGAACGTGCGGCGGGCCTTGGCGGCGCTGCCGCAGCGCGAGCGCGAGGTCATCGAGATGCGCTTCGGCCTCACGGGTGGGCGACCGCGGACGCTCGAGGAGGTCGGGCGTGCGTTCAACGTCACGCGCGAGCGGATCCGTCAGATCGAGAACCACACGCTGAAGAAGCTCGAGTCGCTGCCGGAGGCGCAGAAGCTGCGCGACGCATCCTGACCGACGTCTCGGCCCTCCGCACCGAGAGGCCAGGCGGCGCGGATGAGTCCTCGGCCGCCGTGCGAATATCGGCGACGGGCTGACAGTGTCCAGGTCAAGACGTCGACCGTCTGGCGCGCGAAGCGCTGGAAGGTCTCGCTGCAGACGCGTGGCGCAACCAGAGCTGGAGCGGCGTGTCGAAGAACTTCTGCGCCACGCAGTGCGACCACCTGTTCGTCCTTGTTGCCGACGGCCGACGCTGGTGCATCCCGACCGCAGCCGTTGTCGGAGGGTGCCACATCGTGCTCGGGGGACCGAAGCACGCGGCGTTTGAGGTGGAGCCGGGAGACCCCCTCGAGTCGATGGCGGCGCCCCGAATCGCTAGACTGGCCGACCCCCGGCGGGGTTCCCGAGCGGTCAAAGGGGATGCGCTGTAAACGCATTGGCTCTGCCTTCGCAGGTTCGAATCCTGCCCCCGCCATTGCCGTCGTGTGACAGTTCGAGCGTACGAAGACGGCCTCGCTCGATGTTGTCCGACGGTGTCAGGGCCGACGCCCCGGTTCGTGCCCGAGCTTCCCGGTCGCAGCCGCGGCATGATCCCGGGCGTCGTGCTTGAGTGGCGGCGGATCGTGCGACCTGCCACGATCCCTGCTCCGCCTCCGAGCCGAAGGAGTCATGCCCGTGGAGTCCTCCGCGCCGGTCCGAGTCCTCATCGTCGCGCACCGCACCGCCGCCACCCCCGCGCTGCTGGAAGCCGTCGCCAAGCGTGCGGCCGAGGGACCCGCGGTCTTCACGCTCCTCGTGCCGCGGGCGGCACACGGCCTGCACAACGTCGTCAACCCCGAGGACGCCGACCGGAGCGAAGCTGGAGCCATCCTGGAGCTGGCGCTCCCGTTGCTCGAAGAGGCGGCGGGATCGCACATCGAAGGGATCATCGGCGACCACAACCCGCTGGATGCCGTGTCCGACGCGGTCAACCTGCGTGGCTTCGACGAGATCATCATCTCGACGCTGCCGGTGCGCGTGTCGCGTTGGCTGCGCACCGACTTGCCCAGCAAGCTCAC
>DATENL010000165.1:0-3409 GCA_035275105.1 Thermoleophilaceae bacterium
CCGTGTCGGCACCGCCTTCGCGCGCACGGCCGCCGGGCGCTGCCAGATCTCGACGGTCCCGCCCGCCCACTCGCGCACGAGGCGCGCGACCGAGGCCCGCGGCGCGGCCAGGAACAGCAGCTCCTCGGTGCCCGCGGCCCCGAACGTGCCCTGGTAGCTGCGCGTCCAGCCCGGCCCCGGCGTGCCGCCGCTCGTGGGGCGGACCGCGTCGTCGTCATCGGGCCAGCGCGACGGGTCCAGGATGCTGACGGTGGTGACCGGGGGGTTGCGCACCGCGCGGTTCACGAGGGTCGCCCCGCCCCGGCGGTACAGCGCGTCGAGGAAAAGCGCGCCCTTGCCGTAGACGAAGTCGAGCTCGTACCCCGCGATGCGCTCGAGGCGCGAGGCGCCGACGGTGGAGGGGGTCCTCAGCTTCGCGGCGATCGGCTTGCGCTCGCCCAGGTAGCGGCGCTCGTAGAGGAGCTGGGTGAGCGTCGCGGATCCCTCGCGCACGGCGCGCTCGGCGTCGCTGGCGTCGGAGACGAGCTTCACCTCGATCCGCGCCTGGCCTGACGTCTGGTCGTCGAGCGCGTGCGTGAGCTCGTGGGCGAGCACGGACTCCGTCTGGCGCCTGCCCCTGAACGTTCCCTTGATCAGGAAGACGCTCGCGTCGCGCTCGTCGTAAAGGCCCTCGAGCTGCACCACCTCGCCGATGTTCGCCCCGGTCGGCAGGCTGTCGACGAGCCCGGTGAGCACCGGGAGCTGCCCACCGATGCGGCGGTCCTGCTCGAGCAGCGCCCGCTGCGCCTCCGGGAGGCGTGCGAGCTCGGCGCGGAGGTTGCGCCTGGCGACCTTCAGGACCTCTGCCTGCGGGAGCACCCGCGCCTTGGGCACGCGCTCGAAGCTGAGGTCGCGGATGTTCGCCACCCGTCCGGCGACCTTCTCGACCGGGAGGTCCGGGGCGCCGCCGCAGCCGGCCAGGGCCGCCGCGGCCAGCAGAGCTGCTCCGCTACTTCGAGCGAGCGCCGAGACCGACGTAGCGCACGTTCCCCTTGTCGTCCTTGGCGGTCACGCGGAACTTCACCTGCTCGCCGTTCGCCCGCGTCGCGACGCACTTGAACTTCTTGCCCTTCTCCGCCTCGACCCCCTTGGGGCAGGCGACGATCACGATCTCGTGGCGCTGGCGGGCGACGCTCACCTCGATCGCCTTCTCGAGCGTCGTGTGGTCGATGGTCGCGCCGTCGTCGCCGCACCCGGTCACGAGCAGGGCGGCGACGCAGCCGGCGGAGATGACGGATCGGTTGCCCATGCGCGTCTCCTTTTCGCTCTCCGAGCAATATCCTCCCTGATGAACGGCTGAGCCACAGGGGGAGTGATGGAGGCAACGACCACCGAACGAGAGCGCGTCGAGTACAAGGCGCTCCAGGAGCCCACGCTGTGCGCCGCCTTCCAGGTGACCGCCAGCGAGCACCCCGACCGCGTCGCGCTGCGCACGAAGGGCGACGAGTTCACCATGACCTGGGGGGAGTACGCGGAGAAGGTGCGCGCGCTCGCCGCCGGGCTCGCGGGCCTCGGCCTTGGCCGCGGGGAGACCATCGCGGTCCTGTTGACCAACCGGCCGGAGTTCCACTGGGTCGACGCGGCCGCCATGCACGTCGGGGCCACGCCGTTCTCGATCTACAACACGTACTCGGCGGAGCAGATCGAGTACCTCGTGAGCGACGCGGAGAACCGCATCGTCGTCACCGAGAAGCAGTACCTCGACACAATCATGAAGGTGAAGGACGCGTGCTCGAGCGTCGAGCACGTGATCGTGGTCGACGAGCCCGTGGACGGCACGCTCTCCCTGGACGACCTCGAGGGCAGCGCCGAGGAGGGCTTTGACTTCGAGGCGACGTGGAAGGCGGTCGAGCCCGAGGACGTGCTGACACTGATCTACACGTCGGGGACGACCGGGCCGCCGAAGGGCGTGCAGATCACGCACGAGAACGAGCTGTCGGCCGGTCGCTCGTTCGACCAGATCATCCAGTTCCCCGACGGCGCCCGGGCGGTGTCGTACCTGCCGATGGCCCACATCGCCGAGCGCTCGTGCACGCACTACCTGCCGATCATGTTCGGCTTCACGGTCACGTGCTGCCCGGACGCCCGCCAGGTGGTCGGCTACCTGCCGGAGGTCAAGCCGAGCTGGTTCTTCGCGGTGCCGCGGATCTTCGAGAAGCTGAAGGCCGCGATGGAGGCGGGGATCGAGAACGAGCAGGACGCGGAGAAGAAGGCCGGCGCCAAGCACGCGCTGGAGGTGGGGCTCAAGAAGGTCCGGATGGAGCAGGCCGGCGAGGAGGTCCCGCAGGAGCTGCTCGACGAGTACGAGAAGCTCGACGCGGCCGTGTTCTCGAAGATCCGCGCCGGCCTGGGGCTCGACGAGCTCGAGTCCCTCAACGTCGGGGCCGCCCCGACGCCGCGCGAGGTGATCGAGTTCTTCCACGCGATCGGCCTGCCGCTGGCCGAGCTGTGGGGCATGTCGGAGACCTGCGGCGCGGGCACGTGCAACCGCCCGGACAAGATCAAGATCGGCACCGTGGGGCCGCCGGCGCCCGGCATCGAGGTCAAGCTCGGCGAGGACGGCGAGGTCCTCATCCGCGGCGGCGTCGTGATGAAGGGCTACCGCAACCAGGACGAGAAGACCAAGGAGACGTTCACGGACGACGGCTTCCTGATGACCGGCGACATCGGCGAGTTCGACGACGACGGCTTCCTGAAGATCGTCGACCGCAAGAAGGAGCTGATCATCAACGCGGGCGGCAAGAACATGTCGCCGGCCAACATCGAGGCCAAGGTCAAGAGCGCGAGCCCGCTGATCGGGCAGGCGATCGCGATCGGCGACGGGCGGCCGTTCAACGTGGCCCTGATCACGCTCGACCCGGACGCGCTGCCGGGGTTCGCGCGCGAGAACGGCCTCGAGGGCAAGCCGCTCGAGGAGCTCGCCGAAGACGAGAAGGTCGTCGCGGCGGTCGAGGAGGGCATCGAGCGCGGCAACGAGAACCTCGCCCGCGTCGAGCAGATCAAGAAGTTCAAGATCCTGCCCACCGATTGGGAGCCCGGCGGCGACGAGCTGACGCCGACGATGAAGCTCAAGCGCAAGCCGATCTACGAGAAGTACAAGGACGAGATCGAGGCGCTCTACGCGAAGTAGGGCACCCGTCTGAGCGCCGGGGCGCTGGCCCTCGCGGGTGCGGCCGCGGCCGTGCACGCGGGCTGGAACCTGTTGCTGGCGGGCGCACCCGACCCCCGCGCCGCCGCCGCGCTGGCGCTGCCCGTCGGGGTCGCCCTGCTGGCGCCGTTCGCGGTCGCCTTCTGGGACGTCGACGGCGCCGCGCTCCCGTACGTAGCGGCCTCTGCGGCGCTCGAGGCGGCCTACTTCTGGCTCCTGACG
>DATENL010000166.1:0-2846 GCA_035275105.1 Thermoleophilaceae bacterium
CCGCGGTCGGCGAGCCCACGGCCGAGGCGGGCTCGAACGGCGCCGGCGCCAACGGCGGCGCCCCGGCCCGCGAGCTCAGCGAGTCGAGCTAGCCGCGCCGCCTCGTAGTGCCGCTACGAGGTGACGGCCCCCTCGGCGGCGGACCCGACGTGGCGGGCGTACTTGCCGAGCACGCCCCCGTTCAGCGTCGCGGGCGGCGGCTCGTAGTCCGCCACGCGCTGCGCGATCTCGTCGTCGGACAGCTCGACGTCGAGCCGTCGCGCCTCGACGTCGAAGACGATCTTGTCCCCGTCGCGTATGGCCGCGATCGGGCCGCCGCGCGGCGCCTCGGGGGCCACGTGGCCGGCCATCAGCCCGTGCGTGGCGCCGGAGAAGCGGCCGTCGGTCAGCAGCGCCACGGACTCGCCCAGCCCCTCCCCCACCAGCGCCGCGGTCACGCCGAGCATCTCGCGCATCCCGGGGCCGCCGGACGGCCCCTCGTTGCGGATCACGACCACGTCGCCGGCCTCGATCTCCTTCCGCTGCACGGCGGCGAAGGCGTCCTCCTCGCACTCGAACACGCGCGCGGGGCCCTCCTGCCGCAGCCGGCCCTTGCCGGACAGCTTGACGACGCAGCCGTCGGGCGCCAGGTTGCCGCGCAGGATCGCCAGGCCGCCGGTGGGGTTGATCGGATCGTCGAGCGGCCGCACCACCTCCTGGCCCGGCGCCTCCTCGACGTCCGCGGCCTCTTCGGCGATCGTTCGCCCGGTGACCGTGGGCGCGTCCCCGTGCAGGATCCCGGCGTCCGCGAGCCGCTTGGCGATCAGTCGCACTCCGCCGGCGCGATAGAGGTCGGTGGCCACGAAGCGCCCGCTCGGCTTGAGGTCGGCGAGCAGGGGCGTGCGCTCGCTCACCCGGTCGAAGTCGTCGATCGTCAGCTCGATCCCGGCCTCGTGCGCGAGCGCGAGGAGGTGCAGGACCGCGTTGGTCGAGCCGCCGGTGGCGGCCACGCAGGCGATCGCGTTCTCGATCGCCGGGCGGGTGATTATCGAGCTTGGACGAACGTCCTCCTCGATCAGCCGCAGGACGAGCCGGCCGCAGTCCTCGGCCGTCTGGCCCTTCTTGCCGTCCTCGGCGGGCACCATCGAGCTGCCCATCGCGGAGATGCCGAGCATCTCGAAGGCCGTCGCCATCGTGTTGGCCGTGTACTGGCCGCCGCAGGCGCCCGACCCCGGCGAGGCGACCGACTCGAGCTCCGCCAGGTCCTCGTCGCTCATGTCGCCCGCCGCGTGGGCCCCCACGGCCTCGAAGACGTCCTGGATCGTGACGTCGCGCCCGCGGAAGCTGCCGGGCGCGATCGAGCCCCCGTAGAGCATCAGGCTGGGCACGTCGAGGCGCGCCAGCGCCATCACGCAGCCCGGGATGGTCTTGTCGCAGCCCGAGAGCGCGACCACTCCGTCGAACATGTGACCGCGCGCGACGAGCTCGATCGAGTCGGCGATCACCTCGCGGCTGATCAGCGAGGTCTTCATGCCCTGCGTGCCCATCGTGATCCCGTCCGAGATCGCGACGGTGTTGAATTCCATCGGCGTGCCGCCCGCGGCGCGCACCCCGTCCTTCACCCGCTCGGCGAGCCCACGCAGGTGGAAGTTGCACGGCATCGTCTCGGTCCACGTGTTCGCGATCCCGACGATCGGCCGCTGGAGGGCGTCGTCGTCGAACCCGATCCCCTTCAGGTAGGCGCGAGCCGGCGCTCGCGCCGGGCCCTCGAGGATCGCGCGACTGCGCAGCCGGTCCGGGCCGGTCATCGAGTGGCGGTGGAGCCGCGGCGCAGGCGCTCCCACTCCGCGAGCCGCCAGAGGTCGCGCCGCACGCGATCCGGATCGACCTGGCGCCCCGGAAGGTGCATGTTGGCGTCGGCGATCAGTCGGCGCTCGTCGCCGGTCAGCGCCATCCACTTGGCGAGGACGTCGTCGGAATCCGGCAGGCGCGAGTCGGAGATCGCCGCCGCGAGGTCGGGGAACTCGACGCAGTACTCGCTGAGGAGCCGTCCGCTGCCCGGTACGTAGGCGACGATCGGCTTGTGGGGGTAGATCAGGTACGCGTACGGAGATGAGCCCGTGTCGCGGCGCCGGCGCCGCTGCACGACCAGGCCGTCCGGACCCTCGGCGGCGAGCCGCCCATGGACCCTGATGAACCCGAGATCGCGGTACATCGCCCACTCCTCGTCGTTGACGCACGAGCGCAGCAGCTCGCGCGCCCGCTGCTCGGCCCGGCGCTCACGGCCCGGGTCGTAGGACGCGTTCGGCACGATCGCGCGCCGCGCGCGGTAGCGCTCGAAGGCCTCGCGCGCGGGCGGCAGCAGGAGGTCCCAGAGGAGCGCCACGATGACGACGCCGATGGCGATCGAAGCGAGCAGCATCGTGGCGTGTTTCCCCCCGAAGCCCGGTCTCAGGCGCCGCCGGCGGCGCGGGGGAAGAAGATGACGCGATCGGCGTCGCGCGGGATCTCGTCGAACGCCTTGACCATCTGCGCCTGCCGCCGCCCCGCGGGCGTACGGCTGGGCACGGCGGCCCACAGCCCCTGGTCGAGCTGACGGCGGAACTCCTCCACGAGGCGCTCCTCGTCCCCGGCCACGTCGACGTCGCCCTCCGCGATGAGGACCTCTCCGTGGCCCGGCTTCATGCGCAGGAACTTCATCGTCGGGCGATTATGTCAAAGGCCGCCCGCCGCTCCGCCGACCTTCGCGCCGAGTCTCAGCGCATTGACCGGTCCGGCCCCCCGCCCCACGCCCCGCAGGCCGTCCCGGACGGCCTCGGACGCCACGCGCTTGGCCTCCGTCGCCGCCGCGAGCAGGTCGTCGCCGA
>DATENL010000167.1:0-8738 GCA_035275105.1 Thermoleophilaceae bacterium
GGGACGTTCTCGCGGCGAGCGTGGAGCTCGGCGCCGCGATGCTGGGCATCCCGGAGGAGCTCGGGGGCGTCGTCGACGAGCGTTCGGCCGTGACGGCCGTGCTGGCGGGCGAGGCGCTCGCCACGGGCGACATGGGGCTCGCCGTTGCCTGTCTCGCCCCCGCGGCGGTGGGCACGGCACTCGGGCTGTGGGGCGACGCCGACCAGCAGGCCCGCTACCTCCCCGAGCTCGCCGGCGACGACCCGCCCGCCGCCGCGCTCGCGCTGCTCGAGCCGAGGCCGCTGTTCGACCCGTTCCAGCTCGACACCCGCGCGCGCCCGGTCGGTGACGACTACGAGCTCGACGGCGTCAAGTCGCTCGTCCCTCGCGCCCGTGAGGACGAGCTGTTCCTCGTGGCGGCGCAGCTCGAGGACCGGGGCCCGGCGCTGTTCGTGGTCGAGTCGAGCAGCTCGGGCATCGGCGTCGAGCCCGAACCTGCGATGGGCCTGCGCGCGGCCGCCACCGGCCGGCTCGTCCTGGAGGGCGTCAGGGTGCCCCGGACGGCGCTGGTCGGCGGGGGAGAGCGGCACGTCTACTCCGAGTGCGTTCAGCGTGCGCGCATCGCGTGGTGCTCGCTGGCCGTGGGCACCGCACGGGCCGTCCTCGACTACGTCATCCCGTACGTCAACGAGCGCGTGGCGTTCGGGGAGCCCGTCAGCCACAGGCAGGCCGTGGCCTTCTCGGTGGCCGACATCGGGATCGAGCTGGAGGCGATGCGCCTTCTGACCTACCGCGCCGCCGCGCGCGCCGACCGCGGCGAGCCGTTCGCGCGTGAGGCGGCGGTCGCGAGGACCCTCTGCGCGCAGAAGGCCATGACGATCGGGTCGAAGGGCGTGCAGCTGCTCGGCGGCCACGGCTACGTCCGCGAGCACCCGGTCGAGCGCTGGTACCGCGATCTGTGCGCCGCCGGGGTGATGGAGGGAGCGCTGCTCGTCTGACGATGATCAACCTCGAGACGCCAAGAAAATTCCGGCCGCTCGTCGAGCAGGCGCACCAGGTGGCCGCCGAGGTGCTGCGACCGATCTCGCGCAAATACGACCGCGCCGAGCACGAGTACCCGAAGGAGCTCGACATGCTCGCCGCCGTGATCGAGGGCGCCGGGACCGGCGGAGGGATCTCCGGCGCGGGCGCCACCGGAGTCCGGCGCGCGGAGGGCGCCGACGAGGGCAATCGCAATGGCAGCAACATGGCCAGTTGCCTGAGCATCGTCGAGATCGCGTGGGGCGACGTGGCGCTGCTCCTCTCGCTGCCTCGCCAGGGGCTCGGCAACGCGGCGATCGCCTCGGTCGCCGACGAGGAGCAGCTCGAGCGGTTCGAGGGACGCTGGGCCGCGATGGCCATCACCGAGCCCGCCGCGGGCTCCGACTCGGCCGCGATACGCACGACCGCGACCCTCGACGGTGACGAGTACGTGCTCAACGGGGAGAAGATCTTCGTCACCGCCGGCGAGCGCGCCGACCTGCTCGTCGTCTGGGCCACCCTCGACCCGAGCAAGGGCCGGGCGGCGATCAAGTCGTTCGTGGTCGAGCGCGACAACCCGGGTCTCAAGCTCGACCGCCTCGAGAAGAAGCTCGGGATCCGGGCCTCGGACACCGCCAACTTCGTGCTCGAGGACTGCCGCGTGCCGAAGGAGAACCTGCTCGGCGACCCCGCGATCGAGACCGGGTTCGCCGGCGCCATGCAGACGTTCGACAACACGCGGCCGCTCGTGGCGGCCATGGCCGTCGGCGTCGCGCGCGCGTGCCTCGACGAGACGCGGGCGCAGCTCGCCGGTGCCGGCATCGCCCCCGACTACGAGGCGCCGCCGAGCGTCCAGCCGCACGCGGCCGCGGAGCTGATCCGGATGGAGGGGGACTACGAGGCGGCGCGCCTGCTCATGCTCGAGTCGGCCTGGATGGCGGACAACCGCAAGCCGAACTCGCTCCACGCCTCGATGGCGAAGGCGAAGGCGGGGCGCGCGTGCGTCGACATCGCGCTCGGCTGCGTCGCGCTCTGCGGCAGCGTCGGCTACGGCGAGAGCGAGCTGCTCGAGAAGTGGGCGCGCGACGCGAAGATCCTCGACATCTTCGAGGGCACCCAGGAGATCCAGCTGCTCGTGGTCGCGCGGCGCCTGCTGGGCAAGAGCTCGGCGGAGCTGCGGTAGCGGTCCGGGTGGCGAACGAGACCACGATCGAGGCCGGCGGCCGCGAGGTCCGCGTCACCAGTCCCGACCGCGTGATCTTCCCGGCGACCGAGCGCACGCCCGCGATCACGAAGCTCGACGTGGCCGAGTACTACGTCTCCGTCGGGGACGGGATCATGCGAGCGCTCCGCCGGCGGCCTACGACCCTCGAGCGCTGGCCCAAGGGCGTGCACCCCGGCATGGTTCTCTCGACGCGCGAGAAGGGCGGGGGCGACGCCTTCTTCCAGAAGCGGATCCCGAAGGGCGCGCCGGACTACGTGGAGACCGCGCGGATCCAGTTCCCGTCCGGCCGCCACGCCGACGAGATCTGCCCGACGGAGGTCGCGGTGGTCGCCTGGGCCGCGCACATGGGCACGATCACCTTCCACCCCTGGCCCGTACGCAGCGACGACGTCGACCACCCGGACGAGCTGCGCCTCGACCTGGATCCCCAGCCGGGAACGGATTTCGCGGACGCCGTGCGCGTTGCCGGCGAGGCCCGCGTGCTCCTCGACGAGCTCGGCTACGTCGGCTTCCCGAAGACGTCGGGCGGCCGCGGCGTGCACATCTACGTCCGGATCGAGCCGCGCTGGACCTTCACCGAGGTCCGGCACGCGGCGATCGCGTTCGGGCGCGAGCTCGGGCGGCGGCTGCCGGAGATGGTCACGACCAAGTGGTGGAAGGAGGAGCGCGGCGAGCGCATCTTCGTGGACTACAACCAGAACGCGCGCGACCGCACGATCGCCTCGGCGTACAGCGTCCGGCCGAAGCCGGGCGCGCCGGTGTCCGCGCCGGTCACCTGGGACGAGCTGGCCGAGGTCGCGCCCGAGGACTTCACAGTCGCGACCATGCCGGCGCGCTTCGCCGAGGTCGGCGACCGCCACGCCGCGATCGACGACGCCGCCCACTCGCTCGACCCGCTGCTCGACATGTACGAGCGGGACGAGGCCGAGGGCGAGGGCGACATGCCGTACCCGCCCGACTATCCGAAGATGCCGGGGGAGCCCAAGCGCGTCCAGCCGTCGCGCGACCGCGACCGCAAGCGCTAGGCCGCGGCCGCCTCAGCCCGCCTGGGGCAGCTTCCGCGCGCCTCGCCTGCGAACGGGGCGCGACGGCGGCGGAACCACCGGCCCGACGTCGCCGTCCGGCGCCTCGTCCAGGTCGACGATCACCGGCGCGTGGTCGCTCGGTCCGCTCCCCTTGCGCGCCTGGCGGTCCACCCAGGCGGCCGCCACGCGGCCCGCGACCCGGTCGCTCGCCAGCACGAGGTCGATCCGCATGCCCAGGTCCTGGTGGAACATCCCCGCCCGGTAGTCCCAGTAGGTGAACACCGTCTCCTCCGGCCAGCGCTCGCGCACGACGTCGCGCAGGCCGAGCGCCTGGAGCTCGGCCAGCGCCTCGCGCTCGGGCGGGGTCACGTGCGTCTGCCCGACGTACGCCTCGGGGTCGAACACGTCCTCGTCCGTCGGTGCGATGTTGAAGTCGCCGCACACGACGCTCTCCTTCGGGCCGGCGGCGACCGTTTCGCGCAGCGCGGCCAACCAGGCGAGCTTGTACTCGTAGTGTTCCGAACCGGGCACGCGCCCGTTCGGCACGTACACGCAGACGACCCGGATCCCGCCGCAGGTGGCCGCGACGGCCCGCGCCTCCGGGTGGGGGAAGCCGGGCGCACCCTCGCCCAGCCCGGTCGCCACGTCCTCGAGCCCGACGCGCGAGAGGATTGCCACGCCGTTCCAGGTTCGCTCGCCGTGGGCCGCGAGCTCGTAGCCCCGGCCGGCGAGCTCGTCGCCGAGCAGGTCCCTGAGGGCGTCGTCGGCGAGCTTCGTCTCCTGGAGGCAGACGACGTCGGGCCGGCGCTCGTCCAGCCACGGCAACAGCCGCGGCACGCGCTGCTTGACCGAGTTGACGTTCCAGGTCGCGATCCGCACGGTCAGCGCGCGCCGGGCCGCGGGCAGCCGCCCCGCATGCTCGCGCAGCTGTATCTGCCGCGGCCCAGGTAGTAGGCGGACCGGAACTCGAACGACAGGCGGTCGCGCACCGCCTGCCCGGCGATGAAGGCGGGCACGTTGCGGTCGCGGCTCGCGTCGTATGTCCCGCCGCTCACGTTGTGCACGTCGGCGGAGCGGTCGAACCTGCGAGCCAGGAGCCGCTGGAGTCCGCCCCGTGTCCCGCGTAGATAGCGGTCGAACCACGCGAGCGTGTAGTAGAGCGAGACCGCGGCTCCGTAGCGGCTCCCGGTGCCGGGCGTGAACTGGGTGAAGTCGAGGTGCGTCGCCGCCCGGAGGGTGATCTTCATGCTGTCGACGCCCGCACCCCGAACGCGGCGGAAGTCCTCGTCCTTGTTCCCGGGGCCGAGGCGGTCGGGGGGCGAGGTGAACGACTCCGGTGGGTGGCACTCCTGGAGCTTGCAGAACGGCTGCGGGACGCAGACGGGGACCTGCTGGCAGAGGTAGTCGGCGACCAGGAACAGCGCCGGCCTGCGGATGCGCAGCCGCGCCGGCATCGTCGACGACTGCGCCCTGTCCCACGACACGAGCGCCGACACGCGCCGGTCCTCCTGTCCGAGGCGGCTGACCGCCGCTCCGCCCGCCGAGTGCCCGGCGAGCCCGATGCGCCGCCTGTCGAGCTGCGCCCAGCGCGGGTTCACCTCGCCCGCCCGCGTGCGGTGCCCCGGGCGCGCGAGGAAGTAGTCGAGCGCGGCCCTGGCGTCCGCGTAGTGGAAGTCCGACGAGGAGTTGTCGGGCTCCGGGATCTGGAAGGTGAGGACCATGTAGCCGGCCTCCGCGAGCGCCTCGGCGGCCCAGAAGTACATCTCCTGGCTCGCGGCGCCGCCGTGCACGATCACCACGCCCGGGTAGCGCGGCCCGTGCCGGCGGAGGCCGGCGGGCATCCGGCGACACGACGCGTCGCACGGCCGGAAGAGGTGACCGGCGAGCGATTGCCCCGAGGGACTCTTGAACGAGACCCGCTGGTGCCGGAAGCGAGAACCGCGCCAGAGCGACGGGTCGCGGAAGGGGTCCTCGGGAGGCACGCCGCCCGGGCGGGCGTCGAGCCGCGCGTAGGCGGCCGCGTACGCCGGGTTCGTCGTCGTGTCCCAGTAGCGCTGCTCGCCGCACCACGCGTTGTCGGCCTCGCGCTCGTACCAGGCCGCGGTCGCCGGCTTCGGGTCTCTCGCCGGGCCGGTGCAGTCGGGTCCGGCCGGCGAATCGCCCGCCGCGGCTGACGGCCAGACGGTACCCGTCGCGATCAGCGCGATCGCGATCAGCGTGCGCGCGGTCGTCAGCGCCGCACCGCCCGAACCCGGATCGGCCGCCCCGGGGTCAGGGTGATCGCCGGCGTCGGCGGCACCTCGTCGCGCTCCAGCGCCTCGATCCGGTAGCGGCGGGCGAGCATCGCCAGCGCCAGCCGCGCCTCGATCTCCGCCATGTGCTTGCCGATGCACGCGTGCGGGCCGACGCCGAACGGGAAGTACGCGTAGGCCGGGATGGTGTTCCGGCGTCCCCGCGCGAAGCGCTCGGGGTCGAACCGCTCCGGCTGGTCCCACAGGCGCGGGCTGCGGTGGTTGGCGTACGAGCTGACGATCACGATCGAGCCCGCGGGGATGGGGTGCCCGGCGACCTCGTCGTCGGCGAGCGGGGTGCGCGTGAAGGCCCAGCCCGGCGGATAGAGCCGCATCGTCTCGTCGAGCACCTGGCCGATGTACGGGGCCACGTCGAGCCGCTCGGCGTCCGGCGGCTCGCGGTCGAGCGCGATCCGTGCCGCCTCGCCGAGCCGGTCCTGCTCGTCGGGGTGCCGGGCCAGCAGGTACCACGCCCACGACAGCGCCGAGGCGGTGGTCTGGTAGCCCGCCATCAGGAAGGCGGCGATCTCGTCACGGAGCTGGCGGGTGGTGAGCGGCCTGTCGCGCCCGGCCGCGATCAGCCGCGCCACCGCGCCGGTCTTCTCCGGGTCGCGGCGGGTCTCGATCAGGCCGTCGGCCCAGCGGGCCAGGTCGCGATAGGCCCGGCGATAGGCCACGTTGCCCGGGGTCGGGAGGCTGGGCGGGAGCGGGACGAGGGCACGCGTGCGGCGCGCCACCCACGCGCTCGCGTCGGCCAGCCGGGCCTCCAGGTGGTCCATGTCCGGCCCCAGCTCGGTTCCCACGAGGATGCGCCCGACGACGTCGAAGGTGAGGCGGTTCATCTCGCTCGCGGCGTCGAACTCCTCGCCGCTGTCGGCGAAGCCGTCCCAGCGCTCGCACAGCGACTCGACGGCCGAGACGATCGTCGGGACCTGATCGATCACGGTGCGCCGCGCGAACAGCGGCATCAGGAGGCGCCGGCGCTCGCGCGCGCCCTCGCCGTCGATCGTCAGGAGCGCGTTCGGGAGCGGTACGCGCAGCGCGTCGTAGCTCACGCCCTTGACGTAGTTCTCGCGGTTGTGGATCCCGACGTGCGCGATCGCGCGCGGGCCGGCGAGCAGGAAGACCGACCGGTGGGCGGCCCGGAAGCGCACGACCTCCTCGCCCGTCGCGGCCGCGCGCGAGAACAGTCCGAGCGGGTCGTTTCGGAGCCCGTCGAGGTCTCCGAGGACGCGCTTCCCCCGAGCTCTGCGAGTCCCAGCCGGGGCGTCGGCTGTAGCTGTCGCCATGCCGAGGCGACCGTACCACTCCCCCCAGTTCAGGGGAGGCGGATCACCCGATTGCGGCCGCGACGCCGTACGCGAGCCGTGCCGCGCGCTCGACGCTGCCGTGGTCGACGTTCTCGGGCAGGTCCGTCACGAGGTGGTAGTTGGCCAGCGCCCCCCACGGGGTGATCGACGTGATCGTCGCCGTCGGGTGGCCGGCGCGGCTGGGGATGACGCTGTCGGTTGACGCGCGCGCACGGAAGCCACGCTCGAGCTCGACGCCGGCGTCGCGCGCGCAGCGCTCCACCAGGTCGCGGAACCCGGGGTCCGAGTAGTCCTCCATCCAGATCGGGCCCTCCCCCTCGAGCATGATGAGCCGCGGCGACCCGACCGTCTCGAGGTTGAGGAAGCTGGTGCTGGACGGGTCGAGGTCGTGCCGGGCCACGAACCCCCGGATCCCCTCCTGCAGCGCCTCCTCGGCGCCGCACGAGACGAGCATCACGCGGGTGTGCGGGAGCGGGCGCTCGGCGAGCAGCTCGGCGACGGTCACCAGCGCGGCGACGCCCGAGAGGTTGTCGTTCGCTCCGGGGCTGACCGGGTTCCGCGCAACCTCACCCGCCGCCGCGGTCCCGACCGCGAGCACCGGCAGCGCGGCCACCGCCGGGCGCCTTCGCCCCGTCGCCGCGGCCAGAAGCGTGAGCGCGGGCCCGGCGAGGCCGACCCACCACTGCGGCAGCGAGGTCCGCATTCGCGCGATCAGCCACGGCGCGCGGCGGTGCACGGCCATCAGCAGGGCCTGGTCGTAGAGGCGTCCAGTCTGGTGGGCGTCGTGGTGGGCGAGGACCACGAGCGTTCGCGCTGCGTCATCCGGGCCGCTGCGGGCGACCACGTTGACGGTGGTACGGCGCGGGAGCAGCGCGCGCCGCAGGAGACGCGGGCCGTTCTGGGCCTCGTCGACGAGCGCGGCTGCACCCAGGAGCGAGACGAGCGCCCCGAGCACGCGGCGGCCGGCGATGGTCAGCAGCGCCGCGGCGATCCCGGCGACGCCCAGCCCGGCGAGGGTCGGCATGTAGAGGCCGCGCGCGTCCTCCTCCTCGATAGCGACCTCGCATCCCGCCCGCCGGAGCCGCTCCGCGATCCACTCCGCGGCCTGCCGCTCCCCGTCCGAGCACGCGCGCCGCTCGAGCGGGGCGAGGGTCTCGATCACCTCGCGGGCGCTGCAACAGGTGGCCTGGCCCCTTGTTGCGTTCATCGGCGGGCGTTGCGGTCTACCACCCGGCGGCCGATGGCCGGGGCGATGCGGTATCCGCGGACCTGGAGCGCGACGTCGCGGCCCGGGATCACCTCGAAGCGGTTCCTCGCGACCGCGGCGAGCGTGGCCTCGGCCACCTCGCGCGGCTCGAGTATCCGGGTGGACGTGATGATCGCCCTCGTCTCGGGCGGCGCCTCCTCGAGCTCGCGCTCGAGCATCGGCGTTCGCGTGCTCGTCGGGAGGACGATCGTGACGCCGATCCCGCGCGGCCGGAGCTCGGCGCGCAGCACCTCGGACAGCCCGTAGAGGGCGAACTTCGACGGGGCGTAGGCCGCGTACCCGTGGATGCCGATCAGCGACGCGGTCGAGCCGACGTTGACCAGGTGGCCCTGCCCCCGCTCGAGGAAGTGCGGGACGACGGCGCGCGCGGTCCACGCCGCGCCGAAGTAGTTCACGTCCATCTCGCGCCGGAGCGCGGCGGGGTCGAGCTCGGTGAACTCGCCCACGGTCGACGTGCCCGCGGAGTTGACCAGCAGGTCGATCGGCTGCTCGGCGAGCTCGGGCGGTAGGAGGGTCGCCACCGCGTTCTCCTCGGCGACGTCGAGCGGCAGGGTGCGGACCGCGGCGCCCGGGTGAGCCGCGCGCAGCTCGGCCGCGGCGCCGTCGAGGTCGGCGGCCGTG
>DATENL010000168.1:0-10253 GCA_035275105.1 Thermoleophilaceae bacterium
TCGAAGTCGCCGTGGTCGGTGCCGAGCCCCTGCGCCACCAGCGCGGCGATCGCGCAGCCGAGCTCGGCGGCGGCCCGGCGGTCGCGCCCGAGCGCGAGCCCGCGCAGGAACCCGGCGGAGAAGGCGTCCCCGCAGCCGGTCGTGTCCACCACGTCGACCTCGAACGCCGGCACCGCGTCGTCCCCGTCCCGGTCGACGATCAGGACGCCGTCCGCCCCGCGAGTGGCGACCACGCAGCCGGCGCCGCGCTCGACCAGCGCGCGACAGCCCGCGGTGAGGTCGGACTCGCCGGTGAAGCCCAGCACCTGCTCGTCGTTCGGCAACAGGTAGTCGAGGTGCGGCAGGATCGGCGCGATCCACTCGAGAACGCCCATGTCGCCGGGCGCGAGGATGTCCGCGGACGTGACGGTGCCGCCCTCGCGCGCCCGCGACAGGATCTGTGCGGCGGCCTCCCCGCCCATGAACTCGGGGCCGCCGAGGTGGAGGTGCGTCGCCTCGGCGATCGCGTCCCATGGGGCGTCGTCGGGCCCGTAGGTGGCGTTCGCGCCGACGACGTGGAACGCGGGCCGCTCGCCCGTTGGCCGGATCGGGAGCACGCTCGCCGACGTCTGGACGTCGTCGCGGCGCAGGAGCAGCGACGTGTCGACACCGTCGCGCTCGAGCAGCCCCAGCAGCATGTCGCCGACCGCGTCGGTGCCGATCGCCCCGGCGCTCCGCACCTCGGCGCCGAGCTTCGCCAGGACGAGCGCCGCGCCGCCGGCCGACCCCGCCGCGGTGATCCGGATCTGCTCGACGAGGGTCCCGCCCTGCCCCTCGGGGATCTCCTCCACCGGCCGGACGAGCACGTCGAGCACGTGCACGCCCATCGCAATCGCCCGCATGTCGTCGCTCACGCGTCCTCCTCGATCGATCTCGTCGTCCCGTAGCGGCGCTTCACCGCCGCCTCGACCACGGCCTGCCGCTCCCCCTCGTCGAGCACGCGCGGGGTGCCGATCGCGGCGGCCCGCCAGTACACCGTGCACGCCCACTCCAGGAGCAGCGAGAGGTCGAGCGCGCCCTCGAGGTCGGCGCCGTGCGTGATCGCGCCGTGGTTGGCCATCAGCGCGGCGGTGCGCCCGTCGAGCGCGTCGAGCACGACCTCGGCCAGCTCGGGCGTGCCGAAGGTGGCGTACGGGGCTACGCGGACCGGGCCGCCGAGCAGGAGCATCTGGTAGTGGACGCACGGCAGCTCGCCGTCGAGCACGCACGAGAGCGCCGTTGCCATCGGCGCGTGCGTGTGCACGACCGCGCCCGCGTCGTAGCGGCGGTACACGCCCAGGTGGAGGTCGAGCTCGGAGGTGGGCTGGAGGTCGCCGCCGACGACTGCGCCGTCGAGGTCGACCACGGTCACCTGCTCCGGCGTGGCGTCGGCCAGCACCGCGCCCGTCGCGCTTATCGCCACGTGGTCGCCCGAGCGCGCGCTCACGTTGCCGGCGGTGCCCACCACGAGCCCCTCGGCCGCCAGCCGGCGGCACGCTGCGGCGACCTGCTCCCGCTCCTCTTCGAGGGTCATCGGGCGCCGAGAGTACCCTGCGCGGTGAGGCTGATGCTGTGAGCGAGCCCGTGCCGCACGACGGTTACCTCGGCCCCGACTCGGTGGCGTGGCGCGTCGTCGGGCACCCGGTGTCGCTCGTCGGCGGCCTGCGGGCGCTGATCGTGCAGTCGCTGCACCCGCTCGCGATGGCGGGGGTCGCGCAGCACAGCGACTTCGCCAGGCGGCCGCTCGACCGGCTGCGGCGCACGGCCTACTACGTCACGGCCACCACCTTCGGCGACCGCGCCACGGCCGACGCCGCGGCGGCCCACGTGCGGCGGGTGCACCGCATGGTGCGCGGCACCGACCCGGTCACCGGTCGCGCGTTCAGCGCCGACAACCCAGACACGCAGCTCTGGGTCCACTGCGTGGAGTGGCACTCCTTCCTCGCCGCCTACCGCGCGTACGGCGGCCGCCTGACGGCGGCGGAGCAGGACCGCTACATCGCGGAGGGCGCCGAGGTGGCGCCGCTCGTCGGCCTGCCCGAGTCGATGGTGCCGCGGAACGTGGCCGAGCAGCGCGACTACTTCGAGTCGGTGCGCTCCGACCTCGTCTGCTCGGAGTCGGCGCGCGACGCCATCAGGTTCGTGCTGAGCCCGCCGCTGACCCGCGACCTGCTGCCATTCCAGATTCCGATCCGGATGGTCGCACGCGCCGCGCTGGCGATCGTCCCGCGCGACATGCGCCGCATGGCGCGGATCGACCAGCCGCGGTTGCTCGACACCGCCACCGTCGCGGCCGTCCGCCCCGCGGCCACGCTGCTCACGCTGCCCCTCCTGCGCGACGCCCCGTCGCTGGTGCTCGGACGGCAGACCCGCGCGGTGGCGCTCGCCGCGCGGGGTCTGGATCAGGCCGCGTAGGCGGGACGGTGTCCATTAGTGGTAGCCATAGGTGCCAATAAAGGACGCCCCGGTAACGTGAGCACCGGACTTGCCGTGAACCTCGACCGACCGATCACCAGGCGCCGTGTGCTGGGCGCCGCCGGCGCGGGCGTGTTGCTTGCCGGAGTGCCCGCGGGCGCGCTGGCGCGGCGGCGGGTGCGGCGCGCGGACGTCGTCGTCGTGGGGGCCGGCTTCGCCGGCCTGACCGCGGCGCGAGAGCTCGTCGGCCGCGCCCACTCGGTGGTCGTGCTCGAGGCGCGCGACCGGGTCGGCGGCCGCGTCGTGAACAAGGACCTCGGCAACGGCGTCTTCACCGAGCGCGGCGGCACGTTCCAGGGCCCGACCCAGACGCACGTCAAGCGGCTCGCGGACGAGGTGGGCGTCGGCACGTTCCCGATGTACAACCAGGGCAACAACGTCTACTACGCCGACGGCGACCGGCTCGAGTGGAGCGACACCGGCCCGACGGGGACCGCGCCGCCCGACCCCGAGGTCATCGTGGACGTGGCGAAGATCGTCCTGCGGCTCAACCAGCTATCGCGCCAGGTGCCGGTGAAGGAGCCGTGGAAGGCGCCCAAGGCCGAGGAGTGGGACCGCCGCACGCTCGAGCAGTTCGCCATCGCCAACGGCAGCGACAACCCGCGCTTCCTGGAGCTCGTCAACGCCGCCCTGCGCGCCCAGATGGGCGCCGAGTCGCGCGACGTGTCGATGCTCTTCGCGCTGCTGTTCACCGCCCAGTCCGGCGACCACAAGCACCCCGGTACGTTCGACCGCAACTTCAACACGCGCGGCGGCGCCCAGCAGAATCGCTTCCACGGCGGCTCGGCGGTCATCGGCGAGCGGGTGGCGACGCAGCTCGGTGACCGGGTCGTGCTCGGCTCGCCCGTGCGCCGGATCGAGCGCCGCGCGAACGGCGTGACCGTCGAGTCCGACCACGTGGTCGTGCACGCGAAGCGCGCGGTGATCGCCATGCCCCCCACGCTCGTGCGCCGGATCCACTTCTCACCCGGCCTCCCCGAGCAGCGCCGGCGGCTCAACGACACGATGCCCAACGGGACGCTGACGAAGGTCTCGGCGGTGTACGAGCGGCCGTTCTGGCGCGACAAGGGCCTGAGCGGGACCGCGGTCTCGATCAACGGGCCGGTGGGGATCTTCTACGACGACTCTCCCGAGGACGCGACCAAGGGAATCGTCATCGGGTTCGTGGGCGGCGACCGCAACCGGCGCTACCTGACGCTCGGACAGCGGGAGCGCAGCGCCCGGGTGGTCACCGAGCTGGAGACGCTCTTCGGCCACGAGGCCCGCGACGTCGAGCGCTACGTCGAGTCGGACTGGCGCAGCGAGCGGTGGAGCCGCGGCTGTCCGATCGCGTACGCCCCTCCCGAGGTGCTCACGCGCTACGGCCCGGCGCTGCGCCGACCCGTGGGCCGGATCCACTGGGCCGGGACCGAGACCGCCGACTACTGGGCCGGCTACATGGACGGCGCCGTGCGCTCGGGCGAGCGCGTGGCCCGCGAGATCGACGAGCTGCTCTAGCCGCGCGGCTCGAGGATCACGAGCGGGATCTTGCGGCCGGTCCGCTCCTGGTAGCTCGCGTAGTCGCTCCACGCGTCAACGGCCTTGGGCCAGAGCCGCTTGCGCTCCGCCGCGGTCGCCACGCGCGCCGTGACGTCGACCTTGCGGGTGCCGACCTGGACGGTCGTGTCCGGATTCGCCTTCAGGTTGTGGTACCAGGCCGGGTGCTTCGGGTGGCCGCCCTTCGACGCGACGATCACGAACGCCTCGCCGTCGTCGACGTACACGAGCGGTGTCGTGCGCTTGGTGCCGCTCTTCGCGCCCACGTGGTCGAGCAGGAGCATCGGCGGGACGAACGGGATGCGGTGGCCGACCAGCCCGCCGCTCAAGCGGTAAACCGCCTTGTGCAGCCCGAACGCGGCGTCGAGCACCATCCAGGCCGGCCGCGAGTCGCGGACGCTCACGGAGTCGGCGTCTCGACGGCGTCGACGGATCGCAGGTGGTGCTCCGCCTCGGCCGCGGCGGACTCCGAGAGCGCGTTGGCGAGCGCGCGCAGGTAGGCGCGACCCGACGCCTCGAGGATGTCCGTCGACACGCCCTGGCCCGAAGCGAGGAACCCGCCGAGCTCGAGCAGCACCGTGACCTCGCCCAGCGCGTCGCGCCCGCCCGTGACCGCGCTCACGTGGTACTCCTTCAGCTTCGCCTCGTGGCCGGTGGCGGCATTGATCGCGCTGAAGAACGCGTCCACCGGGCCGTCGCCCGTGAAGTTGCCCTCGGCGACCTCGCCGCCCGGCAGCCGGATCGCCACGCGCGCGAGCGGAGCGCGGCCCGACGACGCCTCGATGTCGAACGACTCGAGCGCGTACGACTCCGGCGACTGGCGCATCTCGTCGGAGACGATCGCCTCGAGGTCGAGGGCGGTGATCGCCTTCTTCTTGTCCGCCAGGTCCTTGAAGCGCCGGAAGGCGGTGTTGAGCGCCGGGCCCTCGACCTCGAATCCCAGCTCCTCGAGCGCCTTGCGCAGCGCGTGGCGGCCCGAGTGCTTGCCGAGGACGATCGCGTTCGTCTCGAGCCCGATCGTCGTCGCGTCCATGATCTCGTAGGTGGTGCGCTCCTTCAGGACGCCGTCCTGGTGGATGCCCGCCTCGTGCGCGAACGCGTTGCGGCCGACGATCGCCTTGTTCGGCTGCACGCTGTAGCCGGTGAGGCGCGAGACGAGGCGGCTGGTGCGCGCGATCTCGCGCGTGTTCGCGCCGGTCCAGAGGCCGACGCTCGAGTTGCGCGTGTGGAGCAGCATCACGATCTCCTCGAGCGACGCGTTGCCCGCGCGCTCGCCGATCCCGTTGACCGCGCACTCCACCTGGCGGCAGCCCGCCTGGAGGCCGGCGAACGAGTTGGCGACCGCGAGCCCGAGGTCGTTGTGACAGTGCACCGACACGACCACCTTGCGCAGGTCGGGCACCAGGCGGTACAGCTCCTCGAACATCGTCCCGTACTCGTGCGGCATCGTGTAGCCGACGGTGTCCGGCACGTTGATGGTGGTCGCGCCCTCGTCGAGCGCGATCTGGATCACCTCGGCCATGAACTCGACGTCGGAGCGCGAGCCGTCCTCGGGCGAGAACTCCACGTCGTCGGTGTAGCCCTTCGCGTGCGCGACGGCCGCACGCGCCTGCCCCTTCACGTCCTCGCGCGTGGTCTGGAGCTTGCGCTCGATGTGGATGTCGCTCGTGGCGATGAAGGTGTGGATCCGCGGCCGCTCCGAGTCCTTGATCGCGTTCCACGCCGCGTCGATGTCCTGGAAGCTCGTCCGCGCGAGCCCGCAGATCACCGGGCCGTGCACCTCGCGCGCGATCGCCTGGACGGAGTCGAAGTCGCCCGGCGAGGTGATCGGGAAGCCGGCCTCGATGACGTCCACGCCGAGGCGCGCGAGCTGGTGGGCGATCTCCAGCTTCTCCGCGCGGTTGAGCGAGATCCCCGGTGACTGCTCGCCGTCGCGCAGCGTCGTGTCGAAGATCCGTACCCGGTCCTCGTCGCGCCTCTCCTGCGTCGTGTCCGTCATGTCGTCCCTTTCACTGCTCCGCTTCGGTCTCCTCTGGCTGGTCTTGCGGCTACGCGGCCGCCACGCGCTATTCCCCCCGAGGGGGGAGGAGGAGAAGTCGAAGCGAGAGCTGGAACGTCATCTCTTGGTCAACTCTACAGGTTGACCGCGCGGCCCTCGAGGAATCCGTCGCTCGCCACCAGCTCGTCGACGACCTCCTGCGGCACCGGCCTGTCGGCCGTCACGACCATCACGGCCTCCCCCGTGCCCGGCTCGTCGTCGTGCTCGAGACCGACGGCGGCCGAGATCACGTTGACACCGGCCTCGCCCAGCACGGTGCCGACGCGGCCGAGCATCCCCGGCTGGTCGCCGTAGCGGAAGACCGCCAGGTGCGGCTCGAGCTGCACGTTGAAGCGCGAGCCCCACGCCTCGAGCAGGTGCGGCCTGTCGCGGCGGCCGAGCGTGGTGCCCACCACCCGCGTGGAGCGGTCGCCGCTCGTGACGGTGACCCGTACGAGGTCCGTGAAGTCGCGCGCGCTGGGCCGGTTCGTCTCGGCGACCGAGATCCCGCGCTCCTCGGCGATGGTCGGCGCGTTCACGTCGTTGACCTCCTCCTCCACGTGCCCGCGCAGGATGCCCTTGAGGACCTGGACCGTCAGCAGCCGGGTGTCGCGCTCGGCGACCCGGCCCAGGTACTCCACCTCGACGGCGTCGACCGAGGCTCCGGGCGCGAGCACGGCCCCGATCCGGCCGAGGGCGTCGCCGAGCGACACGAACGGACGCAGCTCCTCCAGGTCCTCCACCCTGATCGCCGGCATGTTGACCGCGCTCGTGACCACCCCGCCCGAGAGGGCCGCGACGACCTGCTCGGCGGCCTGGAACCCCGCGCGGTCGGTCGCCTCGGCCGTGGACGCACCGAGGTGCGGCGTGACGATCACGTTCGGGTAGCCGAAGAGCGGGTGATCGGTGACCGGCTCCTCGCGGAACACGTCGAGCGCGGCGCCCGCGACCTTGCCGGAGTCGATCGCCGCCTTCAGGTCGTCGTCGACGACGAGCGGGCCGCGCGCGACGTTCAGCACCCGCACGCCGTCCCTCATCTTGGCGAACGCGCTCGCGTCGAGCCAGTTCTCGGTATCGGGCGTCTTGGGCAGGTGGATCGTGATGAAGTCGGCGGCGGCGTACAGCTCGTCGGAGGTCGCGGCGCGCTCGACGCCCAGCTCGCGGAAGCGCTCCTCGCCGACGAACAGGTCGAACGCGACCACGCGCATCCCGAACCCGCGCGCGCGCTGTGCGACGAGCTGGCCGATCCGGCCGAAGCCGAGGATGCCGAGGGTCTTCTCGTAGAGCTCGACGCCGCTGAAGTTCGACCGCTCCCACTTGCCCGAGGTGAGCGAGCCGTGCGCCTGCGGCACGTTGCGCGCCAGCGCGAGGAGCAGCGCCATCGTGTGCTCGGCCGCCGTGATGACGTTCGACTGCGGCGCGTTCGCGACCACGATCCCGCGCTTGGTGGCCGCCTCGACGTCGACGTTGTCCACGCCCACGCCGGCGCGGCCGACCGCCCGCAGCCGGGTGGCCTTCGCGATCAGCCCGGCGTCCAGCTTGGTGGCCGACCGGATGAGCATCCCGTCGAACTCGCCGATCCTGCGGTCGAGCTCGTCGCCGTCCCAGTCGACGCCGACCTCGACGTCGAAGCCCGACTGGCGCAGGAGCTCGAGGCCGGAGTCCCCGATCTTCTCCTTGACGAGGACCCGCGGGCGGTCGTTCACGCGGGCGCGGCGGCCGGCACGCCGGCCTCCAGGAAGACCGCCTGGGCGGCGCCGACGCCGGCGCCCTGCTCGACGTCGTGGCCCAGCTCGCGGAGCGCCATCTCGAATGCCGAGAACGTGGTCAGGACGTCGAACGCGCCGAAGTAGCCGCAGTGGGCGATGCGGGCGATCTGGCCCTTGAGCTTGCCCTGCCCGCCGGCGATCGTGACGCCGAAGCGGTCGCGCATCAGCTTGGGCACCTTCGCGCCGTCGATCCCGTCCGGGAGCTTGATCGCGGTAACGACGTTGGCGTTCTCGTCCTCGGGCCCGTACAGGTCGAGCTCGAGGGCGCGCGCGGCCGCGCGCGCGGCGCGGCCGAGCAGGCGGTGGCGCTCGAAGACCTGCTCGAGGCCCTCCTCGACGATCATGCCGAGCGCGACGTCCAGGCCCATGAAGAGCGTGACCGCCGGCGTGAACGGGCTGTCGGGCGGGTCCTTGCGCTGGCCCTTGGCGGTGGCGCCCCAGTCGAAGTAGGTGCGGCGGCCGGGCGACTCCTCGGCGCGCGCGAGCGCGGCGTCGTTCACTCCGGCGAACGCGAGGCCGGGCGGGCACATCAGCGCCTTCTGCGACCCCGAGACGACCACGTCCACGCCCCACTCGTCCTGCGGGATCGGCACGGCGCCCAGCCCGGACACGGCGTCGACCGCTATCAGCGCGCCGGCCGCGTGGGCCACCTCCGTGAGCGCCTGGACGTCGTTGACGACTCCGGTGGAGGTCTCGGACAGCGTGGTGAACACCACCTCGACGCCCTCGTTCTCGGCGAGCGCGCGCTCGAGGTCGGCCGGCTCGACCCTGTTGCCCCAGCCCGCGTCGTGGTGCACCACGCGGGCGCCGAAGGCCGCGCCGAGCTCCGCCCAGCGCTCGCCGAACTTGCCGCAGGAGGCGACGAGCGCGGGCTCGCCCGGGCGCGTGAGGTTTGCCACCGCCGACTCCATCGCCCCCGATCCCGAGGCGGCGAAGACGAGGACGTCGTTACGCGTCTGGAAGACGTCCTTCAGGCGACCCAGACAGCGCGCGTAGACCTCCACGAACGCGGGCGCGCGGTGGTAGAGGACGGGCTCCGCCATGGCCTGCGAGACCGCGGGCGGGATGGGCGTGGGGCCCGCTGTCATGAGGTATTGCTTGATGAATGGGTCCGCCATGGGCTCGCGGGCCAAGATAGCGGAGCGGCCGGAGCGCTCAGCGCGTGGCGAGGTACCCGATCACGGCCAGGCCCGCGATCACCAGGGTGCCCACGCCGACCGCCAGGCCGACGCTCGCCTCGACCCGCCCCTGCCGCGTCTCGCCGCGCTTGATGCGGCCGCGGGCGATCGCCGACAGGACGGTGCCGGCGATCGCCACCGGGAGGCCGAAGATCCCGAGGCCGAAGACCAGGAGGCCGAAGGCCGCCACGGACATCCCGAGCCCGGTCCCGGCCACCGCGTTGCCCGGGTCGGCCCACGGCTCGGGGCCCGCCGGAGCGTCCGGGTCGAGGTCGATCGCCTTGGGCGATATGCGCCAGCCCGGCGGGGCGCTCGGCGGCGGCGCGCCGGGAGGCGGCCCGGGCGGAACCGGCGGAAGCCAGTCCGATCTGGGCGGCTCCTCAGCCACAGTTGCTGGACTCTAGAAAGGCGGCGAGAACCGAGCGTGCCCAGGAAGAGGGGGTCGGACAGTGCAACGCACGGCCGGCCCCCGATGACGCAGGCAGGCGACGGTTTGCAGGCGCTTTTCTCAGTCGAGCGCGAACGGCGGGTACTCCTCCGTCATCCACAGGTAGAACCCGATGACGCGCGTGCGCCAGCGGATGATCCCGACCGTGAAGTCGAACATGCTCCGCGGCCACTTCCTCGTGAACAGCACCGCGAAGAAGGCGATGAACAGGATGATCGACTCCGCGATGAACAGGAAGTAGATGACGATGAAGTGCGGGATGGCGAGCAGCCAGTTGACCAGCGGCCGCCAGCGCGCGATCTTGCCGTCCGGCGACGGGTAGTCGAACCGGGTCCGGACGGGATAGTCGGGCTCGTCGTCGAGCGTGAACGGCGGGTAGTCCTCGGTCATGAAGTACTCGTACGCGACCACCCGGTTGCCCCACTTGAGGACGCCCGTGACGAAGTTGAACATCCCCTCCGGGTACTTGCCCGTGATCAGCACCGCGAACCACGAGATCGCGATCACGACGTACGCGGCGATCCCGACGAACAGCAGTGCGAAGAAGTGCGGGATCAACAGGAGCCAGTGCAGCAGCGGCCGCCAGCGCGAGATCCCTTCCTCGGGGTAGTCCACCTGGAGGTCGATCGGATAGCTCGACCCGCCGCCGTACTGCACGGGCGGGTACGAGGGCGGCGCGCCGGGCGGGGCGTCGGTGGGCGCCGACGGAGACTCAGGCGGCGCGTAGCCTCCCCCGGGTGGCGGGGGCGGAGGCCCTCCGGCGCCGGGTCCGGCCCCCCCGGGCGGGGGTG
>DATENL010000169.1:0-3347 GCA_035275105.1 Thermoleophilaceae bacterium
CGAGCGCCGGATCGAGCACGATCTGCACTCGCTGACGGTGGCGTGACGAACCGTCGGACCCGTGTCGCCATCCTCGGCGGCGGCATGGCCGGACTCGCGGCGGCTCACGAGCTCGTCGAGCGCGGCTTCGGGGTTGACGTCTACGAGCGCAAGGCGCTGGGCGGCAAGGCGCGCAGCATCGGCGTGTCCGGGACGGCGCGGGGCGGCCGCCGGCCGCTCCCGGGCGAGCACGGCTTCCGGTTCTTCCCCGGCTTCTACCACCACGTGCCCGACTCGATGCGGCGTATCCCCTTCGGCCGCAACGCTCACGGCGTGTGGGACAACCTGGTCGACGCGAACGAGACGAAGTCGCCGCGCACCGGCGGCCGCGCCGACGGCACGGTGTTCGGGATCGCGCCCGACCCCAACGAGCTGCGTACGCCCGACGGCATGCGGCGGATCCTCTGGGAGGGCCTCTCCGGCAAGGGCATCCCGCCGCACGAGCTCGCGTACTTCGTGGAGCGCGCCATGGTGTTCCTCACGAGCTCCGACGAGCGGCGCTTCGGGCAGTGGGAGAACGTGAGCTGGTGGGACTTCATCCGGGCCGAGGGGAAGTCCGAGGAGTACAGGAAGGTCCTGGCCCGCGGCCTGACGCGGACCGTCGTCGCCGCTAAGGAGCGCAAGGCCAGCACGCGCACGATCGGCAACATGGCCGAGGCGTTCGTCTGCAACTTCGAGGGGCGCGGCAACGACGGCGCGCCCGACCGCGTCCTGAACGCGCCCACCGACGAGGCCTGGATCGACCCATGGGTGCGCCTGCTGCGCGAGCGAGGCGTCCGCTTCCACGTCGGTCACGCCGTCGAGGCGCTCTCGATGCACCGCGGCCGCGTCGACTCGGCGCGGGCGCGCGACCGGAACGGGCGCCGGCGCTTCATCGAGGCGGACTGGTTCGTGTCCGCGATGCCGGTCGAGCGCGCGCGCCGCCTGTGGTCGCCTGCGGTGCTCGCCGCCGACCCGTCGCTCGAGCTGATGGACGACCTCTACGTCGACTGGATGAACGGGATTCAGTTCTACCTGCGGCGGCCGCTCGAGATCGTCCGCGGCCACATGACCTTCGTCGACGCCCCGTGGTCGCTGACCGCGCTGACCCAGGGCCAGTTCTGGGCCCACCGCCGTTTCAGCCGCGACTACGGGGACGGCAGCGTTGTCGACTGCCTGTCGGTCGACATCTCGGACTGGGACACGCCGGGCATCGTCTACCGCAGGCCGGCGAAGCGCTGCTCGCGGGGGCAGGTAGCGCGCGAGGTGCTCGAGCAGATCAAGGCGCACCTGAACGACAACGGGAAGGACCTGCTCACCGACGGCATGATCCACTCGTGGCATCTCGACCCCGCGATCGCCTGGTCGCCGGCACGGCGCCGGAACACGAACGACGAGCCGCTCCTGGTCAACACCGTCGGCACGTGGCGGAAGCGGCCGAGGGCGCGGACGCGGATCCCCAACCTCGTCCTATCCGGCGACTACGTCAGGACGAACATCGACCTCGCGACGATGGAGGGCGCCAACGAGTCGGGCCGCGCAGCGGTGAACGCGCTCCTCGACGCCGCCGGGTCGAAGGCGGCGCCGGCGAGGATGTACGAGCTCTACGACCCGCCGGAGATGGAGCCGCTGAAGCGCATGGACGCCGAGCTCTACCGCCTGGGCCAGCCGAACGCCCTGGACCACCCCTGAGCGGGTCCGCCTCGTGATCCGGCTCGTCCGCGCCGACGTGGACGTGATGAACGCCGCGCTCGACGGCGACGGCGCGCTCGCGCGGGCATTGGGTCACGCCGTGGTGCCCAGCTGGGCCACCTTCAGGCAGGCGCTCGAGCCGCTGCGCGACGTGCTCGCCGCCGACCCGAGCCGCGCCGACTGGGGCACGCGGCTGTTCGTGACCGAGGAGCCGCGGGAGTTGGTGGGCTGGGGCGGGTTCAAGGGGCCGCCGGAGGACGGCGTCGCCGAGCTGGGCTACGAGATCGCCCCGTCCAGGCAGGGGCGCGGCCTCGCCACCGCCGCGGTGCACGCGTTGCTGGCGGAGGCGTTCGCCCACGGGCGGGTGACCGAGGTGATCGCGCACACGCTGGCGGAGCGGAACGCGTCCAACCGCGTGCTCGAGAAGGCGGGCTTCGTCTTCGACGCGGACGAGTGGCAGGACGGCGTCGCGGTCTGGCGGTACTCGTTGCCGCGCGACAGCAGGGCCGGCGTGGTCCAGCAGGGCATCGCCGCGTTCAATCGCCGCGACTTCGACGCGGCGCTGGCCCTGGCGCCCGACGACGTGACGTGGGAGCCGCTCCTGTCCCGGGCCGAGTCGCCGCTCCTGCGAGGGAGGGACGAGATCCGCGCCGCCTGGGAGAGCCAGGTGGAGGCGCTCGACGTTCGGGTCGAGCCGCGCGAGCTGATCCCCGCCGGGGAGGACCACGTGATCGTCTCGCTGCGGATGGTCGGGCACGGCCGCGGCAGCGACATGCCCGTGTCGACCGCGGCCACCATGATGTGGACGTTCGGCGACGATGGCCGCTGGGCTCGGGTGCGCCTGTTCGACGGCGTGGAGGAGGCGCTGGCCGCCGTAGGGCACTGAGCGTTGCAAGTGAAGCGCTCAACCATTACCTTCTGCGCCAGGGTGCGTGTCAACAGCGTTCGTGTCGCCGCGGTTCTCGCGGCTCTGGCTTCGATGCTGGTCCTTGCGAGCGCGGCGTTCGCGGCCACGGCGGACCAGCCCACCACGGACCGGGCGGCTACGGCGATCGACGACGCCGCGTCCGACGAATCCACCTCCGCCGCCGAGGGCAAGGAGACGGCGGCCGAGAACAAGCAGTCCGTGCGCGGCAACGGCCGGGCTCAGGAGGCCGAGGTGTCGACGGCCCAGGTCGACGGAGACGACGATGCCGACGCGCGCGTCAGGAAGGCCGCGGCCGACAGGGACTGCGGCGACTTCACCTCGCAGGACGAGGCCCAGCAGTTCTTCGACGAGCACAACGGCAGCGCGACGAACAACGTCGACAACCTCGACGCCGACGGCGACGGCCGCGCCTGCGAGGACCCTGACTCCGGGAGCTCGCCAGTCGGCGGAATCGACACGGGCGGCGGCGGCACCGCGACACCGCCCGGTGCCGGCTCCTCCGCCGGGCCGCTTCCGTTCGTGCTCGGCGGTGCGGCCGTCGGGCTGCTCATGGCACTGCTCGGACCGTCGCTCCGGCGGCGGCTGACCGCCTGATCGAGCGCGCTCGCCTGCTGGCGCGAAGGCGCGCCGTCCGGATCGCGGTCCTCACCGCGCTGGGCGCCGTGGCCGGCTACGCGATCTGGGCGTCGGCCCGTGACGACGGCGCCCC
>DATENL010000170.1:0-40338 GCA_035275105.1 Thermoleophilaceae bacterium
CGGCGGAAGGCGCGCGAGCGCCGTGAGGCGGCTCGGGCAGAGGCCCGTGTCTCGCCGGCGCTCGAGGCGATCGCCGCATGCGAGTCGGGGGGCAACCCGCAGGCGGTCGGCGGCGGCGGCTCGTTCCGCGGCAAGTACCAGTTCGACTCCGGGACCTGGGCGTCCGTCGGCGGCAGCGGCGACCCCGCCGCGGCTCCGGAGGCCGAGCAGGACCGGCGCGCGGCGATGCTGTACGCGCGCTCGGGCGCCGCGCCCTGGCCCGTCTGCGGCCAGTAACGCAACAAGTGGCCTGGCCCCTGTTGCGCGTGGCCCCTGTTGCGCGCAACAAGTGGCCTGGCCCCTGTTGCGGTCAGTAGCGCTCGATTGCGCTGCCCGGGACGATGTCGTCCCGGCCGGTCTCGGTCCAGCGGACCCAGGCCTTGTGACCGCCGTCGTAGTCGGGGGCGAAGAGGACAAGGACCGCCTCTTCGTCCCCGACGCGGCAGCGGTCCTCCGACTCCTCGTCCAGCCCGCGCCAGAGGCGGACGAACGCGTTCTGCTCCCACTCGTCGCCGATCGTGGTCGGCTCGGTGTGCCCCGGCCGGACGACCGTCTCGTGCGGGAGCTTCATCAGGACGTCCATGACCGACTCCCTGAGGTCCTCGAAGCTCGTGGAGCCCGGCGCCCTGACACCGCCCACCGACCCCTTGAACAGCGTGTCGCCGGTGAAGACCTCGGAGTCGTTCACCCGGAAGGCGAGCATCCCGGCGGTGTGGCCGGGGGTGTGCAGCGCGTCGATACGCAGGCCGCCGACCTCGAGCACCTCGCCCGGCTCGATCGCCCTGTCCACGTCGAGCAGGTGCTCCGCCTCGAGCGGGTGTGCGCGGATCTCCACGCCGTAGCGCTCCTTGTAGACGTGGTTCTCCGCCACGTGGTCGCCGTGGTGGTGGGTCAGGAGCAGCACCTCGGGGGTGACCTCGTGCCGCTCGATCGCCTCGATCAGCGGCGCCGACGGGCCGCCTGAGTCGACTATGACGGCGCGGCCGCCCGGCTCGTCGGCGACGACGTAGGCGTTCGACAGCCAGTCGGGGTTCATGGATCGCTCGACGATCATCGGGGCATCCGGGCTCTAGCATCGCACGCCGTGGATCCGGCTGACTTCCGCTCCGAGTTCCCCGTGCTCGACCGGATCGCGTTCCTCAACGCCGGCTCCGACGGGCCGGTGCCGCGGCGCGGCGCGGAGGCCGCCGCCGCGCAGATCGAGCGCGAGCTGGTCGAGGGCCGCGCCGGGCGGCCGCACTTCGAGCGGCTGATCGCCACCGGCACCGCCCTCCGCGAGCGGCTGGCGGTCTTCCTCGGCTGCGACCCCGACGACGTAGCGCTCACGCGCTCGACGACCGACGGCATGTCGACGGTGCTGTCCTCCCTGGAGCTGGGACCCGGCGACGAGGTGCTGACGAGCGACGAGGAGCACCCCGGCCTGCTCGCGCCGCTCGAGGCGGCGCGGCGCCGGCGCGGCTTCGAGGTCCGCTTCGCGCCGTTCGCCGAGATCGCCAGCGCGATCGGCCCGCGCACGCGGCTCGTCGCCTGCTCGCACGTCTCGTGGGTGGGGGGCAAGGTGGTGGACGCCCGCGCCCTCGCGGAGTCCGACGCACTCGTGCTGCTCGACGGCGCGCAGGGGCTCGGGGCCATCCCCGCGAACGTCGGCGAGCTCGGCTGCGACTTCTACGGGGCGGCTGGCCAGAAGTGGCTCTGCGGCCCCGACGGAAGCGGCTGCCTGTACGTCCGCCCGGACCTGTGCGCCGACCTGATCCCGCCCTGGCCGAGCTACATGTCGCTCGCCGAGCCGGGGCGCGCCTCCGAGCTCATCCCCCACCCCGGCGCCCGCCGGTTCGACCTCGGCTTCTCCGGCCCGCTCTTCGCCTGGTCGCTCGCCGCCGCCGAGCTGTTCGGCGAGGCCGGCCTCGACTGGATCAACGAGCGCGGCGCGGCGCTGGCGGAGCGGCTCGCGGACGCGCTGCGCGACCGCGGCCGCGAGGTCGCCCCGCGCGGCCGCAGCACGCTCGTCTCCTGGCGCTCGGACGACCCCGAGGGCGACGTGCACCGCCTCTCCGAGGCCGGCGTGGTCACCCGCTGGCTCCCCGATCGCGGCCTGGTGCGCGCGTCGGTGGGCGCCTGGTCGAACGACGACGACCTCGAGCGCCTGCTCGCGGCCCTCTGACCGCCCGCCAAGGGAGCGGGACCCGCTAGTCCTTCGTGGTCATCACGACGATCCCGAGCACGATCGCCGCGATGCACACCGCCACGCCCAGCGCGGCCAGGATGGCCCACACCGTCGCGCGGGCCGCCGTGCCGTCCCGCCGCTCCTCGGCGAAGCGCGTGCTTCCGGCCACGGCCAGCGAGAAGGCGATCGCCACCGCGAGGGCGGTGCCCAGCGCGGAGTAGATCACCTGGAAGATCTTGTCCCAGTCGACGACCTTGTCGGCGAGCGGGATCACGTCTGGGGGGCGGTCAGGGGCGAGCCGCGCCGCAGTCGGCGCCCGAACACGAGCGAGAGGCCGATGAGGATCAGCGCGGCGATGACGACCGGGCCCGCCTCGCTGTTCACTCCGAAGATCCGCGTGAGCCCGTAGACGGCGGCGCCGATCGCAGCGGACGCCGGCAGCGTGAGGATCCAGGCGACGACGATGTTGCCGGCGACGCCCCAGCGGACCGCGGACAGCCGCTTGGCCGCGCCGGCGCCCATCACGCCGCCCGAGATGGTGTGCGTGGTGGACAGCGGGAAGCCCACGTGCGAGGCGGCCAGGATCACGGCCGCTCCGCTGCCCTGGGCGGCGAAGCCCTGAGCCGGGTCCATCTTGATGATCCGCATGCCCATCGTCTTGATGATCCGCCAGCCGCCGGCGTAGGTGCCGACCGCGATCGCCGTGGCGGAGGAGACGACGACCCAGCTCGGCACGTGGATGTTGTCCGCGGCGATGTCCCCGTGTGCGACGAGGGCCAGCACGATCACGCCCATCGTCTTCTGCGCGTCGTTCGTGCCGTGGGCGAGCGCGAGCAGGCCGCCTGACATCACCTGGCCCAGCCTGAACCCGGCGCTGACCGGACCGGGGCGCAGCCGGCCGACGATCCGGTAGCAGAGGAGGATCGAGAGCCCGGCCACCACGAAGGCGAGGATCGGCGCGACGATGGCGGGGACGATCACCTTGCCGACCAGGCCCTCGGAGAGGATGGCGTCCGCGCCGTGCGCGACGAAGGCGGCCCCCACCATACCGCCGATCAGCGCGTGCGAGGAGCTCGACGGGAGGCCGAAGTACCACGTGACCACGTTCCAGCTGATCGCGCCGATCAGCCCGCTGAAGACGATCGCGGGCTCCTGCGTCACGACCGCCGGGTCGACGATCCCGCTGGCCACGGTCGCGGCGACCGCCAGCGACAGGAACGCGCCGGCGAAGTTCAGGAGCGACGCCAGCGCGATCGCCAGCCGCGGCGGCAGCGCGCGGGTGGAGATCGACGTCGCGACGACGTTCGCGGTGTCGTGGAAGCCGTTGGTGAAGTCGAACGCCAGCGCCGTACCTACGACGAGGACCAGGAGGACGTCGCTGTGCACTAGGCGAGCTCGTCCGTCACGAGTTCTTTATGACGATGCCCTCGAGGATGTTGGCCACCCGCTCGGTGGCGTCGATCGCGTTCTCGAGCCGCTCGTAGATGTCCTTCCAGCGGATCACGACCATCGGGTCGATCCCGTTGTCGAAGAGCGACGCCATGGCCTCGCGCGTGATCCGGTCGCCGTCGTTCTCGAGCCGGTTGATCTCGACGGTGTAGTGCGCGATGTCGTCGAACGAGCGCAGCCGCGGCATCGCCTCGGCGATCGCCCGCGAGGACTGCAACAGCACGTGGGCGAGCCGCTGCGCCTGCTCCATCGGGGCCTCGATCTTGTAGAGCCCGAGGTAGTCGGCCGCCTCCTCGGTGTAGTCGACCACGTCGTCGAGCGCCGAGGCCAGCGCGTAGATGTCCTCGCGGTCGATCGGGGTCACGAACGTCTCGTTGAGGCGCCGGATGATGTCGTGCGTGATCCGGTCGCCCTCCTGCTCGCAGATCAGGATGTCGCGCGTGAGCTCCTCGCGGCGGTCGGGGTAGGAGCGCAGGAGCCGGTCGAGCAGGTCGGCGGCGCGGACGATGTTGCCGGCGGCCTCCTCGAACAGGTCGAAGTAGAGCCGGTCCCTGGGCACGAACATCTGCGACAGGCGCGCCATTGCGCGGCAGTGTACGCGCAGCCCCGGCGAATTGTGAAGAGCGGCTCAGGTCACGAACGCGGCGCGCTCGATCCGCCGGGCGACCGTCTCGCCGAAGGCCGGGAAGCGCTCGCGCACGGCCGCGGCACTCGCCGCGTGGTCGTACGGCACGCGCCGCAACTCGACCTCGCCGTCCGGCCCGACGAGCGCGTAGGCGGCGCGCGGGTCGCCGTCGAACGGCATCCCCACGCTGCCGGGGTTCACGACCTCGATCCCGCGCTCGTTCGAGCGGCGCCGGAACTGGATGTGGGTGTGCCCTACGAACAGGCGGTCCTCCCCCACGGCCGCGAGCAGCTCGACGTCATCGTCGCTCGGCTCGGGCGAGAGGCCGCGGACGTCGGACGGCGGCGAGGCGTGGCAGAAGCGGACCTCGCCGTGCACGTGCTGCTCAGGCAGCGCGGCCAGCCGCTCGACGAGTGGGTCGCCCAGCTCGGCGCGGCTCGCCTCGATCGCGTCCTGAACCACGGGGTCGTCCGGGGCCTCGCCGGGGTTGGCGGTCCAGCGCTCGCCGTTGCCGCGGATCCAGATCGCGTCGAGGTCGTCGAGGCGCGCGACCGTCTCGGCCGGCCAGGGGCCGAACAGGGCGTAGTCGCCGCCCAGGAGGTGGCGCGTGGCGCCCGCCTGCCCGGCGTCGGCCAGGACGGCCTCGAGGGCGGGGAGGTTGCCGTGGATGTCGTAGAGGACGGCGAGCACGGTCTCCTCCGGGTGATCGGCCACGGCGGGCAGATCAGGGCGGGACGTCGCCCGGCCGGCCGCCGCGCCTCGGGATCCCAGCCACGTCGGTGAGCGCCGCGTCGACGTCGGCGAGGATCGCGCGCTCGGAGCGGGAGGCGACCAGCGGCTCGGCGACCCCCTCCACGTGCACGTAGGTCCGCCTGCCGTCGCCGCGCTCCCCGGCCTCGATCGGCACCACCGCGAACACCCTGTCCGCGCGCACGAACTTGCCGTACCCGAGCGCGATCATGCGCGGAAATCCGCTGGTCATAGCGGGGAAGACGGTACCGGAGCAGGCGGCGGCCCGAACACCGGGCCGGGCGGCTAGAACAGCTGGACGAGCTTGACCGCGCCCCAGACCAGGAGCCCGATCCAGGTGGCGGTGGCGGCCACGGCCGCGAACAGGAACAGCGCGACGCCGAGCCGCTCGCGCAGGCTCGGACGAAACTCCGGCTCGCCGCCCGTATCCGGGAGGCCTGGAGTGATCGCCGTATCCGCCATCGAGGCCTCCATCGGCACGAGCGCGGCGCAACCTGAACCGCGGCTGGATCTCGGCGCGGGAGGCACTATCCTCGGCCCGCCTGGGCCGTTAGCTCAGTTGGCTAGAGCGCCGGCTCGACAAGCCGGAGGTCGCTGGTTCGAGCCCAGCACGGCCCATCTTCGACTCGCCTTGACCCAGGAGCTCGCCACACCCCGCCCCCATCGATTCGCGGCGCTCGTCGTAGCCGCGTGCTGCCTGGTGTCGCCCGCCGCGGCGGCCGCGTCGGTGAAGCTGACGACGGAACCCAAGCTCAAGCCGTCGTTCAAGCGCTACGTGGGCGACTTCGTCAGCCGCTGCAGGCCCGGCGAGCCGCTCCGCTTCCGGGTCGAGGCGACCGACGGGGAGAAGGTGGCGGTGGGCGGGCAGGCACCGCGGGGGGGCGACTTCCAGACGGAGATCAGCCGGCCCACCGGCGACCAGGTGACCGTCCGGGTGATCGGCGACGGGCGCACGACCACGCATCACGTGCGCTGCCTGCCGCAGGACTTCCCGACCTACAGCGTGAAGCGCTACCGCAAGCCGCAGGCGGCGCTCTACGTACTCACGCCGATCGGGCCGAAGACGCAGGGCTACGTGGCGATCTTCGACCCCCGCGGGGTGCCCGTCTGGTGGGCCTACCGCAGCGACTACGGGCCCTGGGACGGCAAGCTCCTCCCGAACGGGAACGTGCTCTGGGGGCGCCAGTACAACGACCGCTTCGGGATGAACCCCGAGGAGGCCGTCGAGGAGCACCGGCTCGACGGGAGCCTCGTGCGCACCCTGCGGACGGCGGGCAGCCCCACCGACATGCACGACGCGATCCTGCTGGCCAACGGGAACTACCTGCTCGACACCTACCGTCGCCGCTGCTGCGTCGACCTCCGCAAGTACGGCGGGCCCAGGGGCGCCACGGTGTACGACGGCGAGATCCAGGAGCTCGCCCCCGACGGCAGGGTCGTGTGGCGGTGGAACTCGAGGGGCCACTTCAAGCTCTCGGAGACCACGTGGTGGCCGCACATCGTCAAGGGCCAGGAGAAGGAGGCGCCCGCCAATCGCGGGTACGACCTCGTGCACATCAACTCGATGGAGCCTGACGGCGACGGGATCATCGTGTCCGCCCGCTTCATCGACGCGGTGTTCCGGATCGACAGGGAGACGGGGGCCGTCGACTGGAAGCTCGGCGGCACCAAGCGGGGGGACAGCCTGAAGGTGCTGAACGATCCGCACGGCGACGATCCGATGTCCGGCAACCACGACGCCCGCCTCTATGACGGAAGCAGCGTGACCGTCCACGACAATGCGACGCGCGCCAAGCGCCCACCGCGGGCGGTGCGCTACCGGATCGACCCCGAGAAGCGCACGGCGAAGCTCGTGGAGGACATCGAGCCCGAGTTCCCCTTCTCGGGCTGGGGCGGCAGCGCCCGCAAGCTGCCGGAGGGCAACTGGGTCGTCTACTGGGGCGGGAACGACCGGATGTCCGAGATCCGCCCGAACCACAAGAAGGTGCTCGACCTGACCTTCCACGGACAGCGCTGGAGCTACCGGGCGATCCCGGTCCCGCGCGGTGAGCAGAGCCTCTCGGCGATCCGGCGCGGCATGAGCGCGCTGGCCCGGACCGGCGCCGCGGCCCCGCGCTAGCCCTGGGTCAGGCGGGCGCAGCTGATCACGGCGCGCCAGCTGCCGGGCGTCGGAGCGATCGGCAGCACCGCGATCAGGCCGCGGTTGTAGTACAGCTCGGCGAGCGGGTTCTCGTGGTTCTGCCGGCACGCGATCCTCCCCGCCTTCACGGTGGCCCGCCACGAGGGAGTGCCCTCGGTGCGGTGAGGCGCGGCGTACGAGGTCGCCATCGTGCCGACCAGGAGGAGCGCGAAGGCGATCTCCGGCAGGCGCGGGCGCGTGGGCCCGCGGGTCGCGCGGTCGGCGGCCAGCGCGAGCGCGGTGAGCAGGAACAGGACCGGCAGGTAGATGTAGCGCGTGGAGGCGAGCAGCCACGGGCGGGTCGGGAAGAAGTGGATCGTGCCGCGGCTGAAGGCGGGGATCAGGAAGAAGGCGACGGAGAGGACCGCGGCGATCGCCACCAGCCAGCGGCGGCGTCCGCGGAGCCGCCAGAGCCCGGCCGCCAGCACGAGCGTGACGACCGCCAGCGATGCCCAGGCGAACGGGGACCCGACCCGGCCGCCGAACAGGTCCTCCAGGTACCGATCGCCGGCCAGCACCGAGCTCGTCACCCGCTCGGCGAAGATGCGCGGGAGCAGCTGCCATTCCCGGCCGCCGAAGAACGTGGTGCCCTCGTCGCGCAGGCCGAGCTGGACGACCAGGCCGCCGACGATCGCCGCGGGCAGGATCCACGCGCGGCGGTCGCGCGCGGCCAGGGCCGCCACCACGCCGAGCGGGAGCAGCACCGCGGTGAGCGGGTCGCTCAGGACCGACGCGACCACGACCGCCGTCGACGCGGCGAGCCAGCCGCGCGTGCGCCACGGGCAGATCACCGCCCAGAACGAGGCGTAGATCAGGTACCAGTGGACGTTGCTCACGGTGCCCGAGAGCTCGCGCGCGGTCACCGGCGCGAACGCCACCGCCAGCGCGAGCAGGACGCGGATCACGGGCGACGCGATCCAGGCGCCGCTGGCCTCGAACACGTAGACCGACAGGAGCGCCACCACGAGGCACGTGAGAAGGGACATCACGAGCGGCATGTCCTCGATCGGGAACCACGAGGCCGCGTTGGTGATCAACCGCGGGACGGTGTGCAGGTAGCCGAAGTACGACGTCGCCAGGGTGTCCAGGAACGACTGGCTGAGCGACTGGGTCAGGAAGATCTTCCCGTCCTCGGTCCAGAGCGAGTCCCAGACGGGCGGGTCGTTCGGCCGGCGCACCATCAGGAGGGCGGTGAGCGCGGCGACGATCAGCGGGATCGACCACAGCGGGAGGCGGCGCGGCGGCGGAAGGGGCTGCGGCAGGCGACGGTCGAGCCAGTCGCCGAGGCGCGCGAGCCTCGCCCCCGCGCGGCCCGAGGTGTCGCGGCCCTCCGTCAGGCTCCGACCGGCGCGGCCATCTCCGGCCGCTCGACGGGCGAGTCGCCGTCCGGCGGCAGCTTGCCGTGCGCGCGCATGGTGATCTCGAAGGTCGCGCGGCTCGTGTGCCGGGGCGCCCAGCCGGTCGCCTCCTTGAGCCGGTCGGTGGAGACGACCCACGGGTGCAGCAGGAAGTGGAGGTTCCCGGCGGGCGACTCGGACGCACGCAGCCTCCACATCAGCCGCGCGAACGCGAAGAACACGCGCTTCGGCAGGCGCCGCCGCGGCGTGCCGATGAGGTCCGCGCACTCGCCCCAGGTCATCGTGCCGTCGCCCGCGAGGTTGAACGCGCCGCCGTGGCGACCCTCGAGCAGCCGCACCAGCGCCTCGACCACGTCGTCCTCGTGCACGTACTGGACGGGAACCTCGCCGCCCCCGATCTCGCCGAAGAACGGCTGCTTCGTCCAGGCGCGCACGATGTAGTTGTCCACGTTCGGGCCGAAGACGATGCACGGCCGCACGATCGTCATCACCCGGTCCGGGTGCCTGAGCGCCCAGAGCTGGCAGAGCCGGTCAGACTCGGTCTTGTCGCGCGCGTACTCGAAGTCGGGGACGCCGCGCACGGGCCAGTCCTCGTCGATCGGGACCGGGTTGTCCGGAAAGGCGCCGTACGCCGTCGCCGACGACGTGACCAGGAGCTGCTGGATCCCGGTCGCCGAGGCGGCCTCGAGCACGTTGTGCGTGCCGCCGACGTCGATGTCGTACATCGCGTACTCGTCGCGCATCGGGTTGAGGACGAAGGCGAGGTGAACGAGGGCGTCGGGCCGCTCGCGCTCGAAGAGCTGGCGCACGCCAGCCGCGTCGCGGACGTCGAGCTTCGCGAACTCGACCTTCGGCCGGAACGACCGCGGCGGCCGGATGTCGGCGATCACGACCCGCTCGGTGTCGTCGCGCTCGACCAGCCGCTCGATCAGGCGGCTCCCGATGTAACCCGACCCCCCCGTGATCACGTACCGCATGGCGCGATCCTACCGGCGCCGGCCCGGCCCCGGCCGCTTAGAGCGGCTGGCCGGGGGGCCGAGACCCGCCGCTTTGGTCACTTCACTGCGATATGCGCAGTCAACGTTCCAAAGCGACCGCTCGGATCGCCGGTCGCCGGCGCTTGACCGTGCCGGAGCTAGGGCGCCGTGCGGGCGACGGGCGGTACGCCGTCGCGCCGCATCATGAGGACGCTCGCGGCGATGACCCAGAGGAACGCGGTGAGCGGAGCGATGTAGGTGGGCATCCCCCCGCCGGCCGCGAAGAACCCGTTCTCCGCGAATAGCGTCAACCCCGCCAGCACCTGGATCAGCGCGATCACGCTGCCCGACCAGTACGCCCACGGCGGCAGCGCGCCGCTGCGGGCGCCGGAGCACGAGGCCGCGGCGAAGAACGCGGCGAAGCAGAACGACCCCATCGCGAAGAACGCGCCCGAGGCGTCGAAGACCCCGCGCGCCAGCGCCGGCACCTCGCCGGCCTTTGCGAAGTCGAAGGCGAATAGGTTGAGCACCGCGGCGCCGCCGAGCAGCAACGCGATCCCGGCGATCCCGCCGCCGAAGGACGCCGCCGACAGCCGCCCCTCCCCACCCTCGCCCGCGCGCAGGTAGCTCCGGAGGGAGCCGGCGAACCAGAGGAAGAAGAGCGCGGACAGGCCGATCAGGAAGTTGCCGACCAGGATCTCGTCGCGCTTGTCGGCGAAGAACTTGGCGATCTCCGTGAGCGAGTCGTCGGCCTTGGGCGGCGTGCCCGGCAGCCCGAACCCGACGAGCGCGAGCACGGCGAAGCCGATCCCGGTGGCGGCGTCGAGCTTCCGTCCCTTGGCGTCGGCAACGTCCACGCGCCAGATCCTGCCGGGAGCGTCGGACGGCTACTTCTCCTCGATGCGCTCGAACGTGATCGTCCACTCCACCGTGGCGGTTCGATCGATGCCGATGAGCGGCTTCTTCTCGACCTTCTTGCCGGCGCCGTGGGCGATGATCGTGTCGTAGCGCTTGTCGAAGAACCAGGCCGGCTTGACCTTGCCGCGAATCGTCTGCCCCCTGGTGTTGGTGGTCAGGATCTCCGGGAACCCGATCCCGCCCACGGGGCAGTTCCTGTACGGGTCGTTGAACGCCCCCGCGCTGCGCGAGAGCTCGAGCCCGCTCCGGTCGAACGCCCACCGGGCGCTGAGGTCCCACGGCACGCGCTTGGTCCCGCAGTCGGGCTTGGGCGGCTCGCCGCCACCGCCGCCGGTGCCCTCGCACTCCGGCGGCGTCGGCTCGTAGTTCTGGACGCCCTGGCGCGTGACCTTCGCCTGCACACGCCGCGGCAGGTCGTACGTGGCGCCGAAGTGCAGGTAGGGCTTGTCGGTCACGGCGGTCCTCGTCGCCTTTCGGGTCGCGAACCTGACGACCTCGGTGCCGTGCGACTCGCCGGACGAGTCGCACCGGCCCTGGGAGTGGTAGGTCGAGGACCACTTGTTCGTCTGCACGCCCTCCACCTTCACGCGGAAGGCGGCGCTCTTGGCGCTGGCCGCGGCGGGCACGACGAGCACGGCACAGATGACGGTGAGGGCGGTGATGGGCTTGTTCATGGGCCCAGAATCGCCGCTATCGCGGGCCGCGCCTATACGGGCCGCAGGGGGATCGCCGTGCGGATATCCGCACCGCGATTCACGAGGGGGCCGTATCGGAATCGGGCCCCGAGCGGGCGATCCTGATCAGGCAGCAGCGAACCCCTCGCCGACAGGAGATCGAGACCGCATGAACCCCGCCATCCTCACCGCCGAGACCACCCTCACCGACCTTGCGAAGCTCCGCTCGCGCATCGCGGGCGACGTGATCACGCCCGGCGACGCCGAGTACGACATCGCGCGTCAGGCGTGGAACCTCGCCGTCGACCAGACCCCGGTCATGGTCGCGATGCCCGAGTCGGCCGGCGACGTGGCCCGCATCGTCCGCTACGCCGCCGAGAAGGGCCTCCGCGTCGCGCCGCAGGGCACCGGCCACAACGCCGGGCCGATCGCGCGCCTCGACGACACCATCCTGATGAAGACCTCGCGCATGATCGAGGTCGAGATCAACGCCGAGCAGCGCTACGCGCGCGTGCAGGCCGGCGCGATCTGGGCCGACGTCGTGGGCCCGGCGTACGAGCACGGGCTCACCGCCATGTCCGGCTCCTCCCCCGACGTCGGCGTCGTGGGCTACACCCTCGGCGGCGGTCTCTCCTGGATCGCCCGCAAGTACGGGCTGGCGACCAACAACGTCCGCGCGATCGAGCTGGTGACCGCCGAGGGCAAGCTCGTCCGGGCCGACCGCGACAGCCACCCCGAGCTCTTCTGGGCGCTGCGCGGCGGCGGCGGCAGCTTCGGCGTCGTCACGACGATCGAGATCGACCTGTTCCCGTTCACCGAGATCTACGCGGGCATGCTCGCGTTCCCGATCGAGCGCGCCTCCGAGGTCCTGAACGCCTGGAACGACCTCCTGCCCTCGCTGCCCGACGAGATGACGACCGTCGGCCGGATGCTGCGCGTCCCGCCGCTCGAGGAGATCCCCGAGTTCCTCCGCGGTCGCGAGCTGACCGTGGTCGAGGCGTTCTTCCTGGGCGACGAGGCCGAGGGCCGGCGGCTGATCCAGCCGCTGCGCGAGCTCGGGCCGGAGATCGACACGATCGCCATGATGCCCACGAAGGACCTGATCCACGTGCACATGGACCCGCCGGCCCCCGTGCCGGGCGACGCCGACCACGGCATGATCGGCGAGCACCTGCCCGCCGCCGGCATCGACACGTTCGTGGACGCGTTCCGCTCCGACGCGGCGAAGCCGCTCCTGATGGGCGAGCTGCGGCAGCTCGGGGGCGCGCTCGCACGGTCGGGCCCCGACCACGGCGCCGCCGACACGTTCGACGGCAGCTACACGATGTTCAACGTCGGCATGACCCCCACGCCGGAGATCGCCGAGGCCGTCGCGGCGGCCATGCCGGTGATGAGGAAGGCGATGGCCCCGTACGAGGGCGGCCGCGAGTACCTCAACTTCGCCGAGCAGAAGGGCACGGACGTGCACAACTTCTACTCGCCGGAGACCTACGAGCGGCTGCGCGACGTGAAGACCGCGTACGACCCCGACGACGTGATCCGGGCGAACCACCCGATCCCGCCCAAGCCCTAGATAGCGAATCGGAGCCGCGGCGGGCGACCCCGCCGGGGCTAGGCCCCGGGCGACGGGTTTCGACGTCCCCCGAAGGGCGCTTGGCGAGCGAGCGAAGCGAGTGAGGCCCTGAGGGGGATGTCCAAACCCGTCGTCCGGGCCTACGGCAACGCCGGGCTCTGGCACGTCTCGTCGTCGACACCAGTGAAGCCGGTCGTGTGCTCCGCGAACGCGGTGTCCGTCAACGGGTTCTGCTCCAGCAGGAAGGTCTCCACCGCCGTGTCGTTGGTGCCGTCGCCCGTGAAGCGCTCGAGCCTGAACGTCGAGGTGTCGAGCTGGTGCACGGCGATGTCCTCGGACGACGCGAAGGTGCTTCCGGCGCCCGCGGCGTCGTTGCCCGCGATGTCCAGGCAGAGGTCGTTGTCGCCCTGGGCGTTGGCGTCGATGGCGTGTGCATCCAAGGCTTCGGGTGCGCCGACTGTGTTGTCGCGTACGGTCGCGTCGAGGGTGCCGGGCGTCGCCGCGGAGTTGCCTGTGAACAGCCCGATGCCCACCTGTGCGGTCGAGTGGATCGTGTTGCCCGACACGTCGACGGCGCCGTCCGCCGAGTCGCTGACGTCGGCGAACACCCCCTCGAGGCCTCCGGTGCCCGAGCCCGCGACCCCGTCGGTACCGATGGTGTTGTCGGTGACGGTCGCGTCGAGCTTGGAGCTGCCGTTCGCCTCCATCACGATCGCCCGCTGCCCAGAGCGGTTGAGCGTGGCGCCGTCCAGCGCGTAGACGCCCTGCGCGGTGCCGCCGACGGCGAGGCTCACGCCGGACTCGGCGTTGTCGTCGATCTGGGTCCCCGACAGGTCGACGCGGGTCTGCGTGCCGCTCGAGCCGCTCGTGAGGAGGCCCTTCGCCGGGTTGCCGTTCAGCTCGCCACCGCTGACGGCGAGCTTCACGTTCGCGGTGCCCGTCGCCGTCAGCGCGATCCCCGACCTGCCCTCGCCGACGTTCTCGCCGGCCGAGTTGAACTTCGAGCCGGTCGTGGTGAGGGTGCTCTGAGCCGAGCTCGAATTCGGGTCCCAGTCGAGGTTCGAGTTGTGGGAGTCGAGCACGTCCGTGCTCGTGATCGCGTTGGCGGTGCCGGCCAGGTCCTCGATGTGGATGCCAGCGTCGTTCACGGCGCCGGCCTCCGCCTGCGCGCCGTTGCGGTTGAGCTGGCTGTTCGCGATCGAGAGCCCGCTCACCCCGTCCGCGGACACGCCGTTGTCGCCCGAGTCGTCCACGACCATCCAGGCGAGCGACGGGTCGACGGTGTCCTTGAGCAACACGCCGTCCCCGGTCGTCTTCTGGATCGTGCCTCCGCTGCCGGCCGTCCCGTTGCCGGCCACGGTCAGCCCGCCCGCGGTCCCCGTGGCGTTCAGCCGGATCCCGTTGACGGGACCGGAGACGGCCGTGCCCGCGTTGATGCTGCGGAAGTTGAGATCGCCCGCGCCGATGTCGGTGATGTTCACGTTGAGGGCGCGGCCCGTAGTGGTGTCGATCGTGTTCGCCGTGCCGGCCACCGTGACCGTCCCGCCCACCGCGACGTTGCCGTCCCCGTCAGGCGGGCCGGCGACCGCCTCGAACCCCTTGCCCGAGGTCGTGTCGATGTCGAGGCCGCCGTTCGAGAACGTAACGCTGTGGCCGTTGTTGTTGGTCATGACGAAGCCGTCGCCCGCTCCGGTGTTGAGCACCTTCGACGTGCCCGAGAAGACCGTCGCGCCGGCGGTGTTGTTGGAGACCGTGATCCCGCCGCCCGCGTCCGAGCCGTCGGCGATCGCGCCGCTGAGGGTGACCGTGCCGCCCGTCCTGTTCGAGACGTTCGCGGTCGCCCCGGTGCCGTCGCCGATCGTGCCGGGGTAGGTGACGTCGCCGGAGCCAGCGTTCACGTCGAACGCGCGGCCCTGCGCGCCCGTGATGTCGCCGCTCGCCGCCGTGAAGCCGCCCGTGCCGAGGCCGTCGAGGTTGATGCCGTCGGTTGTGCTGTCGGCCGAGTCGACGTCGTCGAGCGCGAGCGTGGCGGCGGTGGCGTTGACGTCCACGGCGGGACCGCCGTTCGCATGGATGTTCGACGTGCCGGCACCCGGGACCGTGACCGTGCCGGCGTTGGCCGTGAAGAGCCCGCCCGACGCGCTGGCGGTCGTGGTGATGTCCAGGTCGCTGCCGACGCCGTCGCCGAGCGCGACCGTGCCGGTCGTGTTGAGCAGGCTGACGCCCCCGGAGGTCGAGGCGGTGGTCGTGAGGTCGTCGAACGTGCTCCCGGCGCCCATGTTCGTGCCGAACGCGAACAGGGCGGCCGACCCCGCCGAGGCGAGCGAGATCTTGCCCGCCGAGGCGAAGTTGACGGTCCCCGCGTTGGTCAGGCGGACGGCGCCGGCGGTCTGCATCGAGACGGTCAGGTCGGACACGTCGAACGTTCCGGTCGTGCCGACGAGCTCGAACCCCGCGAACTCGCCCGGCGTGCCCGCGTCGACGATCTCGACGTTGTCGATCGTGCCGTCGGTGGTGCCGCCGGTGCCGAAGATCCCGCCGCCGCCGGTCGACGGGTCGAGCCCCACGCCGCGCACCGTGGCCCCGGACGCGAGCGTCACGACGTCCTCGCCGGACGCGGTCAGCGTGGGCCGGTTCGCGCTCGCGCCCGTGAAGTACGTCTCGCTGCCGAGCCCGCCGCCGCCATCCGGGTCCATCGTCAGGTCGGATGCCTCGCCGATCAGCCGCTCGCCCGGGTCCAGCGCGTACCCGGTCGTGTAGCCGGTCGTCGTGCCGTCGCCGTCGAACACGTAGACGGTGTCGTTCGCGTTCGACGCGCTCTCCGCCTCGGCCAGCGTGTCGAACGGGTCGCTCGAGCGGCCCGTCCCGTTGGCCGCCGCGTCGTTGCGCACGTACCAGGCGCGCTCGGCCAGCGGGATCGTGACGACCGCGGTGTCCGTGGTCGTGCCGTCGCTCACCTGGTATGTGAACGTGTCGCTGACGCCGTCCACACCCGTCGGCGGGGTGTACGTGAAGTCGCCGTCCGACTCGATCGTGAACGTGCCTCCCAGCGTCGTCGGACCGTCGGTGATGGGAGTGACCGTGAGCGTGGGCGTGTCGGGGTCGGTGTCGTTGTCGAGCACCGAGGCGTCGATCGACCGCCCCGCCTGGCCCACGGGCCGGGTCGTGCCGGCGTAGAGGACGGTGTTGCCGTTCGTGTGGAACGTGTCGTCGACCGCGTCGGGCGGGTTGGACAGGCCGTTGACCGTGATGCTCACGGTCGCGCTCGACTCGGCCCCGGCCGTGTCGCGCATCGTGTAGGTGAACGAGTCGCTGGCGGAGTCGCCGCCCGACAGCGCCTCGAACTCCGCGACCCCCGTCGGGTCGTAGGTGTACGAGCCGTCCGCGTTGATGGTCACCGGGGCGCCCTTGGTCGAGGTGCCGGTCAGCGTCGTCGAGCCGTTCAGCTTCGTGACCGTCTTCGTGTCCGGCGGGACGCCGTCGGCGTCCGTGTCGTTGCCGAGCACGCCCGGCGCCGGCTCGCTCACGACCGTGTCCTCGTCGGTCGTGTTCGTGTCGCCAACCGCGGATGGCGCGTCGTTCGAGGCGCTGATCGAGATCCCGCGCGTGGCGGCGCTGCTGGTCGCGCTCGCGCTGTCCGTGGCCGTCACCGAGATCGTGCGGCTCGAGGTGGGCGCGTCACTCACGTTCTCGTACGCGACGGACCGCAGCGCGGTGCGGTAGTCGCTGACGCTGGCCGGGCCGGACAGGGTAAGGACGCCCGTCGAGTCGTTGTAGTCGCCGGTGATCCCGTTCTGGTCGTTGAACGCGAGCTCGTCCTGAGCGGATGAGAAGCCCGCGCTGATCGAGACCGTGGCCCCGGTGAGCTGCGCCGAGTCGGCGTCGACGAGGTCGAGGCCCGTGTCGATGTCCTTCCGCCCCTCGTTCTCCGTGTACGACAGGGCGGCAGCGGTCATCGTGACCGTCGGCGCGTCGTTCACGAGCGTGAGCGCGATCTCCTTCGTCGGCGTGTTCGAGTCGGCGCCGCCGTCGTTCACCTGGAACTCGATCGTCTTGGAGGCGACCGGGTTGTCGCCCGTGTGGCGGAAGGTGACCGACCGAAGTGCCGTCTCGTAGTTCGCCACCGAGGAGACGCCCGAGAGGTTCAGCACCCCGGTGTCGCCGTGGTACTGGCCCGCGATCCCGTTCCCGTCGGTGAACTCCAACAGGTCGTCGCCGGTCTGGAAGCCCGAGCTGATCCGGACCGTGGCGTGGTCGAGGCTCGCGTCGTCCACGTCGGTGACCGTGACCGAGCCGTCGATCGTCGTCGCCGGGTCGCCCTCCGTGTAAGGCGTCGAGCCGTTCGACGGAGTGACCACCGGGGCGTCGTTCACCTGACTGACGAGCACCGAGCGGGACGCCGGGTCGCTCGTGGCCGCGCCGTCGTCGGTCACCGTGAACGAGACCGTGCGGGTCGCCTCCGACGGATCCTGCGAGCTGTTCTCGTAGGTCACCGCCTGAAGCGCGGCCTCGTACTGCGCGCGCGTCCCGCTGCCCGAGAGCGTCATCGTCCCGTTCACGTCGTTGTAGCTGCCACTGATGGGGCTTCCGCCCGGGGGAGTGAACGCGAGCTCGTCCTCGGCCGCCGTGAAGTTCGCGCTGATCGTGACCGTGGCGCCGCTCATGCTCGCGGAGTCCGGATCCGCCACGGTCAGGTTGGGGTCGACCGCCACCGCACCGTCGCCCTCCGTGTAGCTCAGCGGGAAGCCGGTCGGCGTGATCGTCGGCTTGTCGTTGACGGGCGTGATCGAGATGCCCTTGCTGGCGGGCGCGGAGTCGGCGTCGCCGTCGTTCACGGTGAACTCGATCGTGCGCGAGCTCGTCGGCGCGTCGTTGGTCGTCCGGAACTTCACGGCGCGCAGCGCGGTCTGGTAGTGGGACTTCGAGGCGACGCCGCTCACGGTGAGGATTCCGGTGTTCGAGTCGTAGCTCCCCGAGATCCCGTTCTGGGTCGCCAGCGAGAGCTCGTCGCCGGTCTGGAGCCCGCTGGAGATCCGGACCTTCGCCGAGTCGATGTTCGCGTCGTCCGAGTCGGCGACGGTGAGGCCGGTGTCCACCTCGGTGGCCGCGGCGCCCTCGGTGTAGGGCGTCGTTCCGCCTGTCGTCGTGACCACCGGCGGGTCGCTCACGCCGTTGATGTCGATGTTGCGCGTCGCGCCGTTGCTCGCGGCGGCCGCGTCGTCGGTCACCTGGAACGTGATGGTCCGGCTGTCGGTCGGGTCGTCGGAGACGTTCTCGTACTTCACCGCCCGCAGCGCGGCCTCGTACTGGGCGCGTGTCGCGGTACCCGAGAGCGTCATCGTGCCGTTCGCGTCGTTGTAGCTGCCGCTCACCGGGTTGCCGCCGGGGGCGGTGAACGAGAGCTCGTCCTCGGCGGCGACGAACCCTGAGCTGATCGTCACCGTCGCCCCGCTCATGTTCGGGGAGTCCGGGTCGGCCAGCACGATGCCCGGGTCGATCGCCTTCGGGCCGTCGGCCTCCTGGTAGGGCAGCGCGCCGCTGCTGGCCGTGAGCGCCGGCGCGTCGTTGGACGGCGTGATCGCGATCGACTTCTGCGCCGTGTTCGACCCCAGGCTCCCGTCGTTCACCGTGAGGTCGATGGTGCGCGCCGTGCCGGGGTCGTCGCTCGTGCTGCGGTACGTGACCGCGGCGAGCGCCGCCTGGTAGTTGGCCTTGGAGGACGTGCCGCTCAGCGTCAGCGTGCCGGTACCGGAGTCGTAGTTGCTGGTGATGCCGTTCGCGGCCGTGAAGGCGAGGACGTCGCCGCCGCGCAGGCCCGCTGAGATCTTGACCGTGGCCCCCTCGAGGTTCGTGTCGTCGGGGTCGCTGAGCGTCACGCCCGGATCGACCGCGGTCGCGGCGGCGTTCTCCGCGTAGGTCGTCGATCCGCCGCTGGCCGTCACCGTCGGCGCGTCGTTGGTGCCGATGAGCGCGATCTGGCGCGTGGCGTCGTTCGAGGGCAGCGCCCCGTCGTCGGTCACCTGGAACTTGACCGTCTTGGTGCCGGACGGGTCCTGGTTCACGTTCTCGTACTGCACCGACCGCAGCGCGGCCTCGTACTGCGCCCGCGTGGCGGCGCCCGAGAGCGTGAGGACCCCGGTCGTGTCGTCGTAGGCGCCCACGATCCCGTTCTGGTCGGCGAAGACCAGCGCGTCGTCTGCCGACACGAAGCCCGTGCTGATCGACACCTTCGCGGAGCTCATGTTCGTCGAGTCCGGGTCGGACAGCGCGACGCCGCTGTCGATCACGACCGTGCCCGAGCCCTCGGTGTAGCCGAGCTGCCCGCCCGTGGTCGCGACCGTCGGCGCGTCGTTTGCGCCGCTGACCGCGATGGTCTTGCTCGCCGGGCTCGACTGGTCGGTGCCGTCGCTCGCGCGGAACTCGATCGTGCGCGTCGTGGCCGGGTTGTCGTTGGTGGTGCGGAACTTGACCGATCGCAGCGCGGTCTCGTAGTTGGCCTTCGACGCCGCGCCGCTGAGCGTGAGCACGCCCGTGCCCGAGTCGTAGGAGCCCGAGATCCCGTTCTGGGTCGAGAACTGGAGCTCGTCGCCGGTCTGGAGGCCGACCACCGTCGCGCTCGCGCCCGCCAGGTTCGCGTTGTCGGTGTCGGCGACCGTCAGGGCGCCGTCCACCGCCGTCGCCGGCGCCGCCTCCGTGTACGGGGTCGATCCGGAAGACGTGGTCACGACCGGGGCGTCGTTCACCCCTCCAAGCGTGATCGTGCGCGTGGCGGTGGCGCTCTGCGACGACGCCGAGTCGGTCACGCGGAAGGAGACCGTCCGGCTCGGACCCGGGTTGTCGCTCGAGTTCGTGTACTTCACCGAGCGCAGGGCCGCCTGGTAGTCGGACTTGGGCGCGTCGCCGGTGAGCGTCAGCGTGCCGGTCGTGTCGTCGTAGCTGCCCGTGATCCCGTTCGCATTCGCGAAGCCCAGCTCGTCCTCGGACGCCTGGAAGCTCGACGAGATCCGCACCGTGGCCCCGGAGATCGTCGCCGAGTCGGGATCCGACACCGTCACGGCGGAGTCGACCGCGACGGCGCCCGAGCCCTCCGTGTAGGCCAGCGAGCCGCCGGTCGTGCTCACCGACGGCGCGTCGTTCACGCGCGTGATCGCGAGCGCCTTGGTGTCGGGCGCCGAGTCGAGGCCCCCGTCGCTCACCTCGAAGGAGACCGTCTTCGACGTCGCCGGGTCGTCGCTCTCGCTGGCGAACTTGACCGAGCGAAGCATCGACTGGTAGTCGGCCTTGGATGCGGTGCCGCTCAGGGTCAGGACGCCGGTGCCGGCGTCGAAGCCTCCACCGATGCCGTTCTGGGGCACGAACTGGAGCTTGTCGCCCGCCTCGAAGCCGCCCGTGATGGCGACCGTGGCCGACTCGATGTTCGCGTCGTCGTCGTCCGTGACCGTCACGCCCGGGTCCACGACGGTCGCCGCAGCGCCCTCGAGGTAGCTGGTGGCGCCCGCGCTCGTCGCCACGGTCGGGGCGTGGTTCAGGCCGCCGACCGTCACGTCCACGGTCGCCTGCCCCGAGCTCACGTGGCCGTCGTTCGCGCGGTACTTGAAGGTGTCGTGCGCCGTCTCACCCGGCGCGAGCGCGTCGAACGCGCCGTTCGGGTCGTAGCTGACGGTGCTGTTCGGGTTGACGACGACCGTGCCCTTGGTGCCCGTGGTGTCGAGCCCGGCGACCTGAAGCGCCTCGCCGTCGGGGTCCGAGTCGTTGGCCAGGACGGTGATCGTGGTCGGCGAGTCCTTGTCGGTGGAGGCGGCGTCGTTGGCGGCCGCCGGCGCGTCGTTCACGCCGGTGACGGTCACCCGCACGGTCGCCGCGTTCGAGTCGTGGACGCGGTCGGTCGCGCGGTAGCGGAAGCTGTCGCGGCCGGTCTGGCCCGCCCTCAGCGAGTTGAACCTGCCGTTCGGGGCGTAGCGCACCGTGCCGTTCGAGTTGCGCGTCACGCGGCCCTTCGTCCCGCGGGTGTCGAGGGAGGCCACGCGCAGCTCCCTGAAGCCCGAGTCGTTCGCCAGCACCGCGATCGCCCGCGGGGTCTCCTCGCCCGTCGTGGCCGAGTCGTCCCTCGCTTGCGGCGCGGCGAGCCCCTTCAGCACGGCGCGCCGCTCGGAGCCCTTGCAGGCCGAGAACGAGCCCACCGCACGCGCCGCGCCGTCGGACTTCGCGGTGCAGAGCTTCTGGTCGGTCGTCTGCGGGAGGACGACGGCCCGGGTGCCCGGGTGCTTCGGCGGCCTGCAGGCCGCGGGGCCGCCGACGCGCGAGAGCGCGCCGCCATTCGTCTCCTGGCAGACGTGGACGGGGGCGTCCGCCGGGAAGTGGATCAGCTTGCCGCGGCTCGACGGGCAGTCGCCGGCCTTCCCCACGTACTGCAGCTCGCCGGAGCCCTTCTTCGCGCACGCGAGCTTCATCGTGCGCGGGGCCTGGGGGCTGGCGGCGAGGACCACCGTCGCCGCCGCGAGCAGGGCGGCCACCACCAGACCGGCAACGATCTTCAACGTCGGCCTAAGGGCCAAAAACGGCCTTCCCGATCGACAGCTCGCCGCCCGAGTCCCGGCAGCGAATCTTGCGGGTCGAGCCCGCTGTGTCCAAGGTAGTCGCGCGCGGGTGAATGCGCAAGCCCCCCTCGATCGGGGGACACTCGGTACGCTCCCGCTTCGTGGCGATCGAACTGGTGAGCGAGACCTTTGCGAACCGCATCGGCGAAGCGTTCGAGGCCGTTACCGCGAGCGCGGAGGGCAGGCTCGACCTCGTGCTCTCCGAATGCGAGGAGAGCCCGCACGGGCCGCCCGAGGAGCTGCGCGAGCAGTTCGGGCGCGTGCCGTTCTCGCTCATCTTCCACGCTCCGGAGCGCGACCGCTACGCACCCCAGCAGACCTTCACGCTTCGCCACCCCGAGCTCGGGGAGTTCGAGCTGTTCATGGTCCCCCTCGGCCCCGACGAACGGGGGATGCAGTACCAGGCCGTCATCAGCTAGGCGGCCGCTCCATTCGGCTGTAGATCGGTCCCTCCTCGACCTCGCGGAACCCGAGGCGCTCGTACAGGCGGCGGGCCGGGTTCTGGTGCTCGACGTAGATCACGAGCGGCACACCGGCGCCGGCGGCCTCCTCGGCGAGCTCGGCCAGCAGCCGCGTGCCGAGGCCGCGGCCCCTGAAGCCGGGCAGCAGCGCGATGTCGAGCACGTGCAGCTCGGAGTCCGAGCGGTCCACGTACAGCCGCCCCGCCGGCCGGCCGTCGACCTCGATCACGTCGAAGGCCGCGTTCGGCCAGTTGCGCCTGTAGTCGGTGTCCTGGGCCGTGAACTGCTGCTCCACGAATGCCGCCTTCGTCGCCTCGTCCCACGGCACGACGGCCAGCTCCTGCTCGCGGGTGCTCGCGTAGACCTCGAGCAGCAGCGCTCGGTCCGCCGGCTCGGCGGCTCGGAGCGAGACAGGGGCCGCCGGCTCGTTCAGGGGCGGGCCGGGAAGATGCCCTGCATGGCGATGCAGTACTGAAGCGTGATGTACGGCTGCGTGTTGTTGTGCGGCAGGCCCCCGCCGGTGAGCCCCACGGCGTTGAAGTCGAGGTTCCCGGTCGGCTGCGCGTTCGTGTCGTACATGCCGACGCCGGCACCGCGGGCGAACAGCTGGCCGGCCGGCTGCGCCTCGGCGGCCGGCTTGGTCGAGTCGTTGAGGGTGTGGTTGTGAACCGCCATCTCGCTCTGGAGCAGAGTGACGAACTCCTCGCCGCCGGACTCCCCCTCGAAGCGGTCGCTCAGCCCCTGACCCTGCCCCATGTGCATCGGCGCGTTGCCCGCGAGGTCCGGAAGCGCGAAGGTGGACTTCCCGTCGCCCCCGTACATGGTGCCGAGCAGCGAGAACAGCGCCGTGTTCTGCGATATCGGCAGCAGCTGCCCGTCGCAGGTGGCCCAACCCGTCGGGGCGAAGCTGTAGGGCAGGATGCGGATCTCGGCGACGAATGGCGAGCTCATGGCTACCCCCTAGGTCTGGCTCGGGAAGATCCCGAACAGCGAGATGATGAAGTTGATGACGAGGTACGGCTGCATGTTGTCGTGCGGCTGGCTCCCGCCGGCCGGCGCGATCGAGCTCGGATCGAGCGTCCCCAAGGGACCGAGCGTGCCGTAGGCGCTCTTCGTCGTCGCGGCCGGCAGGACCGCCGCGACGTTGTTCACCGCCGCGGCGCTGTTACCGTCGGCCGAGGTGGCCAGCAGCGTGTGCGGGTGGCTCGGGATCTGCTGCGTCGTGAGCGTCACCGACTCGACGCCGAGCTTCTCCCCCGGCTGGTAGTTGGTCCCGGTGGAGGGGTTGGTTCCCTGGTGGAGCGGGATTCGGCACTGGAGGTCGGGCAGGTTGAAGGTCTCCTGGCCGTCGCCGCCGTAGGTCGTGCCGATCAGGACGAACAGCGCGTCGTTCTCCGAGATCGGCATCGGCTGCCCGTTGCAGAACGCCCACCCGTTGGGGTTGAAGTTCCCGCCGAACATCCGGATCTCGCCGATGTATGGCTGAGACATCGTTCCTCCTCCTCAGTTGGGCGACGGGAAGACGCCCTGGAGCGCGACGCACATGCTGATCACGCTCGACGGCATCATGTTCTGATGCGGCTGGCTGCCGCCGTTGGGGCTGATCGCCCCCGCGTTCATCGCCTGCGGCTGGCCGAACGGGTGCCAGAGCTGCGCGGCGTTCGACGCCGCCAGCCGCTTGGTCGTGCCCGGGATGTTGCCCACGTCGTCGGGCGCGGTCGTGGTGTCCACGACGACGAAGTGGTTGTGCTGGGGCATCTCCTGCGTCGTCAGGGTGTGTGCTTCCTGACCCGCCTTCTCACCCACCACGTGGCCGTTGCCGCGGTGGATCGGCACGCGACCGCGAATGTCGGGGAGCGCGAAGTTCACCCGGCCGTCGCCGCCGAAGTTCGTGCCGTAGAGCGAGAACAGGGCCTGGTTCTGGTTGATCGGCAGGAGTTGCCCGTTCGCGAGCGCCCAGCCCTTGGGCGCGAAGTTGAAGGAGGTCATCTTCACCTCACCCATGTACGGCGTGCCCATCGATACCCCCTATGTGGTTGCTCGAATGACCCGGTCCATTAAAACGGAAGTGTGCAGCTCGTGAAGTTGTCCCCGTTCTCCACCTTCGCGCGCTTGCCGGCGTAGAAGCCGGTGCCGAGCGCGCTGCCCGGGTTGAGGCCGCTGACGAAGGTCTCGGCGTTGGCGGCGGTGGTCGGCGACGGGCTGAGGCCCACGATCCCGAACTTGTAGGTCGCGGCGGACGTCGAGAGCTTGTTCATCACGATGCCGGAGGGCACGCCGGCGCCCGCGTCGACACCCGCGGCCGCCGTGTTGCTCGTGATGTCCCAGCAGGTGGTCGGGTTGAAGGAGGCGTTGCCGCTGCTGCCGGCCTGGGCGTTGATGGCGGCGACGTAGTTGCCCGCCGTGCCGGCGTTCACGGTGTTGTTCGTGATCCGGAGGTTCGCTGTGGCGTTGGTGTCGCGCATCAGCCCGTTGATGCCGTAGCCGGTGTAGCCGGAGATCACGTTGTCCTCGATCTGCGCGTTGAGCGTGGCGTTCGCGGCCACCGAGCTGTCGGCGAGCGTGCGCTTGTCGATGTTGATGCCGAAGCCGTCGCTGCCCAGGATGTTGCTCGGGTTCGTGGTGTTGTCGTCGACCTTGAACGTGCCGGTCACGCTGCCGGCCACGCCGATCCCGAGGCCCTGACCCTTCAGGTTCGTGATCGTGTCGTTGTTGGTGATCTCGGCGTTCACCTGCCCCTTGCCGCTGGAGCCGACCAGGATCCCGTCGGTGTTCATCTTGTTGGCCGGGTCGCCCGCGATCGAGTTGGCGTTGATCGTGACCTTGTTCGTGCCGAGCGCGTTGGGGTTCCCGCTGGACTGGCCCATGGTGGTCCCCGGAGCACCGGAGCCCGAGGTGTTGCCGCCGCCGAGGACGATGCCGTTGTCGCGCGAGTTGTTGATCGTGTTGTTGCTGAAGGTGCCCTTGGTCAGCCCGGCGGCGGCGCTCGAGGTGCCCTCGATCGAGAACTGGACGCCGCCCGCGTCGATGCTGTCCGAGGTGGCCTGGGTGATCAGGTTGAGGTTGACCGCCGCGTCGGAGATCGTCCCGTCGTTCTGAGCGACGGTCAGGCCGCCGCCGAAGTTGCCCAGCAGCTCGTTGTTGGTCACGGTCAGGGTGCCGTCGATGTTCTTGCGGTTGGCGCCGGACTGCTCGTTGAGCGAGATGCCGTTGTCGGTGTTGACGGCGCCCGTGTCGCCCGCGGACGAGATCTCGCCGTTGGTGAAGCTGAGGTTGGTCACGCCCGCGTCGCTGCCCGAGGTACCCGTGGCGTAGATGCCGGCGTTCGCGACGTTCGCGATCGTCATGTTGTTGAGCGACAGGTTGTTGGTGTTCGCCAGGTCGATGCCGTCGGCCGTGGTGCGCTGGATCGTGCCGCCCGAGGCGTCGCCGCCCTGCGCCACGCTGCCGCCGCCGCTCACCGTCAGGCCGGCGGTGTTGCCGGTGTTGGACAGCTTGATGCCGTTGACGGGGTCGGCCGTCGCGTTGTTGTTGCCGGACGAGATGTCGTGGAAGAGGAGCCCCCCCGACCCGATGTTGGTGTTGGTCACGTTGAGGGCCCTGTTCGAGGTGCTGTTGATCGTGTTGTTCGAGCCCGAGACGACGATCGTCCCGCCCAGCGACGCGTTGCTCGCCTCGAGGCCCTTGCCGGCGGCCGTGTCGATGTCGAGGCCGCCGCCGGAGAGCGTCAGCAACGCGCTGCCGCTGTTCGTGTTGAAGAGCACGCCGTCGGCCGTGCCTGTGGGCGGTGACGCCGTGCCCTGCGTGTTGACCTGCTTGGAGGCGTTGCTCAGCGTGATGTCGCCGCCGGTGTTGCTCGAAACGTTGATCGTGCCGCCGACGTCGTTCGAGTCGGCGATCGGGCCGGACAGGGTGACGCCGTTGACCCCGGTGCCTCCGCTGCGGCCCGTGATCTCGACCGCCGAGGTGCCGTCGCCGTCGTCGATGTCGCCGGGGTAGCTGACCTTGCCCGATCCGCCGTTCAGGTCGAACGAGATCCCGTCCGCACCCCCGATGTCGCCGCTCGTGGCGCTGAAGGTGCCCGCTCCGAGACCGTCGATGTTGATGCCGTCGTTGGCGCTGTTCGCCGAGTCGACGTCGTCGAGGTCGAAGTTGGAGCCGCTCGCGGTGGTTATGTCGGCGGCCGGGCCGCCGCTGGCGTGGAGGTCGGCGGTGCCGCCGCTCGGGACGGTGACCGCCCCCGCGGTGTGGCTGTTCACGCGCAGGGCGGCGGCGGAGCCGGACGTCGTGGTCAGGGCCAGGTCCGTGCCGCTGCCGTCGCCGAGGTTGACCGTGCCCTGCGTGGTGTCGAGGAGCACGCCGCCCGTGCTCGAGCTCGCGACCGTGATGTCGTCGAACGTGCTCGTGCCGAGCTTGGTGCTCGTCGCATCGAGGCCCGCGCCGCCCGTCGTCTTGATCGAGATCGTGCCCGTCGGGTTGAAGACGACGCCATCGCTCGCGCCGAGGCCCGTGTTGTTCAGGCGCACGCCCTTCGAGTTGCCGTTCTGGCCGGTGGCCGCGCTGTTGTCGACGGTCAGTTTGGAGATGTTGAACGTCCCGGTGGTGCCGTCGAGCTCGAGGTTCGCGGCGGTGCCCGCCGTGCCCGTGTCGATGATCCGGACGTCGTCGATCGTCCCGCCGCCGGTGTCGCCCGCGGCGCCCGCGATGCCGCTGTTGGCGCCGCTCGGGTCGACCTCGATGCCGGCGACCGTGTTGCCGTCGTCGAGCCCCACGACGTCCTCGAGGGTGTCGGTGAGCTGCGGGCGCTTGCCGGCGTTGCCCGTCTGCAGCGTGTCGGTGCCGACGACCAGGTCGGCCGCCTCGCCGATCAGCTTCTCGCCCGAGTTCATGTTCAGGCCCGTGGTGTAGCCCAACGTCGTGTCGTTGCCGTCCTGGACGTAGACGGTGCCGACGGTGCCCGCGGTCGCCGGGTTCGACGCGGTCTCGGCCGAAGCGATCGCGTCGAAGGGCTCGACGGAGGTGCCGTCGTTGTGCCCGGCGTCGTTGTCGTTGTTGTTCACGTACCAGACGCAGCCCGAGAGCGCGATCGTCACCCGGCCGACGTCGGTCTTCTCGTCCGTCGGGTCGCTGTCCTCGACGGTGTAGTCGAAGAAGTCGCTGGGGTTCGTGCAGCTCGAGGTGGCGGGCGGCTCGTACGTGAAGTCGCCGTCGGGCTCGATCTTGACCGAGCCGCCGAGGTTGGTCGCCTTCGTCTCCGGCGTCACCGTCAGCGGGCCCGGACCGTCGACGTCGGTGTCGCCGGCGAGGATGTCCGCGGAGATCGTCTTGTGCGCGCGGTTGGCCTGCGGGTTGGTGTCGGTCGGGTCGGGCGTCGCGGGCGCACCGTCGTCCGGGTCGTTGCCCACGAACGTCGTGTTGCCGACCGCGTTGTTCGCGCCGTTGAAGGTCTCGTCGTCGGCCACCGGCGGGTCGTTCACGCAGGTGACGGTCATGGAGACGGTGGCGCTGTCGCCGCCGTTGAGCGTGTACTGGAAGGTGTCGGGCGTGGCCGACGGCGACCCGTCGGCCGAGTTGCAGTAGTTCGGGTCGGGCTTGTAGGTGAGGCCGGTGTGGTGGCCCGGCGTCCCGCCGGTGAGGGCCACCGTGCCGTTCGCCGGGTCCGTGGCCGACGTGATCTCCTTCAGCCCGCCGTCGACGTCCGTGTCGTTGGCCAGGACGTCCACCGCCGTGGCCACCGCGTCCTCGAGCAGGGTCGTCGACGGTACGCCGGGCGAGGAGTCGTTGACGGCGTCCGGCGGGTCGTCGACCGGGGTGACGTCGAGCTTGCGCGTGTCGGTGCCGGTCGCGGTGCCGGGCGTGTCGGTCGCGCTGAAGGTGATCGTCCGCTGGAGGTTCGACGGGTTTTGGCTCGTGTTCGAGTACTGCACCGCCCGCAGCGCCGCCTGGTACTCGGCGTCGCTACCGATGCCGGTCAGCACGATCGTCTGCGCGTTCGAGTTGATCATGTCCTTCACGATCAGGTCGGCCATGCTGTTGTCGGTCCAGCTCAGCACGTCCTGGCCCGACTGGTAGTTGGCGGTGATCGAGACCGAGCCGCCGCTGAGCGAGTCGCCCTCGGGCTCGACCACGGTCAGGCCCGGGTCGACCGTGGTGGTCGGATCGTCCTCGGTGAAGCTCAGGTTCGCGTCCGTGGCGTTGACCGTGGGCGGGCTGTTGACCGCGGTGAGCGTGATCTCCTTGGTCGGCAGGTTGGAGTCCGCGTCCCCGTCGAAGACCTTGAACTGGATCGTCTTCGAGCCGACCGGCGTGACGTTGGCGCTCGCGAACTGAACCGACTGGAGCGTCTGCTGGTAGTTCGCGATCGAGCTCGAGCCGGACAGCACGAGCTCGCCCGTGGTGGGGTTGTAGCCGGTGGAGGTGATCCCGCTGCCGCCGGGGGCGCTGAACGTGAGCACGTCACCGGTCTGCTTGCCGCTCGTGATGCTGATCGTGGCGCTGTCGATATTCGTGTCGTCGACGTCGCTCACGGTGACCCCGGAGTCGACGGTCACCGGCGGGCTGGCCTCGGTGTAGGGGGTCGAGCCATTGGTGGTCGTCACGACCGGCGCGTCGTTGACCGCCGTGAGGTTGATCGTGCGGGTGGCGGTGTTGCTCGGCAGCGCCCCGTCGTCCTCGACCTGGAACTCGATCGACCTGCTGCCCGACGGGTTCTGGTTCACGTTCTCGTACTTGACCGACTGGAGGACGGCGTTGTAGTTCGCGACGGTATCCGTGCCCATCAGCGTGAGCACGCCCGTCGTGTCGTTGTAGCTGCCGTTGATGGTCCCGTTGCCGGTGAACGTGAGCTCGTCGTCGGCCGGGACGAAGTTGGCCGCGGCGATCGTGACCGTCGCCTTCGTCAGGTTGAGCGAGTCCGGGTCGCTGGCCGCCACGGCGCCGTCGATCGTCTTCGGGCCGTCGCCCTCGCTGTAGGCCAGAGGCGTGCCAGTGGTCGCGATACTGGGCGCGGTGTTGACGCCGGTGATCACCACGTTCTTGGTCGCCGCGTTGGAGTCGAGGCTGGCGTCCTTCACCTTGAACTCCACGGTCTTCGGGCTCGTCGGCGCTCCGTTCGTGGTCGAGTAGGTGATCGACTGGAGCGCGGCCTGGTAGTTCGCCACCGTGTCGGTCCCCGACAGGTCGAGGACGCCGGTGGTCGGGTTGTAGCTCGGCGTGATGCCGACCGGGCAGGCGCTGCACGCCAGCGCGTCACCGGTCTGGAACCCGGAGGAGATGCGCACGTGCGCCTCGGTCAGGTTGGTGTCGTCCACGTCCGAGACCGTGACGCCCGAGTCGACCGCCGGCGGCACCGCCTGGCCCTCGGTGTAGGGCGTCGTGCCGGAGGTCGTCGTGACGACCGGCGCGTCGTTCACGGGCGTGAGGTCGATCGTCCTGTTGGCGCCGGCGCTGTCCGCGCCCTCGGCGTCCCTCGCCACGAAGGTGAGGGTCTTCGTGCCGGTCGGGTTCTGGCTCACGTTCTCGTACTTGACCGCCTGGAGGGCGAGCTGGTAGTTCGCCTTCGTGTCGGTCCCCGACAGCGTCATCTTGCCGGTCGTGTCGTCGTAGTTGCCGGTGATGCTGCTCCCGCCCGGAGGCGTGAACGACAGCTCGTCGTCGGCCGAGGAGAAGTTGCCCGTGATCTGGACCGTCGCGCTCTGGATCTGGGTCGAGTCCGGATCGGTCAGCGTGATCCCCGGATCGCCAGCCTTCTGCCCGTCGCCCTCGGAGTAGGCGAGGTTCGCGGCCGTCGGGGTGAGCAGGGGCGCGTCGTTGACCCCGGTGATGTCGATGGACTTGGTGCCCTCGTTCGAGTCGGCGCCGCCGGCGTCCTTGACCTTGAAGCCGACCGACTTCGAGCTGCCCGGGTTGTCGCCGGTGTGGTTGTACGTCACGGTGCGCAGTGCGGTCTGGTAGTCGGACACCGAGGCGGTGCCCGTGAGCGTGAGGACGCCGGTGCCCGTGTCGTAGCTCTGCTTCGTGATCCCGAGCTGGTCGGCGAAGTCGAGCACGTCGCCCGTCTCGAAGCCGGTCGCGAGCCGCACCGTCGCGCTCTGGATCTGCGTGCTGTCCGGATCGGTGACGGTGAGCGCGCCGTCGACGACCTTGGCCCCGTCGCCCTCGCTGTAGGAGAGGGATCCGCTCGACGTCGTCACCGTCGGCGCGGTGTTGGCGTTGACGAGGTCGATCGTGCGTGTGGCGGCGTTGCTCTCCGCGCCCTCCGCGTCGGTGGCCTTGAACGACACCGTCTTCGAGCCCGACGGGTTCGTGTTGACGTTCGTGAACTTGACGGCCTGAAGGGCGGCCTCGTACTCGGCGAGGGTGCCGGTGCCCGAGAGCGTCAGCGTCCCGGTCGTGTCGTTGTAGTTGCCGGTGACCGGGTTGCCGAGCGGCGGCGTGTACGACAGGTCGTCGTCGGCCGACACGAAGTTGCCGCTGATTTGGACCGTCGCGCCCTGGAACTGGGTCGAGTCGGGATCGGCGAGGTCGATCGCCGGGTCGACGGCCTTCGCGCCGTCGCCCTCCGTGTAGGTGAGGTTGCCGCTGGTCGTCATCAGCGTCGGCGCGTCGTTGACCGGGTTGATCGTGATGTCCCTGGTCGGCTCGTTCGAGTCGGCTCCCGCGGCGTCCTTGACCTTGAAGCCCACCGACTTCGGGCCGATCGGGTTGTCGCCGGTGTTGCTGTAGGTAACCGTCCGCAGCGCGGTCTGGTAGTCGGAGACCGAGGCGGTACCCGTGAGCGTGAGGACGCCGGTGCCCGTGTCGTAGCTCTGCTTGGTGATCCCGAGCTGGTCGCTGAAGTCGAGCACGTCGCCCGTCTGGAAGCCGGTGGCGAGCCGCACCGTCGCGCTTTGGATCTGCGTGCTGTCCGGATCGGTGATCGTCAGGGCGTTGTCGACGGCCTTCGGCGCGTCGGCCTCGGAGTAGGACAGCGCCGTGCCGCTCGTGGCCACGAACGGCGCGTCGTTGGTCCCGGCGACGGTGACGCCGCGCGTGTCGGTGTTCGAGTCCGCTGCGAAGTCGTCGGTGACCCGGAACTCCATCGTGCGCGGGGCGGTGGAGGGGTTGTCCGCGGTGTTCGAGATCGAGAAGGTGATCGAGCGGATCGCCGTCTGGTAGGCCGCGACCGTGTCGGCGCCCGACAGCGTGAGGACGCCGGTGCTCGAGTTGTAGGAGCCGGCGATGGTCCCCGTGTTGCTGAAGTTCAGCTTGTCGCCGTCGGCCGAGCTGAAGCCTGTCGTGATCGCGATCCTCGCGCCCGAGAGGTTGACCGAGTCGGGGTCGGTGACGATGAACGTCGGGTCGACGGCGGCCGGGGAGCCGCCCTCAGTGAACGCCGCGCTGCCACTCGACGCGTCGACGACCGGCGCGTCGTTCACGGGCGTGACCGTGACCGACTTCGTGGCGGCGTCCGAGCTCACGTCGCCGTCGTTCACCTTGAACGCGATCGTCTTCGAGGTCAGCGGGCTGTCGTTGGTCGTCCGGAACTCGACGGTGCGCAGCGCGGCCTGGTAGTCGGACACCGTCGCGTGGCCGGTGAGCGTGAGCACGCCGGTGCCCGAGTCGTAGCTCTGCTTGGTGATCCCGAGCTGGTCGGCGAAGTCCAGGTTGTCGCCGGGCTGGAAGCCCGTCGAAACGCTCACGGTCGCCCCCTCCAGGTGGGTGTCGTCCGGGTCGGTCACCGTCAGCGCGGCGTCGACGGGCGAGCCCGAGCCCTCGGTGCTGGTGCTGCTGCCAGCCGAGGTCGTGACCTTGGGCTTCGTGTTCCCCTCCGTCACGTTGATGTTGCGGGTCGCGATGTTGGAGTCGGCGCTACCCGAGTCGGTGACCTGGAACGAGACGGTCCGCGTTACGGTCGACGGGTTCGCGCTCGAGTTCTCGTACTTGACCGACCGCAGCGCCGCCTGGTAGTCGGCGACGGTGGCGGAGCCCGTGAGCGTGAGGACGCCGGTCCCGGAGTTGTATGTGCCGGTGATGCTCGCCGTGCTCGCGAACGAGAGCGAGTCCTCGCCGGACTGGAAGCCCCCGGCGATCTTGACGGCGGCGCCGCTCAGGTTGGCCGAGTCGGCGTCGGCCACGGTGACCCCGCCGTCGACCGCCTTCTGCCCGTCACCCTCGGCGTAAGCGAGGGCGGAGTTGGTCGTGTTCACGGCCGGCGCGTCGTTGGCGGCCGCGACCGCGATCCCCTTCGAGGCGGCGTTCGAGTCGTCGTCGCCGTCGCTCACCTCGAACGTGACGGTCTTCGACGCGGACGGTGTGTCGCTGGTGCTCGAGAACTTGACCGAGCGGAGCGCGGCCTGGTAGTTGGCCTTGCTCGACGTGCCGGTCAGCGTGAGCACCCCGGTGCCGCTGTTGTACGTGCCGGAGATCCCGTTCTGGTCGGCGACCTCGAGCTTGTCGCCGCTGGGCTGGAAGCCCGTCGTGATCCTGACGGTGGCACCCTCGAGGTTGGCGTCGTCGGAGTCGGCGACCGTCAGGCCGTTGTCGACCGCGACGCCGGCGGCGTTCTCGGAGTAGGCGGTGTCACCGCTCGACGTGGTGACGACCGGGGCGTCGTTGGAGCCGCCGACGTTGACGGTCACCTTCGCGGTGTCCGTGCCCCCGTGGCCGTCGGCGACCTTGAACGTGAAGCTGTCCGTGCCCGTGAAGTTGGGCGCCGGGTGGTAGACGCGCGTCTTGCCGCTGCCGGTCAGGTTCCCGTGCGACGGGCCCGAGACGATCGAGAAGGTCAGCGAGTCGCCGTCCGGGTCGCTGCCCTTCAGCGTGATCGGCTTGGAGCCGTCCTCTGCGACGGTGACCGTCTGAGGGGTAGCCGTCGGCTTGTGGTTCTCCGGGGACGCGAGCGCCTTGAGGACGACGGGGTCCTCAAGGTCGTTGCACTTCGAGAACTTCGAGACCACGCGGACCGTGCCGCGCCGCCTGCCGGCGCAGAGCTTGAGGTCCTTCTCGGTGGAGGGAAGCTGGCGGGCGTGCGAGTCGGGGTACTTCGGCGCCTTGCACTTGCCCGGACCCGAGACCACGAAGAGCATGCCCCTGACGGCGTGCGGGTGGGCGGGCGGTGGGAGCTTGGCCTTCGCCTCGTAGATCTGCGAGTTGCCCTTGTCGAGCTGGCACGCCGTGACGGGGGCGTCCTTCGGGAAGTGGATGACCTCGCCCTTGCAGCCCGTGGTCCCGTCGGGCAGGTACTGGAGCTTGCCGCCGCCGTTGCGCGCACACGCGACGTGCATGACCTTCGGCGCGGCGGCCTTCGTGACCGTCGCGGCCTTCTTGGCGGCCGGCCCGCCGCCCGAGCCCGCCGCGAGGACAACCGTCGCGCCGCCGACGAGCAGCAGCGCGAGGAGGCTGGCGATGAGCTTCAGCGTTGGGCGTAAGGGCAAAGGGGTGCGAGTCCTGTCGGCGCAGCGCACGGGAGGGGACTCCCCCGCTGAGACCACCGTAGCTCCGCTCGCGCGAATGCGCAAGGTCTCTTTTTCGGGCCTGTCCCCTTTATGCCGGTTTCGGCCCAAAATGGGCCGAGAACCTTCAGCGCGCCCCCCGGTTGGGGGATGAGCGCGCGGGTCCGCGGCCGGTCAGCCGGCCGCCACCGCCTCGCCCGCCTTCTCGCGCTCCCCGCGGGCGATCTCGCGCAGCTCCTCGAAGCGGACCACCTGGCCGGCCGCGCCCCAGCTGCCCTCGGCGACCTCGTGCATCAGCACGAACACCCGCAGGCCCTCGTCCTCGGGTATCCCGGCCGCCTCGCGAACGAGTCGCGTCGCCTCGACGACGAACTCCTCGCGCCTGCGGTCCGAGAGGGCGCCCTCGGGCGTGGTGAGGTCGACCTTGAAGGTGGGCTTCTCGACGGGGGCGCCGCCGGCGATGACGGACCCGGCGGGCAGCTCGTTCACGTAGCCCCAGGTGACGCCGCGGAAGAAGTCGCCGTTCGGCGCCCGCTCGGCGTGGAGGATCGCGGTGGTCAGCTCGTCCAGCAGCTTCGCGCGGGCGTCGGGCTCGAGCGCGCCCTCTGGGTAGGTCAGCTCGAAGATCGGCATCGGCGGCTCCTTCGTCGGGTATGACGCGCATCATACAGCTATTATGACGGACGTCATATGGCGACGACGCACGAGCAGTCCGATCCACGCGCGCACGAGAGGTCCGATCCACGCGCGCGCATGATCGACAGCGCGGTCACCCTCTTCCGCGAGCGCGGCGTGCACGGCACCTCGTTCTCCGACGTGCTCGAGCACAGCGGGGCGCCCCGGGGCTCGCTCTACCACTGGTTCCCGGGTGGGAAGGCCCAGCTGGCCGAGGAGGCGACTCGCCATGCGGGCGAGGTGATCGCGGCCGGGCTGGCGGCGGCGCTCGACGAGAAGGACCCGGCCGCCGCGGTCCGCGGTTTCGCGCGCCTCTACCGGGGGCTCCTGCGCAGGACCGACTTCGCGGCGGGCTGCCCCGTGGTGTCCGCCACGCTCGAGGGTGACCGCTCGCCCGGCGCCCGCGATGCCGCCGGCGCCGCGTTCGCGAGCTGGCTGGACCTCCTCGGGAGCGCGCTCGAGCGCCGCGGGCTGGAGCCCGAGCGCGCGCAATCGATTGCGACGCTCGCGATCGCCGCGATCGAGGGCGGGATAGTCCTCGCGCGCGCGGAGCGGTCACTCGAGCCGCTCGAGCGCGTGGCCGGCGAGATCGAGACGCTGGTGACGGCCGCGGTCGCCTAGGCCTAGCGCTCGGCGCGCCCTCAGGCGCGTTCGGAGGTGAGCGGTGGGAGGACGGCCCCGCGCCCTGACCGGTTGTCGATCGGCGACGCCGAGAAGAAGAAGAACCAGATCTCGAACAGCACGAACGCGACGACGACCATCCCGACGAGGATCCGCTCGGGCGTCGTGAGGGTCGGCTCCACGCCCTCGTACTGAGGCCGCTCGCCGCGCATGCTGCGCAGCCAGGGCGTGTGCTGGCGGACGGTGGCCGCCTGACCCGACATCGTCTGGTACGCGCGGTTCAGACGCGAGAACAGCAGCGCGAGGGCGATGCAGACCACGGCTAGCACGACGACCACCACGAACACGGCGCCCATCGTCGGGGGCCCGCTGCCCTGGACGCGCGAGCCGATCCAGAGGGCGAGGAGCGGCCCTCCCGTCCACACGTTGAGGCCGACGATCGTCAGGATCGCGGCGAGGGCGAGCCGCTTCGGCGCCGAGGCTCGACGCCTCTCCCCCACCGGCCGCTCCGCAGTAGAGCTCATGGTCACGCAGGTGATACCCGGTTGCGCCCTGGACTAGAGGCGCCGACCGGAATCGGAGCCGCGGCGGCGGGCGGCCCGACTGACCCCCCACAGGGACCGCTCAAGCAGTTTAGAGTGCGGCAGTCTCAGACGATCGGTAAAGGGAGGTTCCATGACGATCACCATTTCGGGAAAGCAAGCGGTTGCGGTTGCGGTTGCGCTCATCGCGACGTTCGCGCTCGCGGTGGCAGCCCTGCAAGCGATCAACCCGCCCAACGCGGAGAGCGCAACGAATAACGACGCGATTGTCGCGCAGCTCAAGCAGGCGAACTCGCAGCTGGGGACGATCAGCAGCAACCTCGGGCGGTTGAACCGCTACATCGGGTTGAGCAATTCGACTTTCTCGCGCGGGCTGCGCGGCGAGAGTCACAAGTACGCATCCAAGCTGTACGGCGTGATCTACGACACCTGTCGAGCTCTCGCTGCGACTCCCTCTGACTGCCCGACGTTCTCCGGACCGTAGCTGGGAACCCCGCCGGGCGGGAAGTGAGGCATCACGCTCCTCCTCGCCGGCGGCCGAGCGAGAGAGGCGCCGACCGGAATCGAACCGGTGTAAACGGCTTTGCAGGCTGCGGGTTCGAGCGCCGCTCCGCTTTCTAGAGCGGTCTCCGTCGCGCTGAGTTGCGCTCAGTTACGCCGAAATCGGCGAGTTCGGTACACGGTTCGGTCCGCCGGTGAGACCTTGCCGGTCCCTTCGGCGAGCAGGGACCAGCTCGCGCGGACGTGCCCCCACGCACCCGACGCCGCGCGCAGCGCCTCGACCGCCGCGAACAGGCCGTCGCGCGCCGCGGCGGCCCGCGGCATCAGCTCGACCGCGAGGTCCTCGTAGCGCTCCTGCATGAACCCGCGAGCTCGCTCTCCGCCCCCGCGATCGCGTCGTGCGCCGCTGCCTCCTTCGCCTCCCACTTCTCGGGAGGCCCAACCGCGAGCTTCGCCTGCGCGAGCGCGTCGCGCAGCTCCTCCTCGCGCGCGGAAGGTCGGCCAGAAGGTCACCTGGACCAACGACGAGACGGTCGACCACAACGTGACCGCCAAGAGCGGCGCGAAGTTCATGTCGAAGGCGTTCGGCGGCGGCGGGAGCTACTCGTACACGCCGCGCGCGGCGGGCACGATCAGGTACGTGTGCACGCTGCACCCCGGGATGGACGGGGTGCTCGTGGTCGAGAAGTAGGGTCCTTGACACCGCTACACCTGGCACGTAGGGTCGGCTCGGCATACGTGGTCGCGTCCAGGCCGGAAGCGAGGGGACAGCGTCGTGAAGTCGAGCGCCTTGCAACGAGTCGGAGTCGGCCTCGCCGTGTTGGCCGCGGCACTGACCCTCTGCACCGCACCCGCCGGGGCGGTGACCAACGGCCAGCCGGACGGCAACGGCCATCCCTACGCCGGTGTTCTTGTCGATGACTACATCACCCCCGGTTACTTTCAGCGCTTCTGCTCGGGCACGCTGATCGCTCCGCGGGTGATGCTCAGCGCGGCGCACTGCTTCTACGGCACCCCGATCGACGAGGTCTGGGCGAGCTTCGATCCCGTCTACCGGCCGGGCACGTCGTCGCTGATCCACGGCACTGCGGTCATCGATCCGTCGTACTCCGACTACAAGGGGCAGTACGGACGCTCGAACCCACGGGACATCGCCGTCGTCCACCTCGACCAGGCTCCGCCGATAACGCCCGCGAAGCTCCCGACGGCGGGACTGCTCTCGACGCTCGACCTGCGGAACCACACGCTCACCGCTGTCGGCTATGGCCGTACGCGGGTCGACACGAGAAAGGGACCGAATCACATCGAGCCCAACTTCGACCCGGACGTCCGCTACGTCGCGACCTCCGGGGTGCTGAACCTGGTGCCGTACTTCGTGACGCTCACGTCGAACCCGTCCACCGGCTACGGCGGCGGGTGCTTCGGCGACTCGGGCAGCGGCGATCTGCTGGACCGCACCGACGTGGTGGTGTCGATCGAAGCGACGGGCGACGCCGTCTGTCGAGCGGCGGGTGTGAGCTACCGGCTCGACACCGCCCCCGCGAGGCAGTTCCTTGCTTCGCAAGGGGTGCCGCTGCCTTAGCCGGGGACGCTCGGCGTGTCGGGCGGCACGGAGGGGGGCTCCGGCGGCACCGGCGGCTACTCGTACACGCCGCGCGGAGGGACTGACCGCGCTCAGCGCGGCGTGTGGCCGCGCGCGACGTAGGGACGCGACCAGACCGAGTCGTCGCTGTCGGGCTTCCAGCGGACGCGGTGCCATGCGACGATCGCGCGGCCGCTCGGGCTCACCCCGAGGTTCGGGTCCATGTTGTCGTACGCGTCGCCGGAGACGAGCGCCGTCTGCTTGAAGTGGCCGCGCCGGTCGCTCATGGCGGCGCGCACCGTGTCCGGGTGGTCGAGCAGGTAGAGGTCGCCGACGGAGCTGACCCAGGTGACCACCGCGCGGCCCGCGGCGTCGATGCCGGCCTGCGCCCTGCCGTTGTAGTAGGGCTTGTCGTCCGGCGTCAGGTTGACCGGGCCGACGACGTGGCCGTCGTGGCCGCGGTAGAGGGCGTAGACCTCGTGGTCGCCGACGCTGCCCGCGAAGACCGCGTCGCCGCGGCGGTTGATCGCGGCGGACTCGGTGGGGAAGCTGGTGTGGGCGGGGAACGTCTGCGCGTGGAAGCGGCCCCCGGGCTCGCGGACGAGGAAGCTGCCGTGCCCGGGCGGGGCGTTGCCGCCGCGCATGACCTGGCCGCCGCGCCCGTCGGTGACGAGGTAGGGCATCTGCGAGAGGACCCTCTCGTAGTCGTCGGTCTTCGTCGTGTACCTGACCGCGGCCTTGCCCGCGTCGCCGGCGTTCGGGCCGCCGTGCGCGGACCAGAGCCGCTGGCGGTAGGACTCGCCGCCGCCCGGGATGCGCTCGGTGGTCAGCCAGGTCCACAGCGGGCGGTCGTGGTCGGTCATCACGCCGCTGAACCAGTCGTACGTCGGGGCGTCGGCCTCGGCAACGGCGGCGCCGAGGCCTACAACAAGGGCCTCGACAGCGCTCCGAGGGCGCTCCGCTACAGCTCGATCGTCAACCAGGCCTCGCTCGGCCTCGCCCCGCACGACCTGTCGAAGCTGCTCCGCGGCCAGCAGCGGCTGTTCCGCGCAGCCATAGGCACGACGGCGAGCATGGTGGCAAGCCCCGCGGATGGGTCGCGCGTTTCGGCGCGAGGCTCCGTTCGGGACACGCTGGGGACACGCTTACCTTGGGTGAGCGCGGATTCCGCGCTATTAGAGAGGCGCCGACCGGAATCGAACCGGTGTAAACGGCTTTGCAGGCCGCTGCGTAACCACTCCGCCACGGCGCCGTGGCAGGGCGGAGCGTAGCGGCGCGGCGGTCGGCTTCTCAGTCGGTCTCGGGCAGGTTTTCGAGGTCCGCGCGATCCTGTGCTCGGCCGGTCGCCTCCTTCATCGCGCGGAGGCGTCGGAGCGAGCAGATTCGGACCGAGACGCCAAACAGGTCAGCCTCGACCGCGTCTTGCGCGAGCGTGTCGAAGCTTGGCACAGCGGGCGCGCTTTGTATGACGTCGAGTCCCCCGACACTCGTATCCAGGGTCATGCTCTGTCTGCGCTCGAGTCTCCGGAGATCCTGCGCGAGGTCGAATCGGCGACGGTCCGCCAGCGGCAACACCGCACCCAGCTCGATGAGGGCATCGGCCAAGCGGCGCAGGTTCGCGGGATCCGGATCCGGGACGATGTCCAAGTCCTGCGTCGCCCGCAGGTAGCCGTGTGCGGTGACCGCGACTCCGTCGACCGCCACGTAGTCGACGCCTCGCTGCTGGAGCGCGGCGACGAGGGCCCCTAGGTCGAACGTCGTCAATCCGGTCGAGCCGCCCCGCGAATCTGGCTGGCCTGCAGGCAGAGATAGTGCAGGGCCTCCAACCGCTCGCTCATCGACAGCCTCAGATCCGCCTCGCGCCGGTGCTCAGCCGCGCGTTCGAGCTCCTCGGCCGCGGGCGGTCGATCGTCGTCGGGGTGGGCCGGAGTGGCCATGCCGAAAGGCTAAAGCCGAAGCCCGTCGGCGCCGAACGAAGGCCTATACTCGCCCCCGCGCGGATGTAGCTCAGCTGGCTAGAGCGTCGCCTTGCCATGGCGAAGGTCGTGGGTTCGAATCCCATCATCCGCTCCTCATCGAGGCCCGCTCCGGCGGGCCTCGACTCGTTCAGGCCGTGGCTCGGTCGAGCTCCTCGTTGACGAGCTCGTCGGCGCGCTCGTTCTGCTCGCGGCGGACGTTGCGCACCGTCCAGCGGTCGAATCCGCGCAGCTCCCGCATCGTCTCGATGAACAGCGGCTTCAGCCCCGCGTGCTTGACCTTGTACTGACCGCCGATCTGGCGGGCGACGAGCTCGGAGTCGTTCACGACCTCGACCTCGCGCGCGCCGAGCGAGCGAGCCAGCCCGAGGCCGAGGAGCACGGCCCGGTACTCGGCGACGTTGTTGGTCGCCTCGCCGATGTACTCGCTGGCCTCCCCCAGCACCTCGCCGGTGGTCGCCGATGCGACCGCCGCCACGGCGGCCGGCCCGGGGTTGCCGCGGGCGCCGCCGTCCACGTGGACGACCACCGTGTCGGGCGCGTCGCTCAGTCGCCCGTGTGGGTGGCCGGGAACGTGCCCGGGATGCGGCGCTTGCGCCGGTCGCGGATCTCGCGGCGCTCGTCGGGGCCGGTGTTGCCGGTTGCCTTGCGGCGGTCGGGGCCCTCCCGCCGGTCGACGATCACCTCGACGTTCGGGTCGTCGGCGTAGTAGGCGGTGAGCTTCTCGAGCAGCTCGCCCTCGAGCGCCTGCGGGATCACGCAGTAGATCATCCGGGCGAGCCTACCCCGAGCACGAGACGCCCGTCGTCCGCGGCGGTCGCGTTCCACTCCCGCGCCCACGCGTCGAGCTCGTCGAGCTCGTGGCCCTTCCCCGACAGGGTGACCGGGTCGTGCTCGACCCCGAGATCGACGTTGTAGTGGTACCAGGACAGCTCCCAGGCCACGACGACCGAGACCTCGCTCGGCGAGTTGCCGACGGTGACGTTCACCCACGGCTCGCCGAGGCTGCGCGCGATCCCGGCGATCGTCCGCGGGTGCTCGGAGTCGTTGAAGATCTCGACCGCACGCTCGACCTTGACCTGAGCGTTAGTCGGCACGGCGCGGACGTGCCGCGGGTCCTTCGGCCGCGAGAACGGCCGGTCGGGCTCCTGTACCGGCTCCGGGGGCGGGAGGTCGGCGGGCGTGGCGTCCCAGGGCGGCGGTGCCGCCGACGGCGGCGCGGCCGGGAGCGGGCCGTTCGTGGCC
>DATENL010000171.1:0-32434 GCA_035275105.1 Thermoleophilaceae bacterium
CGGGGCGCGCGCGGCCCGCGCGAGGCGCGCGCCCCGCAGGAGCCGGCGGCCGCGCAGGTTGGGAGTCGACGCGCGCACGGTGCCGTCCGCCGCGAGCACCTGGGCGACGTCGTCCTCCCTGTCGCCCACGTGCGCGAGCGACTGCCGAAGGCCGCGGTCGGACTGGCGGACCAGCGCCGCGACCTCGTCCGACCTCGTCTCGAGCGAGCGGTCGACGCCCTCGTTCAGGTCGCCGCGGAACAGGTCGTAGACCACGAGCCCGACCCCGGCGAGCACCAGCGCCATCACCAGCGCGAACGCCAGCGTCAGCCTCAGGCGGAGCGGGAGCCGGCTCATCCGCCCTCGCGGAGCCGGTAGCCGTGGCCGCGCACAGTCTCGATCGTCTCGGCGCCGAACGGCCGATCGACCTTCTCGCGCAGGTAGCGGACGTAGACGTCGACCACGTTCGAGCGATTCTCGTAGGCCTGGTCCCAGGCGCACTCGAGCAGCTGGAGGCGCGACAGCGCCTGGCCCGGCCGGCGCATGAACGCCTCGAGCAGCGCGAGCTCGCGCGCGGACAGCTCGATCTCCGTCCCGCCGCGCCATACGCGCTGCGTGGCGGGATCGAGGCGCAGGTCGCCCACCTCGAGCACGGCCGGACGCGGCCCGCCGCCGCGGCGCACCAGGGCTCGCAGCCGCGCGAGCAGCTCGCCGAACGAGAACGGCTTCACGAGGTAGTCGTCGGCGCCGCCGTCGAGACCGGCGATCCGGTCCTCGACCGCGTCGCGCGCGGTGAGGAACAGCACCGGCGACCACACGCCGTCGGCGCGCAGGCGGCGGCAGGTCTCGAAGCCGTCGAGGCCCGGCAGCATCACGTCGAGCACGATCGCGTCGGGCGGGCTCGACCCCGCCATCCAGAGCGCGTCCTCCCCGCTGCCGGCGCAGTCGACCACCACCCCGTCCTCGGTCAGGCCGCGGCGGATCAGCGTGGCCATCTTCGGGTCGTCCTCGACGACGAGAACGCGCACGTACCAATGGTCCCACCCCGGGATGAGAGCCGGATGAGCGCCGATGCGCGTGGATCAGCGATGATTCCGCGTGCCTTCCGCGGTCTACTGGTTCAAGCGACTCAGGAGGAGGCAGCGTGAAGCAGCAGAGGATCGTCCCGAACCTGTGGTTCGACACCGAGGCCGAGGAGGCCGCGAAGTTCTACGTCTCAGTCTTCAAGAACTCGCGCCTGGTCAGCCAGACCCACTACACCGAGAACTCGATGCGCGAGGCCGGCACCGTGATGACCGTCGAGTTCGAGCTCGACGGGCAGCGCTTCGTGGGGATCAACGGCGGGCCGCAGTTCAAGTTCGACGAGGCGATCTCCTTCCAGATCACCTGCAAGGACCAGGAAGAGGTCGACCACTACTGGGAGAAGCTCACCGACGGCGGCGAGGAGGGCCCCTGCGGCTGGTGCAAGGACCGCTTCGGGCTCTGGTGGCAGGTCGTCCCCACCGGGATGGACGTGATCCTGTCCGACCCCGACTCCGAGCGAGCCTCGCGCGCGATGCAGGCGATGCTGAAGATGCGCAAGCTCGACATCGCCGAGCTGGAGCGCGCCGCCGCCGGCCCGGAGGCCGAGCGGGACAAGGAGCCGGCCGCCGAGGAGGAGGAGAAGGCCACGGCCTGACCGATGGCCTACGACGAGGAACTCGCGAACCGGATACGCGAGCTGCTCGCCGACGAGGCGGGCGTCACGGAGAGGAAGATGTTCGGCGGCCTCGCCTTCCTCGTGAACGGCAACATGTGCGTCGGCGCCTCCCACACGGGCGGACTGCTCGCCCGCGTCGACCCGATCGAGAGCGACGAGGCACTCGCGAGCCCGCACGCCGCGCGGATGGAGATGGGCGGGCGCTCGATGGCCGGCTGGATCACCGTGGCGCCCGAGGGCGTGGCGGGGCAGCGCGACCTGGACTCGTGGGTCGCGCGCAGCCTCGGATACGTCCGGACGCTTCCGGCGAAGTAGCCCGCCGGGCGCGAGAGCGTCGGGAGATCGGCCCTTGGTGTCGGGAGATCTTGTCGATTAGCGTCCAGCGCTATGACGATCCAAACCGAACCCATCGGAAGCATCCCGCGACCGCCGGAGCTGCTCGAGGCGGTCTCGAACGGCAGCGGTCTCTCGGCGGACGAGCTCGGCAGGCTCCAGGAGGCCGCTCTGCGCGACACGATCGAGCGCTTCGAGGCGACCGGCTCGCCGGTGATCACCGACGGCGAGCAGACGAAGCCGAGCTTCGCCACCTACCCGGTCGACGGCGTCGACGGCCTGGCGCCCGACGGCGTGACGATCCCGTTCGAGGACGGCCACACCCGGCAGCTCCCGCGACTGACGCGCGGCCCGTTCCAGTTCGGCACGTACGCGGACGGTTATCTGGCGGCGGCCAAGGCGATCGCGCACGTGCCGGTCAAGCAGGCCGTGATCGCGCCCTCGGCGCTGAGCCTGCTGTATCCGCAGGACGGGATCGACGGCTACCCGCGCGAGGCGTTCCTCGAGGACCTGACGCGCGAGTCCGAGCAGGACATCCGCCGCTGCCTCGACACCGGCGCGTACAAGGTGCAGCTCGACTTCACCGAGGGCCGGCTGTCGATCAAGCTCGACCCGAGCAAGGGGATCCTCACGGACTTCGTGGCGCTCATCAACAGCGTGCTCGACCGGTTCACGCCGCAGGAGCGCGAGCGGATCGGGATCCACACGTGTCCCGGCGGCGACCAGGACTCCACCCACAGCCTCGACGTGGACTACGCCGAGCTGCTCCCGAGCCTGTTCCAGCTCCACGCGGGCAGCTTCTACATCCAGCTCGCGAGCGAGCCCGACCCGGACCGCGTGCTCGGGATCATCCGCGACCACGCCCCGGCGGACGCGAGGATCTTCGCCGGGGTGATCGACCCGATCGACCCGCGCGTCGAGACGCCCGAGGAGGTGCGCGACCGGGTGCTCAAGGCGGCCGAGTACATACCCGTGGACCGGCTCGGGACCTGCGACGACTGCGGGTTCTCGCCCTTCGGGGACGACACCTCGACCTCGCGCGACACGGCGTTCGCGAAGGTCGCCGCGCGCGTCGAGGGGACGGCGATGGCGGCGGAGCGACTGGGCGCGTAGCCCGGCTCTCAATCTGTACAAGCCGCCGCCGCGAATCCTGTACTCGCGGACAATGACGCGCCGCGCTCGCGCGTCGAGACTGCCGTCGATTCTCGAAAAGGAGCGCAGACCTTGAAGCTCGTGATCGGCATCGTCCGTCCCGAAGTGGCGAACGACGTCCTGGAGGCCCTCTACCGCGCCGAGGTGCGCGGACTCTCGATCAGCCGCGTGCAGGGCCACGGCGGGGAGCTCGACCGAGTCGAGACCTACCGCGGCACCACCGTGCAGATGAGGCTCGCGGACAAGGTGCGCTTCGAGATCGCCGTCTCAGACCAGTTCGTGGATCCGACGATCGCGGCGCTCTGCGAGGGCGGCCGCACCGGTGAGGTCGGCGACGGGAAGATCTTCGTGGTGCCGCTCGAGCGGGCCGTGCGCATCCGCACGGGCGAGGAGGACCACGGCGCCGTGACCCCGGTGGGCGCATGATCGACCTGACGACGGTCATAGCCCAGGCCGCGAAGGTGGACACGGGCGACACCGCCTGGATGCTCGCCGCGACGGCGCTGGTCCTGATGATGACCCCCGCGCTCGGCCTCTTCTACGCCGGCCTCGTGCGCAGCAAGAACACGCTGAACACGTTCATGATGTGCATCGGCGCGATCGCGATCGCCGCGATCACCTGGGCCGCGGTCGGCTACTCGCTCGCCTTCGACGGCACGGGCGACCTGATCGGCGGCCTCAACAACGCGTTCCTCCACGACGTGACGTTCGCGCCGCGCGAGGGGACGACGATCCCGCACCTGGTCTTCTTCGCCTTCCAGGCGACCTTCTGCATCATCACGGTCGCGCTGATCTCGGGCGCGGTGGTCGAGCGCATGCGCTTCGGCGCGTTCCTCCTGTTCGCGGCGATCTGGTCGGTGCTCGTCTACGGCGTGCTGGCGCACTGGGGCTTCGGCGGCGGCTGGCTGTTCGAGGGCGGGACGCTCGACTTCGCGGGCGGCATCGCGGTCGAGATGGCGTCGGGGTTCTCGGCGCTCGCGGCGGCACTGGTCGTCGGGGCGCGCAAGGACTACGCCCGGCAGGCGCTCCTGCCGCACAACTCGGTCTACGTGCTGCTGGGCGCCGGGCTGCTGTGGTTCGGCTGGTTCGGGTTCAACGGCGGCAGCGGCTTCAACACCGGGCAGAACAGCGTGCTCGCGTTCACCAACACCCTGCTCACGCCGGCGGCCACGCTCGCCGTCTGGTTTGTCCTCGACCTGATCCGCGGCCGGAAGGTGACCGCCATCGGCGCCGCCACCGCGATCATCGTCGGCTGCGTGCTGATCACCCCCGCCGGCGGGTTCATCGCCCCCGGCTGGGCGATGCTGCTCGGCGCGGCCGGCGCGATCCCGAGCTACGCCGTCATCGTCTGGCGGCCGCGGTCGAAGGTCGACGAGACGCTCGACGTGCTCGCGGCCCACGGCATCGCCGGCTTCACCGGCATCCTGTTCATCGGCTTCTTCGCCCAGAAGAACTGGAACGGCATCTCCGACGGCCTGCTGTACGGGAACGCGACGCAGCTCAAGTGGCAGGCGCTCGCCGCCCTCGCGGCTCCCGCCTACGCGTTCGTGGCGACGTTCGCGCTGCTGAAGGTCCTCGGCCTCCTGTTCCCGCTCCGGGCGTCGGTGCGCGAGGAGTCGTCGGGCATGGACACGACGCAGCACGGCGAGGAGGCCTACGCGTCGGGCGAGGGCGCGATCCTGGTCCTCCCCGACGCGGACGGGGGCCCGCGCGGCGGACGGGGATTGCCTGTGGCCGATCCGGATCCGGGGCTCGCCTCCTAGGGGGCGAGGCCAAGCTCGGCCAGGGCGTGGCGAACGTCCAGAAACCGACGCTATGGGGTCGGTAAATGGACGTTCGAGGCCGGCGGAGAGCGGCGACGGTCAGGCGGGCTGAGCCTGACTCGCCTCGACCCGCGGGCCGACCGGGCCCGTGGGCGCCCAGCCGCGGTACATCCGCAGCAGGACCAGCAGCCCGACGAGGCCGGCGAGCGCCGAGAGCCCGCCCGCGTACGCGAGGGTGGCGCGCGGCCCGATGGCGGCCACCAGGAGGCCGCCCGCCGCGAAGGCGCCGATCTCGGCGGCGTTGCGGATCCCGTTGTAGGCGGCGAACGCGCGCCCGTGCATACGGTCGGGCACCCGCACGTGGATCAGGCTCCGGAACATGACGTTCTTGAGCCCGTGAGCCACGCCCCCCATCGCCGCGCAGGCGAGGAAGAACGCGAACGCGAGCCACACCACCGGCAGTGCGAGCCCGGCTCCCTGCACGGCGACCGCGGCGAAGCCGGTCGCGGCCACCGCGCCGGCGGCGACCCGCGGCGACAGCACGAGCGCACCGAGCGCCATCCCCGCCGTCCAGACGGTGAGCATCAGGCCGTAGGCCACGTCGCCTCTGCCGAGCACGTCCTGGACGAAGAACAGCTCGCCGACCCAGACCGCGGACATGAACAGGAGCGAGGCGAAGGCGACCATCATCGCCAACGCCAGGACGCGGTCGCCGAACAGGACGGCGAGCCCGTCGCGGGCGCGGGGCGCGCGCTCCGCCTGGTCGAGGGCGCGCGGATCGCGCCGGACGCGGAGCGCGAGCGCCACGCCGATCACCGCCGCGAACGTCGCGGCGTCGACGAGCATCGCCAGCTCGAGCCCGCCGATCGAGTACAGCAGGCCGCCCAACAGCGGCCCGACGCCGAAGCCCACGTAGCGAACCGTCTCGACGCGGCCGTTCGCCTCGAGGATGCGGTCGCCCGCGAGTCGCGGCACGAGCGCGAACTCCACCGGCTGGAGCACCGCGAAGACGATGCCGAGCAGCGCGGTGAGCGCGAGCACCGCGCCGGTGCCGGTCACGAAGCCGAGCCCGGTGGCCACAAGCGTTCCGGCCAGGGCGACGACGGCCATGAGCCGCCGGGCCTCGACGCGGTCGACCAGCAGCCCGGCGTGGCCGGCCACCACCACCGACGGTCCGAACAGGCACACCCAGAGCGCCGCGACGGCGAGGCCCGAGTCGGTGCTGCCCTTCACGTGCAGCCCGAGCGCGACGATCGCGACCCAGTCGCCGAGGGCGGACAGGCCGACGGCGCCGGTCAACAGGCGGAAGTCGCGGCGTTTGGCTGGCAGCATGTCTGGACCTTCCCGCGCGGGCGCGCGCGTGTGAAGCGGGGTAGCTGGGGTGTGCGGGTGCGGAAAACCGCACGACCGATGAGTTCTCGGGGCGCCGGCGGTCTCACCTATCGACAACCGCGATCCGCGAGGAGGATTCCGTGACCAGCACCAAGACTCGAGTGAGCAAGCTCAACACCGTCGTGATCCCGGTCGCCGACCAGGAGCGCATGATCGAGTTCTACGTCGAGAAGCTCGGGCTCGAGAAGCGCACCGACATCCCGTTCGGCAACGGTTACCGCTGGGTCGAGGTCGCGCCCGGCGACGCCGAGACCACCATCGCCCTGGCGCCGCCGCCGGAGGGCAAGCCGACGGGTCAGCGCGATACGGGCATCGGCCTGCACACCGACGACATCGACTCCTACCACGCCGAGCTGCGCGAGGCGGGCGTGGACGTCGACGCCGAGGTCAGCCGCATGGGCGGTCCCGTGCCGCCGCTGTTCTGGCTGCGCGACCCCGAGGGCAACACGCTGATGGTCGTCGGCTGAGCCGCGACGCCGCGTGAAACAGGGTGCCTGGCACCCTGTTTCACGCTCGCCGGCTACGGCGCGAGCGCGGCCAGGTGCGTGTCCACCGCTCGGCGCACTCGCTCGAGGGCCGCGGGGTCGGCGCTGGCGACGAACTGCATGTTGCCCAGCGTCATGTACGCGTGCAGCTCGAACGCGATCTGCTGCGGGTCGGCGGCGGGATCGAGCTCACCGGTCGCCTGAGCGGCCGCCACCTGCTCCACGAGCAGCCCGAGCCAGCGCTGGCTGAATGCCATCGCGCCCTCGCGGACGGGGCCGGGACGGGTGTCGAGCTCGCTCACGGCGGAGATGAAGAAGCAGCCGCCGGGGAAGACGCTCTCCTCGACGTGGTCGAGGAACCGCTCGATGTAGGCCCGCAGGCGCGGCAGGCCCGCCGGCGCCTCGCTCGCGGGCTCGATCACCAGCTCGTCGAAGATCGTGCCGGCGGCGTCGACGGTGGCGAGCTGCAGCTCCTCCTTCGAGCCGAAGTGGGCGAACAGCCCGCTCTTGCTCATGCCGACCGCATCGGCCAGACGCGCGAGGGAGAGCCCGTCCAGTCCCTCGACGGTCGCCAGGCGCGCCGCCTCGTGGAGGATCGCCGCCCGGCTGCGCTCGCCGTCGGACCGGCGGCGGCGGGTCCGCTGGATGGCGGACGGCTGTGTGACATGCATCCCCATGGGTTGACAAGTTAGCACGATCGGTCGTACTGTCGACGAGAAAGAACGACCGATCGTGCTGGAACCCGTCGAAAGGGACCCATGACCACCACCGAGACGAACACGACAGGCGCCGGGCCACCGAGGGTCGGACCCATCGGGAGGCTCGGGCGCTGGACCGCGACGCACTTCAGGACTGTCGTGATCGGGTGGGTCGCCCTGGCGCTGGTCCTGGGGGCCCTGGCACCGCGCGCCGAGACGGCGCTCTCGGGAGCCGGCTGGGAGGCGACCGGGTCCGAATCCGTCCAGGCGCGCCAGCTGATCGACCGGAGCTTCGGGGGGCTCGAGACCTACGGCCCCACGGTCGTGGTCCACTCGCCGCACGGGACCGTCTCGGATCCGGGCTTCCGGCGAGTGCTGCGAGACGTGGAGCGGAGGCTCCAGCGCGATCCGGCCGTGTCGAAGGTCCTGCCGCCGCGCCCGGGCACGTCGATCTCCTCCGACCGTCGCACGGCGGTGGTCCAGGCCGGCGCGGCCCGCAAGCCGGACGACATGGTGCGCGCGGCCGAGCGGCTGAAGGGCCCGCTCTCGGGGCTCGGTACGGCCGCGGTGCAGGTCGACCTCACCGGCGCCGCCGGCATGTGGTCCGACTTCAACCACGCGAACAAGTCGGCGATGATGAAGTCCGAGCTCCTCTCGTGGCCGGTCACGCTCGGCATCCTGGTGCTCGCGTCCGGCTCGCTCTTCGCCGCGGGGCTGCCGCTGATGCTGACGATCCTCGGCCTCGTCGCGGCGGCGGGCTCGTTGTGGATCGGCACCCACGTCGCGGGCATCTCGATCTGGGCCATGAACTTCGCGCTGATGTTCGCCCTCGCGCTCGGGATCGACTACGCGCTGTTCGTGGTCTACCGCTTCCGCGACGCCCTCTTCCGCTCGAGGCTGCCGGCCCCGGAGGCGGTCGCGGCGACGATGGACACCGCGGGCAAGGCCGTCCTCTTCTCGGGTCTCACGGTGCTCGTCTCGCTGAGCGCGGTCATGCTCGTGCCGAGTCCGGCGTTCCGGTCCACCAGCGTCGGGATCATGCTGTCGGTCGTCTTCGTCCTGGCGGCCACGCTCACGCTGCTGCCGGCGGTGCTCGCGAAGCTCGGGCCGCGGATCGACAGGTTCGCGCTTCGTGGGGTGCGCTCCCGCGAGGGTCGCTCGCCGCGCTCAGCGGCCTGGGCCGAGCGCCTGTGGCGGCACCCGCTCCGCTATGGACTCCCGACGATCGTGCTGCTCGTGGCGCTCACCGTGCCGGTGCTCTCGCTCGAGACCGGGATGCCGTCGATCAAGGTCGTTCCGTCGGGCGACAGCTCGCGCGAGGGGCAGCGGGCGGTGGAGAAGGCGTTCGGGCCGGGCGCGACGGGGCCGATCCACATCGTCGCTCCCGCGGCGAAGGCGGCGCGCGTCGCGGCGACCGTGGAGCGCGATCCCGGCGTGGCGCGCGTGGCGCCGCCGCAGTCGGGCGAGGGCGGCCTGGCGCTCGTGCGGGCGATCCCGGCGACGGGCCCGTCCGACGAGGCGACGGGCACGACGATCGACCGCCTCCGCACGAGGCTGCCGCACGCGGCGAGCGTCGGTGGGCCGGCGGCTGAGAACCACGACCTCGAGACGGCGCTGTCGGCCAAGACGCCGCTCGTCATGGGCACCGTGCTCGGCCTGAGCTTCCTGCTGCTCCTGGTGGCGCTTCGGGCCCCGGTGGTCGCGGCGCTCGGGGTGGTCACCAACCTGCTCGCGACCGGCGCGGCCTTCGGACTCGCGAAGTGGATCTTCCAGGACGGCATCGGGCACTCGCTGCTCGGGTTCGAGCCGCAGGGCTTCCTCGACGCCTGGGGACCGGTCTTCTTCTTCGCGATGGTCTTCGCGATCTCCATGGACTACACGGTCTTCCTGCTCGCCTCGGCGAAGGAGGAGTGGGACCGCTCCGGCGGCGACGCCGGGCAGGCGATGGTCGGCGGCATGGCGCGCTCCGGCCGCGTCATCTTCGCGGCCGCCGCGGTGATGGTGTCGGTCTTCCTCACGTTCGCGCTGAGCGGCCCGCTTCCGCCGAAGGAGATGGGCGTGATCCTCGGGCTCGCGGTGCTGCTCGACGCCGCGCTCGTCCGGCTGCTGCTCATGCCGGTGCTGCTCCGGCTGCTCGGCCGGTGGGCGTGGCACGTGCCGAAGCCGTTCGGCCGGCTACTGCCGGCCGCCCGTCCAGTACGTGTACGCCGCCATCGGGCGACGTCGAAGATGGGTGATGGCGCCGATGCCGCGGGGCCGGCGCGGATTTAGCTTGCCCTGTCATGAACGACCGGAAGCCCCACCTCGCCCCGCTGGTACTCGCGACGGTCGCTTCGCAGGCGCTTCTCGTCGTGCTTGCGCCCACGATGGTGGCGATCGCGCGCGACATGGGCGGGTCCACGGCGGTCGTCGGCCAGGCCCGCGCGATCACCGCGGCAGCAGCGATCGTCGCCGCAATCGTGGCGGCGCTGCGCGAGCCCGCGCCGTCGGTCCGCCGGCTGCTGGAGCTCGGCGGCGTGCTCGCCGTCGCGGGCTGCGCCGCGGTGGCCACGTCCCCCTCGCTCCCGCCCTTCCTGCTCGCGCACGCCTTCGTCGGCTCCGGTCTGGCGCTCCTGCTGTCGGGTGCGTTCGCCGGCGTGGCGGCGTTCCCGGCCAGCCGCCGTACCTGGGCGCTGGGCCACGTGACCGCCGGGAACGCGCTGGCGTGGATCGTCGTGAATCCGCCCGCCGGCGCTCTCGCGGAGCGCGCTTCGTGGCGAGCCGCGCAGGCGGTGCCCGCGGCTCTCGCGCTGGCCGCCCTCCTCGCGTCACGACGGGCTTCCGACGTTCCCGGGGAGCCCGAGCGCGGCGGCTTCGAGAGGCTGCGCAACGCCCCGTCGGCGCGCCGGTGGGTGGCGGCTGAGGCGCTGGCCTACGCCGCCTGGGCCGCGCTCCTCACGTTCGCCGGCGCGTTCTTCGTCGAGCGCCTCTTGGTGGGCGAGCAGTCGGCGGCCTGGCTCCTGGCGGCCGGCGCGGCCATGTTCTTCCTCACCGCGAGCCGCGGCTCCGCGCTCCGCGCGGCGATCCCGCGCCGTGGTCTCCTGGCCGGCTCCGCTCTGGCGATGAGCGCGCTGCTGCTCGCCCAGGTGCGCACCACGGGCTCCCCGGCGCTCGCCGCGCTCCTGTTCGGCCTCACCTGCGCCATGGCCGGCATGCGGGGACCGGCGTCGAGCGCGCTCGGCCTCGCGCAGCTGCCCGAGCACCCCGGCACGATCATGGCCGCCCGCACCGCGGCCACCCAGCTCGGCTACCTGACCGGTGGCGTGGTGGGCGGCGCGGTGATCGCGGCCGCCGGATACCAGGCGCTTGCGGTCGTCCTCTCCGCCGGCATGGCCGCGTCGGCCGTCCTGATGCTCGGCGTGCACGACCCGCTCGAGACCGAGTCGCGCGCACCGCCGCTCGCGCGCCCGGCACCCAGCACTTAACGACCCACCAGATCGACAAGAAGGGAGCCACGCCATGACGTGGACAGGAAACCCCATCTCGAATGCCCCAACCCGACGGGCCATGCGGCTCGGTGTCGCGGCGCTCACCTGTGCCCTGATGCTGGCCTGCGCGGCGCGGGCCGCGGCGCTCGGCCAGGTCTCCTACGACGGCTGCGTGAGCGTCACGGGATCGGGCGGCGACTGCGCCGCCACCGGTAACGCGGCGCTCGACGGGGCTCTGGACGTCGCGCTCAGTCCGGACGGCGGCTCGCTGTACGCGATCGGCCTCGACGGCAACGGCGTCTCGGTCTTCCGGCGCGCGTCCGGCGGACAGATCGAGTACGACGGGTGTGTCAGCAACAACGGGTCAGGGGGCGCGTGTGCGGATCTCCCCGCAACGCTCGTGGCCCCGGAGGACGTCGCCGTGAGCCCCGACGGGGCCTCGGTGTACGTCGCGAACGTCGACGGCGTGACCGTCCTCGACCGCGCGCCGGGCGGGCAGATCAGCTTCGCCGCGTGCGCCAGCGACGACGGCACGGGCGGCGACTGCGCGAACGTCCCCGGCACGCCGGTCGGCCACGCGAGCAGCGTTGCCGTCAGCCCGGACGGCCATTCGGTCTACGTCGCCAGCTCCACTCATGCCACGGTGACGGTGTTCGGGCGCACGCCCGGGGGGCGGCTCGTCTACGCGGGTTGCGTGAGCAACGACGGCTCGGGCGGCCTGTGCGGCGCGGTGCCGAGCAACCTCCTGTTCGGCGCCAACGCAATCGCGGTCAGCCCCGATGGGCGGTCCGTGTACGTCTCGGCGCTCAGCAGCGACGCCGTCATCGAGTTCGACCGCGCCGAGGGCGGCCAGATCACCTACGACGGCTGCGCGAGCAGCAGCGGGTCGGGCGGCATCTGCCACAAGGGCGGCGAGAACTTCCGCGCGCCCAACTCGCTGGTCGTCAGCCCCGACGGCAGGGTCGTGTTCGCGACCACGAGCGGCAAGCCCGGGGTTTGGAGCCTCGAGCGCGAGGCGAGCGGAAGGCTGACGTTCTGGGACTGCGTCCTCGACGTGTCGGGGACGCCCTGTCAGAACCCGCCCGGGACACCGGTGACCGGGGCCGCCGGTCTCGCCATCAGCCCGGACGGCCAGACCCTGTACGTGGGAGCCGCCGGCTCGAGCACGATCGGCGTGTTCGACGTCCGCGTGGGCGTGCTCACCTACGCCGGCTGCGTGAGCGACGACGGCTCGGGCGGACTCTGCGCCGACGCACCCGGCACCGCGCCGCTCTCGGGCATCGGCTCGCTCGCACTGAGCCCGGACGGGACGTCCCTCTACGGGGCGGCGCACTCCGCCGACTCGGTGGTGCACCTGTTCCGCAAGACCGCTCCGGACACGGGGATCGTCGGCGGCCCGGCCGAGGGCTCGGCGAGCCGCAACGCTCGCCCGACCTTCGCGTTCGCGTCGGACCAGGATGGCGCGGCCTACGAGTGCGCGCTCGACGCCGGCGAGTACGCGAGCTGCCCGGCGATGGCGACGTTCGGCCCGCTGGCCGACGGCACCCACACGCTCCGGGTTCGCGCGCTCACCGGCGGGGATCCCGATCCCACGCCCGCGGCGCGTACGTTCGCGGTCGACACGACCGGGCCGGCGGCGCGGCTCGAGCGCGCGCCGCGGCGGACGATCCGCACGGCCAAGCGGACGGTGGCTGTGACGGTGGCGTTCCGCGCGGCCGAGCCCGGCGTGACGTTCCGGTGCGCGATCGACAGGCGCGCCGCCAGGGCGTGCTCATCGCCGGCGACGTTCCGCGTCGGCCGCGGGCAGCACCGGATCACGGTGGTGGCGAGCGACCGGCTCGGCAACGCCGGCAGGCCCGTCAGCGCGCGGTTCGGCGTGCTGGCGAAGAAGGGCCGCGGGCGGCCGTAGCTCCGGCCCCCTCGCCTCGCGGCGGTCCGGGCGCCCCGGTTGGTCACCGGGGCGCCCGGCGCTGGATTCCCGGCCGCGAACGGGGGTAGGCTGGGCGCGGTTTGGATCAGCAGATCCGGTTCTGCGCTACGCCCGACGGCGTGCGCCTCGCGTACGCCACGCACGGCAGCGGCCCGCCGCTGGTGAGGGCATCGCACTGGCTGACCCACCTCGAGCACGACTGGAAGAGCCCCGTGTGGCGCCACTGGCTCGAGGCGCTCGGGCAGACGCACACCGTCGTCCGCTACGACCTTCGCGGCTGCGGGATGTCGGACCGCGAGGTGGGCGACCTCTCGGTCGAGAGCTGGCTGTCGGACCTCGAGACGGTGATCGAGGCGGCGGGCGTCGAGCGCCCTTCGCTCCTCGGCACGTCGGGCGGGGCCGCGGTGGCGCTCGCCTACGCGGCGCGCAATCCCGAGCGGGTGGACCGCGTCGTGGTGAACGGCGGTTTCGCCAGCGGAGCGTTCCTGCGCGTGGACGAGCAGCGCGCCGTGGCGTTCCGGGCGGCGATGCGCACCGGCTGGACGGCGCCGCATCCCGCCTTCCGGCGGCTGTTCACGATGATGTTCCTGCCCGACGGCACGCCGGACCAGATGGCCTGGTACGACGATCTGCAGCGCTACTCGGCCACTCCCGACATGGCGATCCGCCTGTACGAGGCCCTGGGCCGGATCGACGTGACCGAGCTGTTGCCGCAGGTGGTCACGCCGACGATCGTCTTCCACGCCCGTCGCGACCACGTCGTCCCGTTCGCCGAGGGGCGGCGGATGGCCGCGGCCATCCGGGCCGCCCGCCTGATCACGCTCGAGTCCAAGAACCACCTGCTGCTCGAGCAGGAGCCCGCGTGGCAGGAGTTCATCCGCGAGGCGCTCGCGTTCCTGGGGTCGGCGCCCGCCCCCGACGGCGAGGCGCCCGCGGCGGACGTCGACGATTTGAGCCCGCGCGAGCGCGACGTGATGCGGCTGGTGGCCGAGGGCCTGAGCAACGAGGAGATCGCGGAGCGACTGTTCCTCAGCGTCCGCACGGTCGAGCGGCACCTCTCGAACGTCTACGTCAAGCTGCGCGTGTCGGGCAAGGCCGCCCGGGCCGCGGCGGCCGCGCGCTACTCGCGCTCGCGCGCGGCCCTCTGAGAGACCTGAGGCTCAGGACCGGGTCGCTAGCACTTCTTGATCCCGCCGGGCGAGGTCGTCTCGTTCTGGCCGCCCGGGCACTTGCCGCTCGAGTTCGTCTGCGGGTTGCCGTTGCCGGGACCCACGTTGATGGCTGCGCTCGTGACAGCGGGTGCCGCCGTCACTGCCAACGCGGTTGCGGACACGACCACCGCGAGCAGGGCGTCTGAGCGCTCGAGGCTGTCGTACCACCCGAATGTTAAGCACTGGTCGGCGGGGGTTGACAATCCTGGACCAGCGCGCCTACCTTCGTCTCGGCACGCAAGGACGGCGTGCAGCTGGAGGCAAGGAAGCGCTGGCCGCTGGTCCGGTCCGCCGCCACCAAAGACGACTCGCAGCGGCGGGAGGACCCTTTGCTACGGCAGGCAACGGCGTGCGTACGCACGCTTGCATCGGCACTTGTGAGCAGGATCGGGGCGGACGGCGCGCGGGGGCAGCGAAAGGTCCTGCGGCTCGCCTGCGTCCTGACGATCGCCGCCGCGGGCATTGGCCTGGTCGCCGGCTTGTCGACGGCCTCGGACTCCTCCGAGCAGCCGAGCTCCTCCGTAGCGAGCGTCCTCGACGACCCCGAGATCCAAGCCGCGGCACAACGGAGCCTCGACGACCGCCAGCAAGAGGAAGCTGCGCGCGAGACCCAGGCTGCCCGCGCCGACCGGGCTGAATCGCGCGACGCATATCGCGACCTCTCTGCATCCGAGGCGCTCGCCGCCGTCACCGAGGAGCTCCCGGAGGTCGTCACCGAGCCCGTGTTCAAGCCGATCGAGCCGGACGACGGCGCCCGTGTCGAGCACTACGACAACAACGACACGAGCGCCGTTGTCGAGACGGCCGGCGGCGACAGGGTCCTGGCGGAGAGCAACCTCCCGCTGAGGGGGACGACGGTCGATGGCGATCGGGCGCCGATCGACCTGACACTCGAGGCTCATGGCGACCGCTACAGCCCCGAGTCGGCCCCCCTTCGGGCGAGCCTACCGGCCGAGCTGAGCGCCGCCGCCGAACTGCCGTCCACCGGTGGCACGATCACGGTGCGCGCCGTCGGGGCGGACGTCGCGGCCGCTCGCGCCGACGACGACAAGCTCCTCTACCCGAACGCGCAGACCGACGCCGACGTGCTGGCCGCGAGCCTGCCGACCGGCGTCGAGCTCTCGAACATCGTGCGATCGCCCGACGCGCCCGAGACCTTCGCCTACGAGTTCGGCGGACTTCCCGCCGGTGCGCAGCTGCGCCTCGCCGGCGGCGGTCACGCGGCCGAGATCGTCGACGGAGATCAGCGGCTGGTCTCGGTCCATCCGCCCACGGCGATGGCAGCGGACGGCCAGCCGCTTCCGGTGACGCTGTCGGTAGCCGGCGACCGACTCGAGCTGAGCCTGCTCCACCGCGGTCGCGACGTCGCCTACCCGCTCGCGATCGACCCGGTGATCGAGACGTTCAACTGGAACGCCGCGCCGTCGACCGACTTCAACGGCTGGACGTACAGCTTCGCGCCGGGCGCCGGCAGCCTCCCGGGACACGCGAGCGGGCTGACCGACCAGAAGACGAGCACCTTCGGCGCCGGGCTGTTCGTCAAGACGAACGGTGTCTACCTCTACAACCAGGACGACGGCATCTACCGCTTCTCCGCGCCCGGCGACGCCTACGTCTACCGAGCCGACTTCAACCTCCAGAACTGGAACAACTCGACGACCGGCGGCTCCATGTGCACGAACGCCGGCATCTTCGCACCCTCGCGCGCCGCCGCCGACTCGACCTTCTACGTCAACTGCGGCAACATCACCAATACGCCCTGGGGCGTCTGCGTCTCGGGGACCCACCCGAACTGCGCCACGACCGCGGGCACGGGTGGCAATGTCGCGCAGACGGACTTCTGGGCGTACAACGGCGGCCAGCGGCCCGCGTTCAATGGGTGGGACCAGGGCGCGGAGTCGTACATCCGCAGCGCGACCGTTTACGTGAACGATCGCTTCGCCCCGACGTTCTCGTGGGCCCAGGGCGTTCAGCCGCCGACGGCGTGGACCAACGGCTCGGGCTCCTACACCCTGAACGCGAAGGACGGCGGCTTGGGTCTCAAGACAGCGTCGCTGTCGACATCGGTGGGCGGCTGGACGGGACCGAGCGTGTCGACCGGATGCACCGGGAGCCGCTTCGATCGGGTGGTCGCGCCGGGCGCTCTGAAGCCGAAGTGCGACATCGACGACCACGGGTTGCCCTTCTCGCTCGGCACATTGCCGGAGGGCAGCCAGACGCTCAACGCAGCCGCGACGGACGCGCTTGGCACGCCGGGGTCCCTGACCTATCCGCTCAAGCTCGATCGGACCGATCCGGTCGCCGACACCTCTGGCGAGCTGCGCTTCGCTGAGGACGAGCCGCGCCTTTCGACGGACTCGCCGAGCCTTCACGTCTTCGCAGCCGACGACGAAGGTGCGGCGTCATCGTCAGGTGTAAAGAGAATCGAAGTGAAGCTCGACGGTGTCGATACCGCTCCGTCGACGAACCTGTATGAGCGCCAGGCGGCGTGCGACGGTTGCTCGCTCGAGCACGACTTCACCCTCAACACGTCGAGCCTCGCACCCGGCGTGCACACCGTCGACGTGCTCACGACCGACTTCGCCGGGAACACCGACGATCAAACGTGGGACTTCAAGATCGATCGCGCATCAGCGAAGCCGCCGTGTGCCGATCCCGATGCGGACCCCGAGGTGTGCCTGGCGACCACTCCGCCGGCGAGCAACCCCGGCTGCGCGACCGCAACCCCCCTGGCGCAGTCGTCGTCCGGAACCTTCGTCAGCAGCGCACAGGCGATCCAGACGACCCAGCAGCAGCTGCCCGCCGCCCTCGCGGCGCCGGACACGGTGGGCCTCGAGAACCTGTCGATAGCGCCCACGGTGCCGTCGATGCCGGTCGGGGCCGCCTTCCCATCGGCCTCTGCGCTCGCTCCGGCAGGGCTCGGCTCAACCGCGGCGACGTACACGGTGGGCTCAGGCGCCTCGGCGATGTGTGTCGCGCCGGTTACCAAGATCACGGGAGCCCCCCCGCCAGCGGTCGTAGACGGAAAGGCCATCGTCTATGCCGATACCGCGGCGTCGACCGACACGATTCTGCGCCCGAGTCCACTCGGCGTCACGCAGATGACGCAGATTCGGGATACGGCCGCTCCGGACAGCTTCAGCTATCAGGTCGGGCTCCAGGGCACGCAGTACCTCAAGCAGCTGGACACGGGCGCAGTCGCGGTGATCGACCCGACGATCCCGTCGATCTCGTCGACCCAACCGGCGGTGAACCTCGGTAGCGACACGAGTCCCGCGACGGCCGAGCCCACGGACGAAGCGCCCGAGCCGACGGACGAGTCGACCGACCCCTGGACGCAGCCCGACTCCGAGTTTGCGGATCTCCGGCCGTCGGACGCGGCGCTCCCGCCGAACGCGACCGAGAACAGCTATGACAGTGAGCGCGACTGGCTCCAGTACTCGGACCAGGACGCCGACGGACAGGCGATCGCGATCATCACCCCGCCTGAGGCCACGGACGCAGCGGGACTGCCCGTCACGACCGACCTCAGTGTCTCGGGTAGTACGGTCACCGCGACCGTCTCACACCACGCAGGCGCCTACTCGTATCCGGTCATCGCGAAGAGCAAGGGCGTGTCTTCGTGGCCGCCCAAGGCACGCCGCAAGGAACCCGACGTCTTCATCATCGACGGCGAGGGACCGGCTGATCTCAAGACCCACAACTCAACCGCAAGCGAGGGCATCGGCCGCATCCGGACGTTCCTGCGCGGCGCGCACCGTGGCCGCTTCATCATCTACGCGGGCGTGTGCGACGACTTCGCCGGAAATGAGAACTATCAGACCGGCGCCACCACAATGGGCGACGCGCGCAACATCAACCTCGCGAATTACACCGAGGGCACTCCGGAGTTCAAGCGGGCCCGGCAGTGCAAGCGTGCGGTGGACTTCATTCAGTCCGCTCAACACGTCGAGATCGATCCGTCGAACATCACGATCAGCGTGTCACCGCGACTCGACCAAGTGTCGCTGCCGCAGAAGGCCGCCAACGAGGTCACGTGGGCGCGGTCGATCCGCCGGCTGTGGCTGACCCAGCCATTCGACCAGGTCAAGAACTGGGGACCGGCAAACGAGCCCAACGACTCGAAGTCGACGACGACGGCCGACCCCAAGCTCGCGGCACGCATGTGGCGTCAGGTGGACCGGCTCGCACACGGGAAGCCAAAGAACTCGAGTGCTGCTCGATGCGCTCACTGCCAGGTCCTGGCGGGAGAGTTCTCGGAGGACGTTCCCGTCGCTGGCAAACCGAACTACGTCGAGCAATACATGTCGTACCTCGACAACGGCGCCTACGCGCGCCCCAAGATCTGGGCCATCCATGCCCATTCCGACCTGTACTTCAGGATGCCGCAATCCGATCCGTGCTTCGTACGGGTGAATCGCCCGCGCTGTGACGAACGGCAGTTCCGCAGCACGCTTCGTTTCATCGGTCGCGTGAAGCGGCACTTCGGGGAGCGGCGATCGATCTGGGTGAACGAAGCGGGTGTCACGCTGTATCGGAGCGAGGAGGATGCAGGCACGCCGCTGGCTGGACATGCCGATCTCCAGCGCCACGCAGCACGCGAGTTCCTGCGTCTCGCCGACCTGGAGATGGTCAAGCGCGTCGGGCTCTACCGGTTCTTCGGGCATGACAAGGGCCACGGCTGGGATTCGGCCCTTGTGACACCGGCCCACGACCCGGTTCTGGTCAACGGCTCGACGGTCCCGGACCTCGAGTCGTCGAGAAAGTTCCGCCCCGCCTACTGCGTGCTGACCGGAAGGCCGGACAACGACCTCTGTAAGCACACCGCCGGAGAGTGAGGAGCGCCCGGAACTCTTGCTCGGTCCCGTGTTCTAGAAGCATGTTTCGAGTTCTCGTGGTCTCGGCCGTGGCCCTCGCCGTGTCGCCGGTGCCGGCGCAGGCCCTGCTGGTGTACCAGCGACCGGCCACGTCCGAGATCGTTGCCGCCCGTGACGACGGCACCCAACGGCGGGTCATCGCCTACGGGAAGACGCCGATCGTCGCCCCTGACGGCAAACGGGTGGCATTCGTGACGAAGCGAGGATCCGACTACGACCTCAAGGTCGTCACGCTCCACGACGGCCAGGTCCGATTGCTGCTTCGAAACATCCTCCCCGGCGACCCCGCGCATGCCTTCGCCTGGTCGCCGGACGGCCGATCGATCGCGATTGGATCTGCGATTGAGTTCAGGGAGGCCCTGGTAGACGTCGACAAGCGGACGCATCGGTACCTCAAGCTGGGCGGAACGCCGGGGTCCGCGACGTTCTCACCCGACAGCACCAAGGTTCTCTTCGAGCTCGTGCACCCTCGGGACAAGGACCTGCTCATCGCTCGCGTCGCTGACGGGGGAGCTCGCTTCGTCGACAGCGGGGGCTCGCCCACCTGGGGCGCCGTCGGGTTCGCGTATCGCCGCGACCCCAAGGGCATCCTGTTTCGCAAGCACGCCGAGGCGAACCCGACCATCGCCCGCTCCCGCGGGCACGCCCAGCCGCGGGACTGGTCGGCGGACGGCGACAGCCTGCTGGCGGTCGGCGGGCGGGCGCCAGCGGATCGGCGCGCGCTCCTCATCGATCGCCGCACCGGTCACACGCTGTTCCTTCCGCAGCGGTTCACCGCGATCGAGGACCTCTCCCGGAACGGCCACGCGGTCCTGGGCGAGGCGGCAGGGAACGTGGTCGCCGCACGCCGCGACGGCTCGTCGAAGGTCCTGGCCAGGAACGCGACGACGCCCAGCTGGACGAAGTAGCCGCTCGCTCAGCGTCGCTGAGCGGGAACGCCACGTGCCGTGCGGAAGCTCGCCGCCACGTCGCGCGTTGCCCTCTCGGCGCCCAGCGGATAGATGTGCAGGGCGTCGACGCCTGGGATCGTTGCGAGCTCGCTGGCGATCTCGGTCGCGAGCTCGATTCCGCCCCCGTTGCGGATCTGCCGGTAAGCCCGGTCCGGGATCAGGCAGCCGGGCAGCGTCCGTGCCCGCTCGGCCATCCGCTCGTTGCGTAGCAGCGCGACGCCCGCATAGAACCTGATGCCGATGAGCATGTCGGCTGCCCGGTCGAGAAATGCCCGGAAGACGTCGAGGTCGAAGATCATCTGAGACTGGACGAAATCCGCCCCCGCGGTCACCTTGCGTTCAAGCAATCGCAGCTCGCGCTCGAGGTCGGGCGCGAACGGATTGACGACCGCTCCGGTCGCGAGCGTGCGGGGCGCTGCCCAGTCCTTGATGCTGGCGATCAGCGACGTCGTGGTCAGGTCCTTGACGTGCCGGACGTCGTCGACGGGGTCGCCTTGGACACATAGAACGCCCTCAGACCCGAGCGCGGCGGCGCCGACGATTTGCGACTGGAGCGCGAGTCGGTTGCGGTCTCGGCAGGAGACGTGAACGATCGTCGCGACGCCCTGCTCTCTGGCGAGCGCGACCGCGGCCAGCGGTGACATCCGCGCCTGCCCCGCGTGGTTGTCGGTCAAGCCGACGACGTCCACGGTGTCCGCCAGCATCGCGATGCGCTCGCGGACGCGAACCGCATCCGGAGTCGCCGGGAGCGAAATCTCGGCGGAGGTCACGGCCGCGGTGAGCATTCCGGCAGGCTACCGGGCGACGTGTGCGCCTCATCCGCGGTGATCGCCTTGCAGCAGCTCGTCGGCGAGGGCGCGGCAACGGAAGCGCTGCAGCTTCCCCGAGGGCGTCTTCGGGAGCGTGCCGCGCGGGACGAGCACGCACTCCGCGATGCGGACGCCGACGTTGTCGAGCGCGGCTGCCTTGACGTCGCGCGCCAGCGCCTCGGCCGGCCGGTGCGGGCGCGAGGCCTCGACCAGCGCGACGAGGAGCGGAACCGCCCCGTCACGGAGCGGCACGACCGCGCAGCGCCCGGGTCGTACGTCCTCCACCTGGGCGATGGCTCCCTCGATGTCCGCCGCGTAGAGGTTCCTCCCCCCGAGCTGGAAGAGGTCGTCGCTCCGGCCGGTGACGTAGAGCGCGCCGTCGCGGACGAAGCCGAGGTCGCCGGTGCGGAGGCCGTCGCCGGTGAACCTCTCGCGCGTGAGCCCCGGCTCGCCGAGGTACCCGCGCGCGAGCCAGGGAGATGAGACGACTATCTCCGCCACCTCGTCCGTTGGCGCCACGAGCTCGACATCCGGGATCGGCGTGCCGCTCGACACGAGCGTCGCCGTTCGGCCTGAGGCCGGCTCCCGTCCGTCCGCGACCGGCTCGACCGCGCCCTCCTCGAGAGCGGCGGCGTCGACGTCGACCATGCGCGGCCCGCGGCGCAGCTCCGTCAACGTGACCGCGAGGACCGCTTCGGCCAGCCCGTAGGCGGGGACGAGGGCGTGCCAGGGAAGGCGGTCCGGCCCGAACAGCTCCGTGGCCCCGCGCAGCGTTCGCGCGTCGATGTGATCGCCCCCGATCACGAGCCGCTCCAAGGCGAAGGGCGGCGGTGCCCGGTGTGACGCCGCGCGTGTCGCGAGGTCGAGCGCGAAGCACGGGGCGACGCTCGTGGTGACCCCGAACGTCGCGCAGTCCTCGAACCAGGTCCGGGGGTCGCGGAGGAAGCGCTCGGGCGTGCCGAGGACGAGCGGAGTCCCGGTCCAGTAGGCCAGCAGCGCGGTCCCGAAGAGCCCCATGTCGTGAGAGAGGGGGAGCCAGGAGTAGACCGCGTCGTGCCCGGGCTCGAACGCCAGGTGTCGCTCGAGCGCCGAGAGCTGCGCCGCGACCGCCGCGGGCGTGAGGACGCAGCCGCGCGGGTCGCTGGTGCTGCCCGACGAGTACTGGACGAACGCGGGCGCGTCCGCGGGCGGCGGGTCCGGCTCGACGGCGCCCCGTCCGCGCAGGTCCTGGAACGCGCCCGGGGCCAGCGGCAGGTCGAGCGACTCCAGCAGCGGAGCGACCGCGGCGTCGGCCAGGAGCGTGGTCGCCCCGCAGGCCGTGACGAGTCGCCGGAGCTGCCTCGCGTACGCGTCCGGCTTCATCCCGCGCGCGATCAGCGGCAGCGAGACGAGCTGGCCGCCCGCGAGCCAGACGCCCAGGACGGTCGCGCACGCCTCGAAGCCGTTGGTGATCACGCAGGCGACCGGCTCGCCGGGGCGGACGCCGCGGGAGCACAGCCCTGCCGCGATCGCATCCGCTCGCCGGCGCCAGTCGTCCCACGTCCACGAGCGGAAGGCGTCGCCCTCCCAGGTGGTCAGCAGGCGCCCGTCGCGGGGGCTTCGGTCGAGCGGTTCCCAGAGCGATCTCGAGCCCATCTTCGAGAGGCGAACATAACGCTAAAGATGACCTGTACGGGCTACCCGGTTCGTGGTAGTGTCGGCCGCTCAGGACTCGCATGCGCACCGGCCTGGCCGCCGGGGCAGAACTGAAGAGGGAGAGGGACCGTGAGGGGTTTCCGCAGTGACCGTGAAGGCCGGCCACCAGGTCGGCGCGCCCTTCGCCGGGCGGCAAGCCGCGTGGCCGCGAGGGCCAACAAGCGGCGCCTGAAGCGCGCGCTCCTCGCCGCGGGCGCGACGGCCGTGCCGATGGCCGCCGCAGGCGCGGCGGACGCCTCGGTCTACTGGTGGTACACGCCCTACGGCGACGCGAACCTGATCCAGACCCGGACGACCCCCGCGGACGGCGGGGCCTACTACTGGAGCTGGGTAGGGCAGAACCACCTCGACAACCACATGCTTGGCGACAACTCGAACCCGGGCAACGGCGGCGGGATCGCGGGCGTGATTCGCACCCTGCAGGGAGGCGCGCAGGGCGACTACTGCTCGGCCGCCAAGACGGGCGGGCTGACCACCGCGACGTCGGGCGCGTACGGCCCCTACACCGGCTTCACACCACCGTCGCCGGTGAGCGCGTACCAGCGCAGGAGCTCGACGATCAACGGCAGCGCCTGTCAGGCCGACCGTGCGCGATGGGGCTTCTACATCACCGACTCGATGGACCCGAACACGGACTGCCAACTGCAGGAGAACTGCGGCATGGGCCACAGCGTGCTCATGGGGAACACCGACAACCGCCCGTGGTCGCAGGCCTTCGGCCCCGGCCGGAAGCTCCACATGAAGAGCACGTACCAGGTGAACACGTTCCAGGACCCGGCTCCGTACTTCGGGATCTCGTTCACCTGCTTCGTCCTGCAGGACATGACCAAGACGACCCCCTCGTTCGCCGAGATCTGCCTCGACAAGTGGTCCGAGGTCAGCAACACGAACACCCCTGTCCACGACGGGGCGATCGTCTGCGCGAGCCCGCCGGGGCCGTATGGGACCTTCAACGTCGACACCGCCTGGTTCACGCTGCCGAGCTATGCCGCGACTCCGGTCAACTACGCGACTCAGGTCGGGCCGCAGGGCAGCATCGGTGACGGGTTCAGCACCCTCGGCCAGACACGCACGGTCGAGTTCACCGTGGACTACGGCCAGCTCAAGAACATCGTCTACGACATGAACCGCACCGCGAGCAACCCTCCCGAGCACTGCCACCGGCCGTTGTCGATGGAGCCGGGCGACTACCGCCTGGTCGCGGTCGGGGACGGCTTCGAAGCGGCGTTGAGCGAGGTCACGCGCTTCGGCATGAACCACTCCCTGATCCAGGCCTGGACGGACTACTGAGCCGGCCCGAGACCGAGGTGCCGCTCCTCACCGGACGGCACGTCTACCTGCGCCCGGTCACCCCGGCCGACTACCGCTTCTTGCAGGAGGCGGAGCTCGGGCCGGAGCTGGCGATGCGGTGGCGTTATCGGGGCGCTACGCCCAGCCCCGAGGAATGGGCGCGGGGGCTGTGGAGCGGCGTCCTTGCGCAGCACCTGATCGTCTCGCGGAACGGAGACGTGCCGCTCGGCCTCGCGTTGGTGCACAACCCGAGCTTCCAGGACGGGTTCGCCCACTTCTCAGCGGTCCGGCTCCGGCCGGAGGACCGGTCGCCCGCGATGATCCTCGGCATCGGGCTGTTCCTGCAGTACGTGTTCGGCAACTGGAACTTCAGGAAGCTCTACCTCGAGGTTGTCGAGTACAACCTGGCCAGCTTCGCCAGTGGCCTCGGCAACCTGTTCCAGCCCGAAGGCCGCCTGCGCGAGCACAGGTACTTCGGGGGCAGGTACTGGGACCAGCACACGCTCGCGATCTACCGCAACACCTGGGAGCTCGACGCCAAGCGTCTACTCGCGTCCGAGACCTCGACCGGCGAGGACACCGACCGGCGTCCCCGGGTCCGGCTCTCCTCGCGCGGAGGATCCAGTGCAAGCACAACCCGCTGACTCGCGCTGGACGGACTTCAGGGACGCGATCGCCTCGCTCGCGCGCGTGGATCCTGGCCGGGTGCGACCGTCGATGACGCTGACGGGCGAGCTCGGCCTCGACTCGCTCGCGCTCACCGAGCTGGTCGTGCTGATGATCGAGCGCTACGACTGCGATCCGCTCGTGCACGTGCCCGACGAGAGGTGGCCGCAGGTCACGGTCGAGGAGATCTACGTCATGTGCGTCGGGAATGCGGAGGCGTAGGGCGCGCGCCGGCGCGACCGTGATCGCGCTGGCCATGATCGCACCGGCCGGATGCGGGGGCGGCGAGGACGAGCGCCCCGCGCGGGCACCGATGGCGGTGCCCCCGCCCGCCGCGCAGACGCAGCCGCCGACGGTCGCGGCTCCGACGACGAAGCCGTCACCCCCCGCCGCGGCAAAACTTCAGACGCGCGCGCGCAAGACCTCGACGTCTGCCCGGTTGTCGCTCGACGGAGTGCGTCGCGAGCTGATCGGCATATGCGTGCCGACTCGGCAGCGCGCCGTCGCGATCGTCGCGGGCATGGACCGCAGCCAGCCTGTCGCCGCGATGGTCGAGTTGAGGCGCGTCTGGCTGGGCGCCGAACGGAGGCTTCACCGAGTCCGGCCCGCGGGCCATCGGCGCGACGCCGCGCGAGCCTGGCGCGACGTGCAACGCGGCTGGAGGGCGGCAGCCCGTCGCCTGAACGTCGCCGTCGCCGAGGACAGGTCGCGTGACTTCGAGGCGGGGGCTGCGGCACTTGCGGACTTCCGGCGCGTCGTCAACCTCAGGATCGCGCCGGCTGCCCTGCGGCTCGGCGTGCGGTCGTGCCGCACGTGAGGCGCACCTGCCAGCGAGTCGTTGGCGATGAAGCATCAGATCCCGCAGCCTGAGCTGGTTCTGAGCGTAGTGTCAGCGACGCGAACAGAACAGCGACCGACCTGGGTTCAAACAAGCGACACTCAGCGGAGAGGGCGGGATTCGAACCCGCGAAGGACGTTGCCGCCCTTACTCGCTTAGCAGGCGAGTGCCTTCAGCCACTCGGCCACCTCTCCGAGGGGGTCGATTCTAGGGCGGCGGCTCGCGGGGGTCGACGCTCCGCGACACTTAGGACACCATGCGACGCTTGCTCTACGTCGCCCTCGGCATCGTCGCGCTGCTCGTCCTGAGCCAGCTCCTCGTGCCGCCCTACCTCGAGCACCGCGCGGAGAAGCGGCTGACCGAGAAGGGCGGGCACGCGAACGTGGACATCGACGCCGTCCCCGCCCTGCGCCTGCTGTTCGACGACGGGAAGCGGATCGAGGTGCGCGGCGACGGCCTCCACGTGGAGATCCTGAACGGCCCTAACAGCCGCCGGGTCTTCGACGAGCTCGACCGCTTCGAGGAGGCCGACGTCCGGCTGGTCCGGATGTCCGCCGGGCCGTTCGCGGTGCGGAGCGTCAGGCTCACGCGCAACGGGCCCGAGGATCCCTACTCCGTCGTGATCAGCGCCTCGGTCACCGCCCGGGCGCTGTCGGCCTACGCGGGCAAGGAGCTCGCCGGCCCGTTCGGCGCCCTCGTCGGCCGGCTGGCGGGCGGCACGCTGCCGTTCTCCTCGGAGCGGATCCCGGTGGAGGTGGACGCCGACATCAGGAGCCGCGACGGGCGACCTGAGATCGTGAGCGTCGACGGGTCGGTCCTCGGCCTCTCGGCCGGCCCGCTGGCGAGCGCGATCGCGAGCGCCATAGCGAGCCGGCTCTGAGGCGGACGGCTTACTGCTGGTACAGCGGAGCGGGGGCGCCCGGCGCCGCGGCGCCCGGGGTGCGGCCCGGCTGAGGCGGCGAACCGCCGGGGCCACCGGGGCCGCCCATCGCGTTCACGGCGGTCACCTCGAAGTCCTTGTTCACGAGGACCTCGACCTCCGTCCCGTCGGACTTGCGCACGTGCGCCTCGTAGGGGGAGCCGTGATCGGCATCCGTCTCGACGCGCTCCACGGTCCCGCCGGGCAGCTTCTTCTCGGCAGCCGCCTTGACCTTCGCGGCAACGTCGCCGCTCAGCGGCCGCTCCTGCCCGCCGTTCGCGCCCACGTGCGGGCCGGGCGGCGGTCCTCCGGGCGGCGTCTGCTGCTGCTGCGAGCTGGTCGAGCCCGAGCCGTCGTCGTCGCCGTTCGACGCGGCGTTGGCGAGCGCCGCGCCGCCGAGCGCGAGCGCGGCGAGCGCCGCGACGGTGGTAACTCCCTTGCGGATCGATTCGGTCATCGGTGTTGCCTCCTGGGGCGTTGGGGTTGACCCGGCCCATGCTGGGCACACCGACTAAGAGCGCCCGAAGAAATGACTAAGAATTCGCAGTAAGGTCGCCGCCATGGAGATCCCCAACCCCGACGCCCCCGACATACCGGACGCACCCGAGCCGCCGAGCGCCCCCACGGCCCCGCCGGACGGCCCCGTCGTGCCGGACGCGGAGCCGGCCGACGACCCGGCGCCCGACGGACCGGTCGTCCCCGACCCCGACGCACCGGACGAGCACGGCGAACCACGCCCGTGACGGAAGAGGATCCGACGACTCAGGAGCTACGCCTGGAGCAGCTCCAGCGCGAGGCGGACGAGCGCGAGCGCACCGGCGCCTCGCTCGACGACGCCGAGGCGGACCAGCACGAGCGCCGGGCCGACAAGGCCGGCTACCTGCGCGAGAAGCTCGAGGAGCGCGCCGAGGCGGAGCGCGCGGCCGAAACCGACGACGGGAGGACCGATGGAGCACCACGAGAGGGCTGACGAGCTCGAGCGCGAGGCCGACAAGGCCGCCGAGCCGAGCGAGCAGCTCGAGCAGGAGATCGAGGAGACGCGCTCCGACTGGGAGTCGAAGAAGTCCGACCAGCGCGTTCCGGGCGCGGTCGGCGAGCGCGGCGCCGGGCCGCACCAGCTCGAGGGCGAGGAGGACCCGGCCACCGGCGACGAGAAGGCCGAGGAGCGTCAGGCGGAGCTGGAGGAGGCCATGCAAGCCGAGGCGCAGTCGGAGGACGACGACCAGCAGGGGTAGCCGCCCACGCCAGCGGGTAGAGCCCTCTTCGATGCAGACCAACGATCTCAACACCGACCTCCTGCGCCGCCTGGCCGACCTGCGACCGGACGGCGCGCGTGTGCTGAGCCTGTTCCTGAACCTCGATCCGTCCCAGTTCGGGACCCCGCCGGCACGCGCGACCGAGATCAACTCGCTGCTCGACCAGGCCGACCGCTGCGTGCGCGACGCCGGCGACCTCGACCACGACCAGCGGAAGGCGCTCCGCGAGGACATCGAACGCTCCCGCCGCTTCCTCGACGGCGGCGACTTCGTGGGCGCCCACGGGATGGCGATCTACGCCTGCGGCCCGGCGGATCTGTTCCAGGCGATCAAGCTGCCGCGGCCGATCGACACGCGCGCGTGCGTGGACGACTCGCCGCTCGTCGAGCCGCTCGCCGAGCTGGCCATGCGCGGGAGCTGGGCGGTCCTGCTCGTCAACCGCCAGACGGCGCGGATGCTGCGCGGCTCGCGCGAGCACCTCACCGAGCTGCCGGCGGTGAAGGACGACGTGCACGGCCAGCACGACCAGGGCGGCTGGTCGCAGGCGCGCTACCAGCGGAGCGTCGACAAGGAGGTCCACGACCACCTCAAGCGCACCGCCGAGGTCGTGCTGCGCCGCTACCGCCGCTCGCCGTTCCAGCGCCTGCTGCTGGGCGGACCCGAGGAGATCCTGTCCGCCGTCGAGCAGCAGCTCCATCCCTACGTGCGCGAACGCGTGGCCGGGCGCGTGAAGGTCGACGTCGAGAACAGCACCCCCGAGGTCGTCCGCGACGCCGCCCTGCCGGTGATGGACGAGGTCGACGGCGCGAGAGAGCGCGAGGCGCTCGACCGCCTGGCCGAGGCCATCGGCGCCGGCGGTCGCGGCGCGGCGGGCCTCGACGAGACGATCGGGGCCCTCAACGAGCGTCGCGTGGAGACGCTGCTGCTCGTGGACGGCAACACCGTGGCCGGCGTTCAGTGCCCCCGCTGCGGCTGGGTCGGACTACAGGAGCTCGAGCGCTGCCCCGCCGACGACACCGAGCTCGAGCACCGCGACGACATCGTCGAGAGCGCTATCGAGCTCGCGATCATGCAGTCGGCCGAGGTCCTCGTCGCCCGCCACCACCGCGACGAGCTCGAGCAGCGCGGCGGGTTCGCGGCGCTGCTGAGGTTCTGAACAGGGGGCCTGGCCCCCCTGTTCGTGTACCGGCTCTAGGCCCGCGGCGCGGGGTACGGGCGCCGCGGGCCGAGCCGGCTGCTCCCGCGCTAGTAGCGGCTGCCGAAGCGGCTGCCGAGGCCGTAGCCCCCGCTTGGAATCCCCGCCAACAGCACGAGGATTGCGGCGACGATGCCGACGATTGCCGGCAAGCCCAGCGCCACGCAAATGGCCCAGACGAGCGCTGCGAACAGGATCGCGATGAGTACGCCGATCATTTCCGAACTCCTCTCCTCTTCCTTCCGGCAAGTGGTCTTGCCCTGCATGCATTGTTCCCTGATCCAAACGAGTCCAAGCCCCCCGAGTTGGGTCCTTGCCGCAATCTCGCTCTCACCCGCGATGGAGGTGGGCGGTTTGCGCGAAACTAAGGGGCATGCCCCGATCGATATGGACCGGCGCGATCAGCTTCGGGCTGGTGAACGTCCCGGTCAAGCTCTACAGCGCGGTCTCGAAGAAGACCGTGCGCTTCCATCAGCTCCACGAGTCCGACGGCGTGCGCATCCAGCAGAAGCGCGTCTGCCCCGCCGACGGCGAGGAGGTCGCGTGGGACGACATCGTGAAGGGCTATGAGATCAGCCCCGACCGCTACGTGATCGTCACGCCCGAGGAGCTGGAGGCGCTCGACCCGAAGAAGACCCGGACGATCGACATCGAGGAGTTCGTCGACCTCGAGGAGATCGACCCGCTCTACTACGACCACCCGTACTACCTCCTCCCGGGGCAGGGCGCGGCGAAGCCCTACAAGCTTCTGGCGGAAGCGATGCGCGAGGCGAACAAGGTCGCCGTCGCGCGCGTGGTGATCCGGACGAAGGAGCAGCTCGTGGCGATCCGCCCGGTGGGCGACGTGCTTGCGATGGCGACGATGAACTTCGCCGACGAGGTCGTCGACCCCGACTCGTTCGACGAGGCGCCCGGCGAGGACGTCGACACGACCAAGCGCGAGCTCGAGATGGCGCGCCAGCTGATCGACAGCCTCACGTCCGAGTTCGAGCCGACCAAGTACCACGACGAGTACCGCGAGGCCGTGCTCGACCTGATCGAGCGCAAGTCCGAGGGCGAGGAGATAGTGCTTCAGCCCGCGGCGGAGGAGCCCGAGAAGGTGCCGGACCTCATGGCCGCGCTCGAGGCGAGCCTGGCCTCCGCCAAGAAGGACGGAGGCGCCAACGGCTCGTCGAGCAAGAAGAAGCCTCCGGCAAAGCGCGGCTCAGGCGGCCGCGCAAAGCCGAAGGCCAAGTCGAAGAGCTAGCCGGACTCCTCGGACTGGGCGGAGTCGTCGTCCTCGTCGCCTTCCTCGCCCTCACCCTCGCCCTCGCCCTCGCCCTCGCCCTCCGGCTCGGGCTCGGGAAGATCCGCCTCCGCCTCCTCGGCGGACTCGTGAGGCGCCAGCACGTCCTCGGCCGGCCGGGCGCTCGGCCCGCCGCCCTCGACGTCCTCGTCCGGCGGGCTCTCGGGCGCGGTCGGGCCGCCGACGTCGCGGTCGGTTCGCTCGCCGTCGCCGGCCGGGTGGCCCTCCTCGGCGCTTGTGTGTGGGTTGTTGGATTCGGTGTCGTCGCTCATGCGGCTTCGCCTACCCGGTGGCATCCGCGGCCAACCACCCACGCGTGGCAGCTACAGCTCCAGGGCGCGATCGACACGTCGGTCGACGCCCCCGTGTACGACGTGGACGGCGCCGACGTCCCGAGGAGCACGGTCCGCGAGCTGCACGAGCGCGGGCGGCGCGTGGTCTGTTACGTGGACGTCGGCACCTGGGAGGACTGGCGCGACGACGCGGACCGCTTCCCGAAGGCGGCGCGCGGAAAGCCCGTCGACGGCTGGCCCGGCGAGTACTGGCTCGACGTACGCCGCCATGACATCCGCCCGATCCTCGCGGCGCGCCTGAAGCGTTGCCGGGACCGCGGCTACGACGGGATCGACCCGGAGAACGTGAACGGCTACACCAACGACACCGGCTTCCCGCTGACCGCGGCCGACCAGCGCGAGTTCAACCGCTGGGTCGCGGCCCGCGCCCACGGGCTCGGCCTCGCGGTCGGCCTCAAGAACGAGCTCGAGCAGGCGAAGGAGCTCGAGCCCAGGTTCGACTTCGCCGTGCTCGAGTCGTGCTTCGAGTTCGACGAGTGCGGGCCCGCCCGGCGGTTCGTGAGCGCGAACAAAGCCGTCGTCGCCGTCGAGTACGAGCTGCCGCGATCGAGCTTCTGCCCCCGTGCGCGCGAGCTGCGATTCGCGGCGATGCTGAAGCGGCTCGCGCTCGGCGCGTGGCGCCGCCCGTGCGGATGACGGCCGACCGTGCGCCCGGTCACGCAAGCCGAGGGGGCCCGTCTGGCAACATCGGGTAGGTGGCCGCCGTGAGCAGCCTCCCGCCGGGCCCGCGCCTGCCGCGCTTCATGCAGACGCTCGGCTTCATCGTGGGTGCGGGTCGCTACCTCGGCTGGACCCGCCGGCGCTACGGCGACGTCGTGACCATGAGCACCCTGTTCGACTCGAGCTTCGTGATGGTCTTCGAGCCCGACCTCGTGAAGCAGGTGTTCAAGGGCCCGCCGGACCAGCTCCGCGCCGGAGAGGCGAACGCGCTGCTCGGGCCGATCCTCGGCGAGCGCTCCGTGCTGCTGCTCGACGGGGCGGAGCACATCCGCCACCGGCGGCTGATGCTGCCCGCGTTCCACGGTCAGCGGATGAAGGCCTACGACACGATCATGCGCGACGCCGCCGACCGCGAGATCGACGCGTGGCCGGCGGGCGAGCCGTTCGAGCTCCTGCCGTCGATGCAGGCGCTGACGCTCGACGTGATCATGCGCGCGGTCTTCGGCGTGGCCGAGGGCCAGCGGTACGACGACCTGCGCCACGCGCTGCGCGAGATGCTGCGGCCGATCTCGCGGCCCGTGGGCGTGATGGTGCTGACGATGTCGCTCAGCCGCTGGCGCGGCAACGACACCGTGCGCCGTTTCGAGGAGCTGCGCGAGCGGGTGGACGAGCTGATCTTCGACGAGATCGCCCGCCGCCGCGAGGTGCCGGACCTGGAGAAGCGCGAGGACGTCTTCTCAACCCTGCTCCTCGCGCGCGACGAGGACGGCCAGCCGATGACCGACCAGGAGGTGCGCGACGAGCTCGTGACCCTGCTGGTGGCCGGGCACGAGACGACCGCCACGGCGCTCGCGTGGACCTTCGACCTGCTCCTGCACGACGAGCGCGCGCTCGAGAGGCTGCGCGCCAGCCTCGACGCCGGCGAGGACGACTACCTCGACGCGGTCTGCAAGGAGTCGTTGCGCATCCGGCCGGTGATCCCCGGCATCGGGCGGAAGGTGCGCGGCGAGCCGTTCCAGCTCGGCGACTACACGATCCCGCCGGGCACGGAGATCAACCCGTCGATCGCGATGATCCACGCGCGCGGCGACAGCTACCCGCACCCGCGCGACTTCCGCCCCGAGCGCTTCCTCGGCGACTCGCCGCCCGACACCTACACCTGGATCCCGTTCGGCGGCGGCGTCCGCCGCTGCATCGGCGCGAGCTTCGCCCTGTTCGAGATGCGGGTCGTCGTCAGGCGCGTGCTCGAGCGCGCGACGCTCGCCGCCGCCGAGCCGGAGCCCGACGAGATCGAGCGCCGCGGCATCACCCTCGTCCCCTCGCGCGGCGTGCCCGTGCGGCAGACCGCCCCGCCCCGCCCCGCCGCCGAGCCCGTCGCCCAGGCGCAATCCGCGTAGCGGCGGGGACCGGCGGGGACGTTTGGAGCACGCGCGCTCCGCGCGACGGCACGAGCGTGATGCCGCGGCGCTCGACCTCGTCCGGCTCGGCCTCGGCCGCCGCCAGCGCCGCGCGCTCGAGAACGCGCCGCACCA
>DATENL010000172.1:0-5980 GCA_035275105.1 Thermoleophilaceae bacterium
AGCCGAGCGGCGCGCGCGCGACGGCGCCGTTGGCGACGGCGGCCTGCGCCACCGGAGCGCCGACGACCGGCTCGTGCTCGCGGCGCCATTCGACGTAGCGGCGGACGCCCTCGCGGAACGGGGTCGACGCGCGCCAGCCGAGCTCGCGGAGGGCGCGTTCGCTCGCGACCTCCTTGCCGCCGAAGTCGCCGGCGCGGGACTCGGTGTGCACGATCTCCACGTCGCCCAGCAGGTCCCTGACGGTGTGTGCGATCTCGGCGATCGTCGTCGTCTCGGTTCCCGCGAGGTTGTAGACGCGGTTGGCCGCCTCCGGCCGCAACGCCTCGACGACGCCGGCGGCGAGGTCCTCGACGTACACGAAGCGGCGCCCCTGGCTGCCGTCGCCGGCGATCGTGAGCGGGTCGCCGCCGAGCGCGCGCTCGACCATCGCGGGGACCACGGCCGCGACGCGCGCGCGTGGTCCGTACGGGATGCCGAAGCGGAGGATCGTGTACTCGACGCCGTAGAGCTCCTCGTAGGAGCGGCAGTAGAGCTCGCCGGCGAGCTTGGTGGCGCTGTAGAGATGGGCCGGGTGGGCGAGCGGCGTCGACTCGTCGACCTCGGTCGGCTCGCAGTCGCTGTAGACCCAGATGGTGCTCCCGTAGACCACCCGGCGCACTCCGCTCGTGCGGGCCGCCTCGAGCACCGCGGCAGTCGCGCGCGAGTTGAGCCGCTCGGCGCCGCCCGGGTCGTCCTTCACGTGGCCGACGTCGGCCATCGCGGCGAGGTGGATGACGGCGTCGCAGTCGGCCATCGCCCGGGCCAGGGCCGCGACGTCGGTGGCGTCGCCGATCTGCGTGTCGACCCCGTCACCGTGGTGGGGCGACTCGCGCAGGTCGAAGATCCTGGGCTCGTAGCCGCGGCGCACCAGCGCGTCGACCACGTGCGAGCCGATGAAGCCCGAGCCCCCGGTGACGAGCACGCGCGGCCGGACGCTCGGGGATGCCTGTGGCGATGCGGTCAAGGTCTCGATGAGGTGGCCTGTGCGCTCCGCTGGTCCCTGCCGGTCCCGGAAGCGAAGCCCAGACTAGGCCGCGTGGCCGACGGCGGCCGCGCGGCGCCGAGAGGATAGGCGATCCGGGCGCGGCCCTCGGGCGTGCCGTGCGCTACGCCGGCTGGCCGCCGTTGGCGCCCGGCCGCGAGTGCATGACGCCGTCGATCAGCCCGTACTCGACGGCCTGCTCGGGGGACATGAAGCGGTCGCGCTCCATGCTGGCGCGGACCTCCTCGACGGGCCTGCCGGAGTGCTTGGCGTAGATCTCGTCGAGGCTGCGGCGCAGGTCGAGCACCTCGCGCGCGTGGATCTCGATGTCGGCGGCCTGACCCTCGAAACCGCCGGACGGCTGGTGGATGAGGATCCGGCCGTTGGGCAGCGCGAAGCGCTTTCCGTGGGCGCCGCCGGCCAGGAGCAGCGCGCCCATCGACATCGCGATGCCGACGCACACGGTCTGCACGTCGGGCTTGATGAACTGCATCGTGTCGTAGATCGCGAGCCCCGCGTAGACCTGACCGCCCGGCGAGTTGATGTAGACGGAGATGTCCTTGTCCGGGTCCTCGGACTCGAGGTGGAGGAGCTGCGCGACCGCGAGGTTCGCGATCTGGTCGTCGATCGGCGTGCCGATGAAGATGAGGCGCTCGCGCAGCAGGCGCGAGTAGATGTCGAAGCCGCGCTCTCCGCGCGCATCCTGCTGGACGACCATCGGGATCATTGGCATGGCCCTGATCCTAGTCCCCGGCCCCGGCGGAGGTGATGCGCGCCCGTCCGGCGCGGTATAGGGTCGCCCCGACTCGCTAGCCCCGGAAGGAGAGGCCCATGCTCCGCAGGCTCCGTCCCCGCTCCGCCTACGACGTGATGGCGGCGCTCGCACTGTTCCTGGTCGTGGCCGGCGGGTCGGCATTCGCCGTCGTCGCGGCCAACCAGGTCAACTCGAACTCGATCGTCAACGGCCAGGTGAAGAACCAGGACCTGGCGACGAACTCCGTCGGCACCGGCAAGATCAAGCCCGGCAACGTCAAGACGAGCGACCTGGGCGCGAACGCGGTCACCTCCGCGAAGGTCGGCGCCAACGCGTTGGGCGGAGACGACATCAACGAGGGCACGCTGACCGGCGTCAACGCCTCGCAGCTCGGCGGGATCCCGTCGACCGAGTTCCTCCACGGGGTGACGTCGCGCACCGCCGAGACCGCCAAGGACTCTGCCACTACAAAGGACCGGTTCGTCCAGTGCCCGTCGGGGACGAAGGTCGTCGGGGGCGGCGCGGGCGTGTACCAGGTCGACGGCTCGGGCACCCCGGTGTTGAGCAGCGCCCAGGACGCCAACCTCGCTCTCAGCCACTCGTCGCCGGTCATCACCTCCACGAATCAGGCGTGGTACGCGCGTGGCGTCGAGACCGACGCGGTGAACGCCAACTGGTTCGTGTACGTCGAGGTGGTCTGCGCGGCCACCGGTTGAGAACCCTCGCGGTCACGGAGCGGGGTGCATGACGGTCGGCGAACTCACCAACGCGGCGGACAAGGACCGGACGCTGGCCGAGCGGCACCCGTAACGGCCTACGGCAACTGCCCCCGCTCCGTCCGGGGTATGCAAATGCGACACCTTGGTCCCCTGTCATGGCCGGTTCCCGGCGGCGAGTCTCCCGCCGACAGCGGAACAGCGCCCAGGTGCGGGTGCCCAAGGGAAGGAGCAGCGATGCTGGGAAGGCGAGTGGTCGGTAGGGCGCGTGTAGCCCTCCTGTCGGTCCTGGTCGCGGGAGCCATCAGCGGCGCGAGCGCCAGCTCTGCCGAGGCGTGGTACGCCGGCAACGTCTACGTGGTCGTCAGCAACGGTCACTGCGTGGGCGGCGGCAGGATCGTGTTCATGCAGGCCGCGGTGGACGTCATGTGGTCGGGCGGCGACTGGGGCGACAACATCCTCTACCCCCGCGTCCGCATCGGTGACACGAACACCATCAACGTGCGTGCCCTCTGCGACCGCGCGTGGTATCAGGGCCCGGACTACTGGATCAACGTCGTAGGGCGGACCTTCCGGCCGACCTACAACGGCCAGACGATCTGGCTCTGATTCGAGCCCGGGCTGCACGCGAGCGCCGTCCTCCTCCGGGGGACGGCGCTCGTCGGTTGGCGCGTGAACCCGTGGCGCCGGCGGAAGGCGAACCGGGTGGTGAGCGTCTGGAAGAAGGTCGGCAAGATCGGCGGTTCCGACGACGTGAAGCGCGGCCAGGACACGACGAACGAGAACGGCGGCTACGTGCTCACGAAGGTGCGCAAGCCGGGCAGCTTCTACGCGAGGGTGCCGAAACAGACGGTGGCGGCGGTCGGAAACTGCCTGGCCGCGAGATCGCCTGTGCTGACGCTGAAGTAGAACTCAGGCCGTGACGGTCAAAAGGGCGGTGCCGAACATAAGGTCGGACCGGCCCGCCGAGTCCCGCGACCTCTTCGTCGAGCTGCTGGGCTTCGAGGTGGTGATGGACATGGACTGGGTCGTGACGCTCGCGTCCCCGACCAACCGCTCGGTCCAGGTGCAGATCATGGCTGGCGACGACCCCTCGGCGCCGGGGATCTCCGTCGAGGTCGCCGACGTCGACGCCGTCCACGCGAAGGCCGTGGAACGCGGTTACGAGATCGCCTACGAGCTCCGCGACGAGGAGTGGGGAGTCCGGCGCTTCATGCTCCGCGAGCCGAGCGGCACGATCGTCAACGTCCTGTCCCACCGGGTGGGCTGAGCGCCGGGGCCGCGCTGGCTACTTCTGCGGCTTCTGGTCGACGACGACGTCGAAGCTCGCCTTGTCTCCGTTGACGCGAGTCACGCGAACGGTCATCCCGAGCGTCGTCCCATGGTCGGTCAGCGTGCACCGCTGGGAAGCACCGACCTTGGCGTCCAGGTCCTTGGGGCACTTGATCGACTGGGGCTCCCTGCCCACCGTCTTCTCGAGGGCGTCCTTCGCTCCCTGCTCGACCGTCGCCTTGTCGAGCGTGTTCGATCCGCATCCCGTCGCCGCGAGGGCGATGGCGAGGCCGGCGGCCGCACCGAGGGCTCGCAGGGGGAGCTGGCGATCCAGGATTCTCACCCGGCCCTTCTATCACGATCTCGTGAGCCGCCCACATGAAAGTCTTGATTAGGCGGGCACCATAATCAAGGTTTGATGATAACCTTGAGTATGTGGCTCGCCTTATCAAGCGTCACTGGAGCTCGGACCTCTCCGCCGGAATGTCCCGGAGAGACCGCCGCGGCTGCGACTACGAAGCGTATCTGCCGGACCCGCTCGTCGGCCGGGAGATCGTGGTCGGCGGTGACGTCGCCGCGGACATCGCCGAGGCCGAGACCGCCGTAGCACGGCTGAACGCCGAGTCACGAGGTCTCGTCAACTCGGAGGCGATGGCGCGTCTCCTCCTCCGCGCCGAGGCCGTCGCGTCGTCGCGCATCGAGGGATTGGAGGTCGGCGGCCGGCGCCTCCTGAAGGCCGAGGCGGCCCGCAACCTGGGCACGGACACGGGCCCGAGCGACGTCACGGCGGTCGAGGTCCTCAACAACATCGAGGCCATGCAGTGGGCGGTCGACACGCTCAGCGGTGAGAAGACGATCACCGTTGAGGGCCTGCTGGCCATCCACCGGCGGCTGCTCAAGGGCACCCCGCTCGAGGAATACGCGGGCAAGGTCCGCACCACGCAGAACTGGATCGGCGGCAGTGACTTCAACCCCTGCTCGGCGAGCTTCATCCCGCCGCCGGAGAAGGCGGTTCCCGAGCTGCTCGAAGACCTGTGCGCGTTCTGCAATGACGACACCCTGCCGGCGGTCGCCCAGGCCGCCGTCGCCCACGCCCAGTTCGAGACCATCCACCCCTTCGCCGACGGAAATGGGCGGACCGGGCGCGCCCTGATCCACGTGATCCTTCGGCGCCGCGGCCTCGCCCCGCGGGCCGTGCCGCCCGTGTCGCTGGTCCTGGCGACCTGGGCCAACGACTACGTGGAGGGACTGACGGCCACGCGATATCGGGGGCCCGCCGGATCCCGTGAGGCGCACGATGGCCTCAATCGCTGGGTCGGCCTTTTCGCCGCCGCTACCCGGCGGTCGGTCAGCGACGCTGAGGCCTACGAGACCCGCGTCACCGAGCTCCAAGCGAGCTGGCGTGAACGGCTTGGCAAGGTCCGCAAAGGCTCGGCGGCCGAGCTCCTGATCGAGGCGCTCTCGGCGGCGCCCATCGTCACCGTCCAGAGCGCGGCGCTCCTCATCGACCGCAGCGAGCAGGCGGTCAACGAGGCGATCCGGCGGCTGGTCGATGCCGGGGTGCTCCGGCAGACCACCGTCGGGCGGCGGAACCGCGCCTTCGAGGCGGCGGAGCTCATCGATGCCTTCACCGACCTCGAGCGACAGCTGGCCAGCCCCGCCGGAGACACGCGGAGCACGCCGCCGGCGCGCAAGGTGCCCGGGCGGCGGTCGCGGCGCGCCGCCGCACGGCGCGGCTAGTCCCGGCAAAAGCTTGAGTAGCCGGCAACCATAATCAAGGTTGCCCTAAAACCTTGATTAGCTCGGGAAAGGGCCGCCCCGCGAAATCGTGCTGACGAAGGCCTCCATCAGCCAGGAAGCCGCCCCTCGGGCGGCTTCCGTAGTGGGCGATCCAGGACTCGAACCTGGGACCTCTTCCTTATCAGAGAAGCGCTCTAACCGGCTGAGCTAATCGCCCTCGGCGCGCGATGATAGAGGCGCGCCGCGCGGGCGTGCGGCTTCGCCCGGACGGGCCTAGGCCGCGTGGCGGCGGAGGATCGCCTCGGCCAGCTCGACCGCGTCGCGCGGGGTCTCGACGTCGAGCTCCACGCGGTAGCCGCGGGCGCGCGGGCGGACCCTGACCTCGCGGCCGAGCGCCGCGGACAGGGCGTCCTCGGCGGCCCCGAGCGCGTCCGCGAGATCCGGGTGGATCACCACCGGCTCGCGCGCGAAACGGCG
>DATENL010000173.1:0-8703 GCA_035275105.1 Thermoleophilaceae bacterium
ACCATCCCGACCGCCGCCCCGGCCCCCGCCGCGCGGCCGGTCGCCGCCGCGGTCGCCGGTGCCGACCGACGCGAGCTCCTCGGGCGTCTTGCCCTGCACCTCGGGATCGTCGGACAGCCGCAGCCCGATCCGCCCGCGCTCGCGGTCGACCTCGACCACGCGCACGGCGATCTCGTCGCCGCGGTTGAGCACGTCCTCGACCGACTCGGCGCGCTCGCCGGGCTTGATGTTCGAGATGTGCAGCAGGCCGTCGGTGCCCTTTGCGAGCTCCACGAACGCCCCGAACGTGGTCGTCTTGACGACCTTCGCCTGGGGGAACTCGTCGCCGACCTCGACGTCCTTGGTCATCGACCGGATCCGCTCGATCAGGGCGTCTCCCAGCTCGCCGTTCGCGGCGTAGACGAGCACCGTGCCGTCGTCCTGCATGTCGATCTGCGCCTCGTACTCCTCCGACAGGGCGCGGATGGTCTCCCCGCCCTTGCCGATGACCATCCCGATCTTGTCCACGTCGATCTGGATCGACCCGATGCGCGGCGCGTACGGCGAGAGCTCCGCGCGCGGCTCGGTGATGACCTCGGCCATCTTGCCGAGGATGTGCGTGCGGCCCTCGTTCGCCTGCGACAACGCGTCGCGCAGGATGTCGAACGTGACGCCCGTGATCTTGATGTCCATCTGGAGCGCGGTGATGCCCTTCTCCGTGCCGGCGACCTTGAAGTCCATGTCGCCGAGGTGGTCCTCCACCCCCGCGATGTCGGACAGCACGATGTAGTCGTCGCCCTCCTTGATGAGGCCCATCGCGATGCCCGCGACCGGCCGCGCGAGCGGCACGCCCGCGTCCATCAGCGACAGGCTCGAGCCGCAGACCGACGCCATCGACGACGACCCGTTCGACTCGAGGATGTCCGAGACGACGCGGATCGTGTACGGGAAGTCGTCCTGCGACGGGATCACCGGCACGAGCGCCCGCTCGGCGAGCGCGCCGTGGCCGATGTCGCGGCGCTTCGGCCCGCGCATGAAGCCGGCCTCCCCGACCGAGAACGGCGGGAAGTTGTAGTGGTGGAAGTAGCGCTTGGCGGTCTCGAGCCCGAGGGTGTCGAGCCGCATCTCCTCCCGCGTGGTGCCGAGCGCAGCGACCGAGAACGCCTGCGTCTGGCCGCGGGTGAAGATCGCCGAGCCGTGCGTGCGCGGCGCGACTCCGACCTCGATCCAGATGTCGCGGATCTGGTCGGCCGCCCTGCCGTCGGGCCGCTTCTTGTCGACCGCGATCCGGCGCCGGATCGTGTCCTTCTCGAGCTTGTCGAAGGCGAGCTGCGCCGCCGCGCGCCGCTCCGAGTACTCGGGGTCGTCGGGGTCGCCCGCGAGCGCCTCGATCGCCTCGGTCTCGACGGCCTTCGTGGCGTCCTGGCGGTCGAGCTTGTCCTCGACCTGGGTGGCCTCGTCGAGCTTCGCGCCGAACTGCTCCTTGAGCTTGCCGAGCACGCCCTCGTCGACCTGCGGCACCTCGACCTCGGCCTTGGGCTTGCCGGCCTTCTCGGCGAGCTCGCGCTGGAGCTGGCAGAGCTTCTTGATCTCGGCGTGCGCGATGTCGAGCGCGTCCAGGATGACCGCCTCGGACACCTCGCGGGCGCCCGCCTCGACCATCAGGATGGCCTCCTCGGTGCCCGCGACCACGAGGTCGAGCGAGCTCTCGGGGATCCACTCCTCGTCGGGGTTGACGACGAAGCCGCCCTCCTCGTCCTGGCCGATCCGCACGGCGCCGACGGGCATCGGGAACGGGATGTCCGACACCATCAGCGCGGCGCTCGCGCCGTTCATGGCGAGGATGTCGTACGGGTTCACGTGGTCGACCGACATCGGGATCGCGACGAGCTGCGTCTCGCGACGCCAGCCCTTCGGGAAGAGCGGCCGGATCGGCCGGTCGATCATGCGCGCGGTGAGGGTGCCCTTCTCGCCGGCACGGCCCTCGCGCTTGAAGAAGCTGCCGGGGATCTTGCCCGCGGCGTACATCCGCTCCTCGACGTCGACCGTCAACGGAAGGAAGTCGACGTCACGGATGTTTCCGGCGGTGGCGGTGGAGAGCACCATCGTCTCGCCGGCGCTGACTACTACGGACCCGCTCGCCTGCTTGGCGAGCTTGCCGGTCTCGAAGGAGATCTCAGTACCCCCGACCTCGACGGAGACCCGGCTCACGTCCTGACTCATATGTTTCCCTTCTGCCGCCTCCGGTTGGCGGCACTTGCTCATTTTTGGCTTCGGAATGAAGTTCCGCGGAAGGCTAGCAGTGGCTCGGGGAGCGTCAGCGCGCCCGCGAACAGCGTCGGCGTCGTGGTCACGCCCGCGCGTACGCCAGACCGGAAGTCGAGGTCGACGCGCGCGGCGACCTCCTCCGAGCGCCGGTCCACCTCGAAGCGGTCGAGGTCGAGCCCGAGGCGCCGGACGCGGTCCCACAGGTGCGGGTCGTCGAGCCGTCCCTGGTCGGCGTAGAGCGAGTCGTGGAACTCCCAGTACGCCCCCTGGAGCCCCGCCGCCTCGGCCGCGGCCGCCAGCACGCGCGCCCGCGGGTGCTTCGACACGACCGGGAAGTGCCGGAACACGCGCTGCACGTCGACGCCGGCGAGCACGGCGTCGACGCGCGCGCAGTAGGGGCACTCGTAGTCGCCGTACTCGATCACGAGCGGCGCGCCCGGAGCCCCTCGTACGTGATCGCCGGGCCCCGGCGGCGGCGGCCCCGCGGTCGTCAGGTCAGATGATCGGCTTGGGATCCGCGTGCTCCTGGCGACGCTTTGCAGCGGTGTCCAGGGACGCGGGGGTCCCGAGCCGGTCATCTCAGACGGCGGCGTGGGCCTCGAGGGCGTCGAAGATCAGGTTCGCGCCCGGGATCTCGAGCGGCGACGGCGACTTGTACGACCACTTGACCTCGAGGTCGGGGCCGATCATCACGAGCGCCCGCCGGCAGACGCCGTACTTCTCGTTGTAGGCCCCGTACTTCGCCGACATCTCGCCCTTGGGGTGGAAGTCGGCCAGCAGCGGGATCGTGACGCCGAGGTGCGCCTGGAACGCCTTGTGGGTCCAGGCGGAGTCGACCGACACTCCGTAGAGCCTCGCGCCGGAGGCCTCGAGCTCGCCGAGCACCTCCTGGTAGACGTTGAGCTGGTCCGTGCAGACCGGGCTGAAGTCGTTCGGGTAGAAGACGAGCACGGTCGTCTGGCCGCGGAGCGACTCGAGCGTGATCTCCTCGCCGTCCTGGTCTCGCAGGCTGAAGTCGGGAGCGCGCGCGCCCGGCTCGATCATCGCCGCAGGCCGAGCTCCGCGATGAGCGACCGGTAGCGGTCCAGGTGGCGCCGCTGGAGGTAGTTGAGAAGCCGCCGGCGCTGGCCCACGAGCATCAGCAGCCCGCGGCGCGAGTGGTGGTCGCCCTTGTGCTCGCGCAGGTGCTCGGTGAGGTGGTTGATTCGCGCTGTGAGCAGGGCGATCTGCACCTCGGGAGAGCCGGTGTCGGTCTCCGACTTACCGAACTTCTGGACGATCTCTTGCTTGGCCTCGACGGTCAGGCTCATCGGCGGCGAACCGTAGCACGCACCTCGTCCACGTCCTGGCGCATTTGGGCCACGAGCGCGTCCACCGATTCGAAGCGCCGCTCGCCCCGCATCCGCTCCACGAACGCCACCCTGAGGGTCTGCCCGTAGAGGTCGCCCTCGAAGTCGAGCAGGTAGGACTCCACGAGCAGCCCGCGACCGGAGTCGAAGGTCGGCCGCACGCCCACGTTCACCGCGGCGGGGTGGCCGTGCGCCCACGCGGCGTAGACCCCGTGGCCCGGCACCACGAAGCGCGGATCGGGGACGATGTTGGCCGTCGGCATGCCGAGGTCGCGGCCGCGTCCGTCACCGCGCGCGACCTCGCCCTCGAGCATGAACGGAGATCCGAGGAAGCGCGCGGCCCGGGCGACGTCCCCGGCGGCGACCAGCGCCCGGATCTGGGTCGAGGAGACCGTCTCGCCCTCCACGTCCACCATCGCCACGACCTCGGTCTCGAACTCGTCGCGCGCGGCGAGGAACGCCGGGTCGCCCTTCGCGCCGCGGCCGAAGCGGAAGTTCTCCCCCACCCTCACCTGCTCCGCGCCCAGCCGCCCCACCAGCACGTCCTCGACGAAGCCCTCGGCCGGCAGCTCCTGGAACGAGCGGTCGAACGGGATCACGACCAGCTCCTCCACGCCGAGCCCCGCGATCACGTCGCGCTTGATGTCGAACGGCATCAGCAGCTTCGGCATTGCGTCGGGGTTGATGACCGCGAGCGGGTGGGGGTCGAAGGTCAGCACAGTGTCGGCGTCACCGATGACGGCGCGGTGACCGAGGTGGACCCCGTCGAACGTCCCGATCGCCACGTGCCGCGGCCGGTCGCCGCGCGGCTCGACCTCCCCGAGCGGTACGACCTTCACGGCGCGAGCACCAGGTAGGGCTTGAGCCGGCCGTCCTCGGCCCGCGCGATCGCGAGCAGGCGCCCGTCGTGCACCAGGCGGACCGCGTCCCCGTCGGTCGCCCCGGGAACGGCCACGCCGTGGCGAGCGCGCTCCGCGGCCTCGTGGTCGAGCTCCGCGGCCGGCAGGAACCCGAGCGCCTCGTCGAGCGGCACCACGCGGTCGGGATCGGCGTCCTCGAGCCGGAACGGACCGATCGCGGTCCGCTCGAGCTCGTCGCAGTAGGCGTCCCCGAGGTCGGCGATGAGCTGACGCACGTACGTCCCCGACGAGCACTCGACCTCGAAGCCCGCACGTTCACCCTCCTGCCAGAGCAGGTCGGACCGGTGCACGACGACCGGCCGCGGCGCGCCCTCGACCGCCTCGCCCCGTCGCGCGCGCTTGTACAGCCGCTCGCCCTCGACCTTGACCGCCGAGTAGGCCGGCGGCCGCTGCATCTGGGCACCGGTGGGGATTTCGAGCCGCGTCGGCACGCGCCCAGTATGAGTGAGCGCGCCGTCTCGATCCCCGCTGTCGGACGTCCAGCCGAGCCGCGCCACCGCGCGGTAGGTCTTCGGCAGCGCGGCGAAGAACCGCTGGGCGCGGGTCGCGCGGCCGACGAGGATCAGCAGGAGGCCGGTCGCGAACGGGTCGAGCGTGCCGGCGTGGCCCACCTTCCCGGCGAAGCGCCGCCGCGCCTCCGCCACCACGTCGTGCGAGGTGACGCCCGCCGGCTTCGCTTGCAGCACCAGCCCGTTCAGAGCTGGGCGCCGACCTCTTCGCGGAGCCGGGCGACCAGCTCGTCCAGCTCCATGTCGGTCGTGAACCCGGCGGCCTGACGGTGGCCGCCGCCGCCGAAGCCGCGCGCGATCTGCGAGACGTCGACCCGTCCGTCGGTGGCACGCAGGCTGACCTTGCGGCGACCGTCGCCCGCGAGGAGGTCGCGGATCAGGCCGGCGACGAGCGTGCCCTCGACCTGGCGCATGTGGTCGACGATCCCCTCGGAGTCGCTCTCGTCGGCCTGCGACCGGGTGAAGTCGTCGCGCGTGAGGTGCGTGAGCGTCAGCGCGCCGTCGTCGAACCGCTGGACGGCGCCCAGCGCCCGCGCGAGCAGCTGGATGCGGCTGAACGGCAGCCCCTCGTAGAGCCGCTGGTGGATGACCTGCGGCTCCACGCCCGCGGCGATCAGCTCGGCCGCCATCTGGTGGGCGGCGGGGGTGGTGTTCTCGAACATGAACTTGCCGGTGTCGGTGACCAGCCCGATGTAGAGCGCCTCCGCCAGCCGGGGGGTGATCTCCACGTCCAGCTCGCGGGCGAGCGTGTAGACGATCTCGGCGGTGCACGACGCGTCGCCCTTGACGAGGTTCACGTCGCCGAAGCGCGTGTTGTCGTGGTGGTGGTCGATGTTGACTATCCGGGAGCCGGACTCCGCGATGAAGTCCACCGGCATGCGGTCCATGTTCCCGCAGTCCAGGAAGACCACCAGCCGGTCCCCCATGTCCGGCGGCGGCTCGGCGAGCACGTCGTCGAACGGCATGTGCCGGTACTCGCGCGGGAGCGGGAACTCGTCGCGCGACATGAACATCACCGAGTCCTTGCCGAGCGCCTCGAGCACGATCTGCATGGCGCGGAGCGAGCCGAGGGCGTCGCCGTCCGGGTTCTCGTGAGTGGTGAGGAAGAGGCGGTCCGCGGAGCGCAGCTCCTCCAGCACCTCCTGCTGCTCGGTGAGGACGCTCAACCCTCGTCCTCCGGCGGAACCACCTCGGAGATCAGCTTCTCCATGCGCATCCCGGTATCGATCGACGAGTCCAGCACGAAGTTGAGCGTCGGGGTGCGCTTCATACGCAACTCGTCCCCCACGCGCGACTGGAGGAACCCTCGTGCCGAGCGCAGGCCCGCGAGCGCGTCCTCACGCTCGGCGTCGCCGCCGAGGACGCTGACATATACGCGCGCACTGCGCAGATCCACACTCGTCTCCACCCCCGTGACAGTTACAAACCCGATGCGCGGGTCCTTCACGTCCTCCGCGATGTGGGCGGAAACGACCTCCTGCACCGCTCGGTCGACCCTCCGCATCCGGCCGCTCGCCATGCTAGCCGAGGACCTCGTCGGCAGAGAGGAGGCCGCGCTCGACCCGCACCCCCTGCGGGAACTGCGACTCCACGTAGCGCCCGAGCTTGGCGGCCGCGTCGTCGACAGTCGCGGCGTCGCGGCCCACCAGAGCGGCCGTGATCGTGGCGCGCTGCCACAGGTCGTGGTGGCCGGTCTCCGAGACCGCGGCGCCGAAGCGGCGCTGGAGCTGCGCCTTCAGGCTCGCGATCTCCTTTCGCTTGCCCTTGAGGCTTCCGTTGTCGGGGAAGTGGAGCTGGAGCTCGACCAGGCAGACGAAGCTCATTCGAGCTCGCGCTCGACCTGCCTGGTCTCGAACGCCTCGATGACGTCGCCCTCCTTGACGTCGGCGTAGTTCTCGAGCACGACGCCGCACTCGAAGCCGCTCTGCACCTCGCGGACGTCGTCCTGGAAGCGCCGCAGCGACGCGATCCTGCCCGTGTAGACGACGGCGCCGTCGCGCACCAGCCGGACGGCCGCGCCGCGGCGGAGCGTCCCGTCGGTCACGTAGCAGCCGGCGATCGTGCCGACCCGCGACGCCTTGAAGGTCGCCCGGACCTCGGCGGTCCCGACGGTGCTCTCGACCTCCTCGGGGACGAGCAGGCCCTCCATCGCGGAGCGGAGCTCCTCGACGATGTTGTAGATCACCGAGTAGGTGCGGATCTCCACGCCCTCGCGATCGGCGACGGCGCGGGCGTCGCCCACGGGCCGCACGTTGAAGCCGATGATCACGGCGTCGCTGGCCGCACCGAGCATCACGTCCGACTCGGTGATGCCGCCCACGCCGTCGCGGATCACGTTCACCGTGACCTCCTGCTGCGGCAGGCGCGCGATCTCGTCGGAGAGCGCCTCGAGCGACCCGGCCACGTCGGCCTTCACCACGAGGTTGAGCTCCTGGAGGTCGCCCTTCTGGGCGCGGGCGAAGACGTCCTCGAGCGAGACGCGGACGCCCTGGCGGCGGGCGAGCGCCTCGGTCTTGAGCCGGTTGGCGCGATCGCCGGCCTCCGCGCGCGCCTTGCGCTCGTTCTCGACCACTCGGACGCGCTCGCCGGCCTCGGGCACGCCGTCGAAGCCGAGCACCTCGACGGGATCGCCGGGGTGGACCTCCTTCACGCGCTCGCCGCGATAGTCGTGCATCGCCCGCACGCGGCCCCAGTGGGCGCCCGCCACGAGGGCGTCGCTCACGCGGAGCGTGCCGCGCTGGACGAGGATCGAGACGACCGGACCGCGGCCCGGGTCCAGCCGGGACTCGATCACGGTGCCCGACGCCTCGGTGTTGGGGTTGGCCTTGAGCTCCTCGAGCTCGGCGAGCGTCGCGATGTTCTCGAGCAGGGCGTCGAGGCCGTCGCGCGTCTTGGCCGACACGTCCGTGAACTCGGTGTCGCCGCCCCAGTCGGCGGGAGTCAGGCCCTGCTGCGCGAGCTCGCCGCGCACGCGGTTCGGGTCGGCGCCCTCCTTGTCGATCTTGTTGACCGCGACCATGACCGGCACGTCGGCGGCCTTGGCGTGGTCGATCGCCTCGACCGTCTGCGGCATGACGCCGTCGTCGGCCGCGACGACGATCACCGCGATGTCGGTGACGCTCGCGCCGCGTGCGCGCATGGCCGTGAACGCCTGGTGGCCGGGCGTGTCGAGGAAGGTGATCGGGTGGCCCTCGTGCTGGACCTGGTAGGCGCCGATGTGCTGGGTGATCCCGCCGGCCTCGCCGGCGGCAACCTCGGTCTCGCGGATCGCGTCGAGCAGCGACGTCTTGCCGTGGTCCACGTGGCCCATGATCGTCACGACCGGCGGCCGCAGGACCAGGTCGTCGTCGGCGTCCTCGTAGTCCGGCTCCTCCTCGACCTCGTCGGCCGCGTGGACGATGTTGACCTTCTTGTCGAACTCCCCGGCCAGCGTGACGATGGCCTCCTCGGAGAGGGTCTGGGTGAGCGTGGCCATCTCGCCCAGCTCCATCAGCTTCTTGATCACCTCGGGGGCGCCCAGCCCGAGCGACTCGGCGACCTCCTTGACCGTCGCGCCGGACTTGATCTCGGCGGGGGGCGCCTCCTTGACGGGCTCCGGCGGGGCGTTGAGGTCGGGCTCCACCCACGGGGTGCGCCGCCGGCGGCCGCGGCCGCGGCGCGGCGGCTGCTGCTGCGGCG
>DATENL010000174.1:0-5993 GCA_035275105.1 Thermoleophilaceae bacterium
GGTGTCGGCGCCTGGGGCCGCGGCCGCGAGACGGGCGCTCGCGACGCCGACCTGCGGCGCCGCGACGAGTTCGGCGGCATGAACCTGGGCGCGGCGTTCTTCGGCTGGCTGGTCGCGATCGGCATGGCCGTGCTCGTCACCAGCCTGCTCGCCGCCGCGGGCGCGGCGATCGGGCTGACCAACGCGCCCGACGCGAGCGACGCCGACACGATCAGCATCGTCGGTGGCGCGCTGCTCGTCGCGACCCTGATGCTCGCGTACTTCTGCGGCGGCTACGTCGCGGGGCGGATGTCGCGCTTCGACGGCGGCCGGCAGGGCTTCGGCACCTGGCTGCTCGGGCTGGTGCTCACGCTGCTCGTCGCCGGGGCCGGCGCGGTGTTCGGCTCGGAGTACAACGTGTTCCAGAAGCTCGACCTGCCGCGGATCCCGGTCGACGAGGGCTCGCTGGCCACCGGCGGCGCGATCGCCCTCGCCGTCGTGGTGCTCGGCACGCTGCTCGCCGCGATCCTCGGCGGCAAGGCCGGCCAGCGCTACCACACGCGCGTCGACCGGGCGGGCTACGCCGACTAGCGAATTTGCAAAACGGAGGCGCCCTGAGTGGCGGCTTGAGGGGCGGGCTTCGGCCCGCCCCTCGCATTTTCCTAACGCGAGGTGCCGCCGACGCCCGAGAGGATCTCGCGCACGCGCGCTGGCCCTCCGGCGGCCGGGTGCAGCGGCGGCGTCTCGACGCCCGAGCCGTCGCGGAGGCCGTGGAGCAGGTCGAGCAGCGCGTCGCGAGCGCTGTGGCGCGGCTCCCAGCCGAGCTCGATCCGCGCACGCGTGACGTCCATCAGCGGCGCGTTCAGCGCCATGTCCACCCAGCCCGGAGGCGACGGCTGGAGTCGCAGCTTCCAGGCGGTGTCGGCGGCCGTCCGCAGGGCCGCCGCGGGCACGCGCAGGGCGCGCGCGCCGAGCAGGTCGGCGAGCTCGGGCGGGTCGAGGGTGGGGTCCGCGGCGATGTTGAACGCGCCGCTCACGTCGCTCACGAGCGCGAGCCGGTACGCGTAGCCGGCGTCGTGGGAGTGGACGGCCTGGAAGCGCAGGCCCTCGACGTCGGGCACGAACGGGATCAGCCGCCGCAGCAGGAGGGTGCCCGGCAGGAACGGCCCGGCGAAGTAGCGCCGGATCTCGGCCGCGGCCTCCCGCTTGAAGACCAGGGCCTTGCGCATCCGCACCGTCCGAACGCGCGGGAACTCGCGCTCGAACACGTCGAGGAGCGACTCGACCTCGGCCTTGTGCCGGGAGTAGAACGACGACTCGATCCCGCCCGTCTCCCAGCTCTCGGTCACGCGCTCGTCCTTCGGACCGGGGGAGTACGCGCCGACCGACGACGCGTACACGAGCGTCCCGACCCCGGCGCTGCCGGCCGCGTAGAAGACTCGCCGGCTGCCCTCGACGTTCGTCGCTCGCAGGGTGGCCAGGTCGCGCGACGGCTGGATCAGCCACGCCAGGTGGACGACCGCGTCGGCGCCCGCGAAGTGCTGGCGCAGCTCGTCGCGCGAGACGTCCGCCTCCACCCACGTCGTCTTCGGCCAGGCCATGTCGGGCCTCCGCCGGGAGATCCCGACGATCGACTCCACGTGCGGCTCGTGCACCAGCGCGCGCAGGACGCTCGTGCCCACGTTGCCGGTCGCTCCGGTGACCACGACCTTCATCCGAGCGGGGTCTCCCCGATCCGCTCGAGCAGCTCGGGCAGCGACTCGAACACGGCTGCCGCGCCCGCCTCGGTCAGCTCCTGCTCCGAGAAGCCGCCGGTCATCACCGCGACCGTCTCGACGCCGGCGCGGCCGGCCGCCTCGCAGTCCCAGGGGGTGTCGCCGAGCATCACGGCGTCGCCCGGCTCGGCGCCGGCCTTCTCGAGCGCCGCCTTCACGAGGTCGGGCTCGGGCTTCGTGGCCTCCACATCGGCGGACGTCGTCCAGTCGTCGGCCAGCTCCCGCGCGTCGAGCAGGTCGAGGTAGTGGTCGACCTCGTCGTCTTTCGCGGAGCTCGCCATCACGACCGTCTTGCCGGCCTCCTTCAGGCGCTCGATCAGGTCCCGCGCGCCCTCGAGCGGCTCGACCTCCTCGATCATCGCCAGGTAGAGCGCCTTCTCCGCGCCGCGGATGTCGTCGCCCTTCTGCTCGTCGGTCTTCTCGTCGGTGAGCGCGGCGATCATCTGGTCGCCGCCCATCCCGATGTGGCGGTGGATCCGCCAGACCGGCAGGATCACCTCGTTCTGGCGGAAGGCGCGGTACCACGCCAGCGCGTGCTGGTAGTTGGTGTCGACGAGGGTCCCGTCGATGTCCAGGATCGCGGTCTGGGCCACTGGGTCAAGCTACCCGCTCGATCGCAGGCGAATCCTCGTCGGCCGCGATCAGCTCGAGCACCGCCTCCTCGATCGGCCCGTGCAGCGAGTCCATGTCGCTCGTCTCCGCCACCACCGGGAGCGCGCCGCCGATCGTCAGGCCGGAGTCGAAGCGGTCGAACACGCGCGGGTCGATGTAGGAGGCGCGGCAGACGGCCGGCGTGTTCCCGAGGTAGCGCGAGACCTCCTTCACGGCGCGCGTCTTCGCCCGCTTGCGGGCGGTCTGCGAGCCCGTCGCGGCAGGTCCTGAGACCGCGAGGGCGACCGCGGCCAGCACGGTCGCGTTCCAGGTGCGGAAGTCCTTCGCGGAGTAGTCGCCGCCCGTGACCTCCTTCACGTAGGCGTTGATGTCGGCGGACTTGACGTCGCGCCAGCGGCGACCCTCCTTGTAGGCGAGCAGCTCCTCGCTGCCCCCGCGGCGCCGCTTGAGCTGGCCGACGATCTCGTACACGTAGGGGTCGACGATCGACTGCACCCGCCGCTGCCCGCTCTTGGCGGGGTAGTCGAACGTGAGCGACGACTCGCCCAGCGTCACGTGGGACTTCAGCATCGTGGCCAGGCCGTAGGTTTCGTTCTCGACCGCGTAGTCCTCGCCGCCGACCCGGAAGAAGCCGCGGTCGAGCATTCGCACCGAGCACGCGAGCACGCGCCGCTTGGTCAGCCCGGGGTCGGCCAGGTGCTTCTTCACGCGCCGGCGCATGCTCGGCAGCGCCCGCGCGAAGGCGCACATCTCGTCGAACTTCTCCTGGTCGCGCCGCTCGCGCCACTGGCGGTGGTAGAGGTACTGCTTGCGCCCGCGGGCGTCGACCCCGGTCGCCTGGAGGTGGCCGTTGGGCGCCGGGCAGATCCAGACGTCCCGCCACGCCGGCGGGATCGCCAGCTCGGCGATCCGCTCGATGTCCTCGGGGTCGGTCACCCGGTTCCCGTCCGGGTCCAGGAACTCGAAGCCCCGCCCGCGGCGGCGCCTGACGATCCCGGGGCCGGAGCAGTCGACCCTGCGAAGCCTTGCCATGCCGCCCCTATTACCCGGGAACGGGGGTGGCCAGCGCGCCGAGCTGCTCCATGACCGACGCGGACGGCGCCGCGACCACGCGCGAGCGCATGGACAGCGTCAGCGACGCCCCGAGCGCGCCGTCGGCCGTGTCCGGGAACACGACCTCGCCACCGGCCTCGCGCACCACGAGCTGACCGGCAGCCGCGTCGACCGACCGGCACGGACGCAGCGAGACGAGTCCGTCGAAGCGGCCGGCCGCGACGTGGCAGAGCGACAGCGCGATCGACCCGATCATGCGGAGCCGGCGCGCGCCGGTCGCGGTCAGCGCGTCGCCGGCCGCGGCCACCAGCTCGGGCCGGGCCGACTCGACGCCGAGGATCTCGAGCTCGGGGTCGGGCGGGAGCGCCAGGCGGTCGTCCCCGTGGTGGGCGCCCCGGCCGCGTGCGGCCCACCACTCGTCGTCGGACGACAGGTCGGCGACGTACCCGAAGGCCACGTCGCGCATCGCCTCGCCGCCCGCGACGGCGATTGACAGCGAGTAGGGGCGCAGCCGGCGCTTGGCGTTGAGCGACCCGTCGATCGGGTCGACCACCGCGAGCGCGGGTCCGCCCCCCGAGAGCGGCACGCGCCCGCGCTCCTCGCTGACCGCGTCGACCCCGACGCCCACGGCCGCGAGCTCGTCGAGCACCGCGTCCTCGACCGCGCGGTCGATCGCCAGCGTCATGTCGCCGCCCTCGCCGCGCCCGGTCTCGCGCGCCCGCTCTGTCGCGCCGGGGTAGCGGGCGAGCGTTTCGCGCGCCGCGCGCGCGGCGCGCCTCGCGGCGCCGAGCCAATCGGCCGAAAGAGCGGCCTCGACGCCGTTCTGGGACCCCATCCGTCGCCTTATCCTAGGGGTGATGCCGCCCGCCGCCGCGGCCCTCACCGCCGCTCAGCTCGATGCCGTCAGCCACCCTGGCGGGGCTCTGCTGATCCTCGGCGGCGCGGGCACCGGAAAGACGCGCACGCTCGAGGAGCGCTTCGCCTGGCTCGTGGGCGAGGGAACCGCGCCGGACGCGATCCTCGCCCTGTGCCCGTCGCGCTCCGCCGCGGCCGCCATGCGCGTGGGGCTCGAGTCGCGGATGGAGGCGGCCTGGGAGGAGCTCTGGGTCTCGGGGTTCGGTGACCTGTGCGCGCGGCTCCTGCGCGAGGAGGCGATCGAGGCCGGCGTCGACCCGTTCTTCGCCCCCGTCACGCCGCCCGACCGGCTCGCGCTGCTCCTTGACCACATCGACGAGCTCACCCTGCGCCGGCACGAGATCCGCGGGAACCCCGCGGCGCTGCTCGGCAGCGTCGTCGCCCGGATCGACCGGTTGAAGGACGAGATGGTCTCGCCCGCGGACTGCCTGCGCCACGCGCGCTCGCTCGAGCAGGAGGCGCGCGACGACGCCGAGCGCGCCCACGCCGAGCGGGAGGTCGAGTTCGCGCACCTGTACGCCGACCACGACCGCCTGCTTCACGAGCGTGGGGCGCTGGACGTGGGCGACCTGACGCTGCGCGCATTCGCGCTGCTGCACGAGAAGCCGCACGTGCGGCGGCGACTGGCCGCGCGCTTCCGGCACGTGCTGGTCGACGACTTCCAGGACGTGAGCTTCTCCGACGGGATGCTGCTGCGGCTGCTCACGCAGGAGCACGGCAACGTGACGGTGGCGGCCGACGACGACCAGGCGATCCGCCGCCTGCGCGGCGCCGCGTGCAAGAACGTGGCCGACTTCCGGCGCGAGCACCCCGACCTGCGAGAGGTGACGCTCGAGCGCAGCCACCGCTCGGGCCGCCGGATCCTCGCGGCGGCGCACGCCGTCGTGGCGCCGATCCCCCACCGCTTCGACAAGCGGGTCCGCGCGCGCGCCACCGGGACCGTCGCCTTCTGGCACTGCCGCTCCCCGCGCGCGGAGGCGCAGCGCGTCGCCGCGGAGGTCGAGCGCCTGATCACCACCGGCGACGCCGCGCCCGAGGAGGTGTGCGTGCTGGTTCGCTCGGCGACCGGCGAGGGCGCCGTCGTGGCCTCGGCGCTCGAGGAGCGCGGCGTGCCGTTCCGGGTCGCGGGCGCCGCGGCGTACTTCCAGCGCTCCGAGGTCCGCGACGTGCTCGCGTGGCTGCGGCTGCTCGCCGATCCCGGGGACTCCAACGCCGTGGTCCGGGCGCTCTCGCGGCCGCCGATCGAGCTCCGGCCGGTGGACGTCGCCCGCCTGACCCAGCTCGCGCGCCGGCGAAAGCTCGACATGGTGAGCGGGATCGAGGCCGCGCTCGAGTCGCCCCAGCTGTCGCCCGAGGGCCGCGACCGGGTGCTCGCCTTCCTGCGCATCTACCGCGCGGCCTGCCGTGCGTTCGACGAGATGCCGCCGGACCGCTTCGTGCATCGCCTGATCGAGCGGATCGGGCTGCGCCGGCAGCAGGTCTTCGCGGCGCAGTACGACACCGTCGAGCGGCTCGTGAACATCGCCAAGCTCGCCGACCTGGCGGCGGGCTTCGTGCGGCGCGAGCCCGGCGCCTCGTCGCGCGACTTCGCGCGCTACCTCGCGGCGGTCGCCGAGGCCGGCCTGCCCGAGGACGAGGTCGCGGCGCCGGACCCGGCGG
>DATENL010000175.1:0-31228 GCA_035275105.1 Thermoleophilaceae bacterium
GTCCAGAGTCTCGGCCTTGCCTTCGGTGCGCGCCATCTCAAGTCGTTCGGGCACGTTGTCGATGGCGATGACGCGCTCCGCGCCGAGCAGGTACGCGCTCTTGATCGCGAACTGCCCGACGGGGCCGCAGCCCCACACGGCGATGGTGTCGCCCGGCTGGATGTCGCAATTCTCGGCGGCCATGTAGCCGGTCGGGAAAATGTCCGTCAGGAAAAGCACCTGCTCGTCGTCGAGATGTTCGGGGATTTTCACGGGGCCGACATCTGCGAAGGGCACGCGCGCGTACTCGGCTTGGCCGCCCGCGTAGCCGCCCGTCATGTGCGAGTAGCCGAAGAGTCCGGCGGTCGTGTGGCCGTAAACTTTCTCCGGTATCGAGGCGTTCGGGTTCGTGTTGTCGCAGAGCGACCACAGTTCGCGCTTGCAGAAGAAACACTCGCCGCAAGAGATCGTGAACGGCACGGCGACGCGGTCGCCGACTTGCAACCGCTTCACCTCGCTTCCCACTTCAACGACTTCGCCCATGAACTCGTGGCCGAGGATGTCGCCCTTCTTCATCGTCGGGATGTAGCCGTCGTAGAGGTGGAGGTCCGACCCGCAGATCGCGGTGCTCGTGATCTTCACGATCGCGTCGCGGTCGTTGAGGATCTTCGGATCCGGGACGTTCTCGACCTGCACGGTGTTGCGCCCTGACCAAACGTTCGCGCGCATCTCAGATCCCCGCCTTCTCGAGCTCGGACTCCTCGAGCGGCTGCCCCGGCCGCTCCTTCAACTTGCGCTCCGCAAGCTCACCCTCCGGTGCCGCCTCCGAACGAGCGATCTCACCGGTCTCGACGAGCTGCTTGAAGCGGCGCAGGTCGTCCATCGCCTTCGCGTGCGGGTCGCTCGGATTCAGCTTCTGGATCAGCGTGCCGAGCTTGCCATCAGGCGTCTCCGCATCGAGATCGACGTGGATCTCCGTGCCGCGGTCGCCCGGTGCCTCTACGAACCTCACGGCCGCGTCGGCTTCGTCGATGTAGCCGGGGCGATACTCCGAGCTCCGCCAGAGCCTCTGTACCTCGTCCCGCTTGCGCAGGACCGTGATGGATGCCTTCGAACTCATGCGTGCGATCTCCGTTCGGCGTTTGTCTGCGGTGGTGTGGCTTCTACCCGCGAGCCAGTGCCGGAACCTGGAGGACGTGCCTCATCTTGCGCTGGGGAAAATGCCCCACGTAGGCCCGTCGAGGCACACCAGAACGTGACGCGGGCGCCGCCCCGCTCTATGCCGGCTGCTTCTCCGCGACGACGTCGAGCTGCTCGATCGTGGGCTCCTCGAAGAGCTCACCCGTGTTCTCACCGAGCGCCGTCGCGACCTCACCCGAGAGGTGCGCCTGGCGCCCGTCGTCGTCGGGAAAGGCGTCGAAGATCCCGAACGACGAGGGTCCGAACTGGATTCCGAACCACCGCACCGTCTTGGGTTCCGCTTCGACGACCGACAGCCCCTGGTTCAGGAAGTCGCGGACGTCGTCCTCCCTGCCGGGCAGTGCTTCGAGGCGTACGAGAAGTGCCTTGCTGACCTGTGTTGCCATCTCAGTGTCTCCCTCGTTCGGTTCGCGTTCAGGTCCTGCGCAGAGAAGAGACCTTCATGACACACCTCCTGCGGCCGCCCCAGCCCGCTCCGGGTGGCGACCCTCGGCGAACTCCTCGACGACCTTCGCGCAGAACGCCGGGAGGTCGTCGGGGCTGCGGCTCGACACGAGGCCATCGTCGACGACCACCTCCTCGTCGAGGACCTCGGCGCCCGCGTTGCGCAGGTCGGTCCGCAGGCTGGGGAACGAGGTGATCCGCCGTCCCGGCACGACGCCCGCCTCCAGCAGCGTCCACGGGCCATGGCAGATCGTCCCGATCGGTTTGCCGGAGTTGAAGAAGTCCCGCACGAAGCTCGCCGCGTCCCCGTCCATGCGCAGCTTGTCGGGGTTGACCGTCCCGCCCGGCAATATCAGCGCGTCGTAGTCGTCCACCGACGCGTCCGCGACCTGCCGGTCGACGGAGAACGTGCCCGCGTCCTCGAGGTCGTTGTTGCGCGCTGCGATCTCGCCGTCCTGGATCGAAAGCAGCTCGACGTCGGCGCCGGCGTCCTCCACGGCCTGCCGCGGCTGCTCGAGCTCCACCCGCTCGACTCCGTCAGCCGCGATGATCGCGACTCGTCTACCGGCCAGTTCCTCCGCCATCCGTTCCTCCTTTGCTTGCCTGCGTCACCGTGGGTTACCCCGGGGCGCGACCGAGGAACTGAGTCGTTCAGGTCATCTTTCCCTGGGGAGTCTGCTCTACGTCCGCCAGCTTTCGACAGCACCGGTGTCGAGAGCTGAGGCGCGGGGTAGCAGTCGGTCCGTGAAGCGCAACTCCCACGAGGGCTACGTCCGCGTCCGGGGCGCGTGCGAGCACAACCTCCAGAGCGTCGACGTCGAGATTCCGCGCGACTCCCTGGTCGCGTTCACGGGTGTGTCGGGATCGGGCAAATCGTCGCTGGCGTTCGGCACGATCTATGCCGAGGCACAGCGCCGCTACTTCGAGTCGGTCGCGCCGTACGCGCGGCGGCTTATCCACCAGATGGGCGTGCCGAAGGTCGACGAGATCACCGGACTCCCACCTGCGGTGGCGCTGCAGCAGCGACGCGGAGCAGCAAGCTCGCGGTCGACCGTCGGCACCGTCACCACCCTGTCGAACCACCTGCGGATGCTGTTCTCGCGAGCGGGCACGTACCCGCCGGGCGCGACCGAGGTGATGGACTCGGACTGGTTCTCGCCGAACACGGCGGTTGGCGCCTGCCCGGCGTGCCACGGGCTCGGCAAGGTGCACACCGTCACGGAGGCGACAGCCGTACCGGACCCGTCGCTCAGCATCCGCGAGGGAGCGATCGCGGCCTGGCCGGGGGCGTGGCAGGGACAGAACCTGCGCGACATCCTCGTGACGCTCGGCTACGACGTCGACCGGCCTTGGAAGAAGCTGCGGCGCCGCGACCGCGATTGGATTCTCTTCACCGACGAGCAACCGACGGTCGAGGTGAATCCCGACGACAACCCGGTCGACGCCGACTACTACTACAACGGCACGTTTTCGAGCGCAGAGCGCCACGTGATGCACACGCTCGCGAACTCGAAGAGCGCAGCCATGCGCCAGCGAGCGCTGCCGTTCGTACACACCGTCGACTGCCCCGTGTGCCACGGCACGGGGCTGCGGCCCGAGGCGCTCGCCGTCACGTTCGCCGGCCGCAACATCGCCGAGCTGTCAGCGATGCCGCTCGTCGAGCTCGACGGGATCCTGCAGCGCACCGCGCAGATCGACGACCCCGACCCGGCCTACCTGTCGGCGCAGTCGGGCGAGACCACCGAGGTCGCGGTGATGATCGCCGGTGATCTGCACGCGCGCATCCAGGTGCTGGTCGAGCTCGGACTCGGCTACCTGAGCCTGGACCGTGAGACGCCCACGTTGTCTCCCGGCGAGCTGCAACGGCTGCGGCTCGCGACGCAACTGCGCTCCGGGCTGTTTGGGGTCGTGTACGTGCTCGATGAGCCGTCCGCCGGCCTGCACCCCGCCGATGCCGAGCCTCTGATGCGGGTGCTCGAGCAGCTCAAGGAGGCCGGTAACTCGCTGTTCGTTGTCGAGCACGACATGGACGTCGTACGGCGCGCCGACTGGGTCGTCGAGATCGGGCCGGGCGCGGGCGAGGGCGGGGGCCGCGTGCTCTACAGCGGGCCGATCGCCGGTCTCCGCGACGTCGACGAGTCGCCGACCCGGCGCTACCTCTTCGGTCCCGGGATGGAGACGGTGCGCGACCGCGAGCCGCGCGAGCCCTCGGGCTGGCTGTGCCTGCACCACATCACTCGCCACAACCTCGAGGACATCGACGCCGAGTTCCCGCTGGGCGTGCTGTGCGCCGTAACCGGCGTCTCCGGGTCTGGCAAGTCGACGCTCGTCACGCAGGTGCTGGCGGACGTCGTGGCCGGATGGGTCGGCCACCCGACTGGCGCATCGAACGGCGACGGCGACGGCGACCTCGACTTCACCGTCGAGGACGCTGGCCGCGGAGTCGACGCGCGCGGTCTCGAAGCGTTCGATCGCCTCGTTCGCGTGGACCAGAAGCCGATCGGCCGCACGCCGCGGTCGAACCTCGCGACCTACACCGGAATGTTCGACGCCGTGCGCCGCGTGTTCGCCGATACCGAGGAGGCGCAGGAGCGCGGCTACGCGCCCGGACGGTTTTCGTTCAACGTGCCGGAGGGGCGCTGCGAGACCTGTCAGGGCGAGGGCTTCGTCGCCGTGGAGCTGCTGTTCCTGCCCGGCACGTACGCGGCCTGCCCAACCTGCCACGGCGCGCGCTACAACCCCGAAACGCTCGAGGTCCGCTACCGCGGCAGGAACATCGCCGAGGTGCTCGACATGACCGTCGACGAGGCGTCGGAGTTTCTCGCCGACGTGCGCCCGGCGGCCCGTAGCCTTGACACCCTGCGCGAGGTCGGGCTCGGTTATCTCCGCCTCGGGCAGCCGGCCACCGAGCTCTCGGGCGGCGAGGCTCAGCGCATCAAGCTCGCGACCGAGCTGCAGCGCGGCCGCCGCGGCCACGCGCTCTACGTTCTCGACGAACCGACGACGGGACTGCACCCGGCCGACATCGAGCTGCTCCTACGGCAGCTGCACCGGCTGGTCGACGCAGGCAATACGGTCGTCGCGGTCGAGCACGAGATGAACGTCGTGGCCAGCGCCGACTGGGTGATCGACCTGGGGCCGGGCGCGGGCGACGAGGGCGGGCGCATCGTCGCCGCCGGAATCCCCGCCGACGTTGCGCGCGAGCGTGGCAGCAAGACGGCGCCCTACCTGGCGGAACGGCTCGGCGAGGTGACCGCCCACCGGCTGGCACCTACCGCGGCGCGCGTCGCCCCGATGCGGCAAGGTCGGACTCGATCCAGCAGCAGATGACGTCGACGGCGTAGGCCTGCTCGGCGGACGTGAGCTCCCGGCCCTTCGGGATGCCGTGCCAGCGCTCCAGGCAGCCGCGGCAGCACGTCGCGGTCGCGTGCTGGGCGACGAACACCGGGTGGCCGCGGTACGGCGTCTGCTTGCCATCCTTTGGTGGCGCGGCGGGTGCGAGGCGCTGGGCCAGCAGCTCGCCGGCGTGTCGGCGTACCACGTCCATGCCGCGCAGCTCGACGGTCGCCGCGTCGCGCCCGCGCAGGTGGAACTTCGCGCGAAACGGTTGGCGCGCGAGGGCCTTGAGCTTGGCGTCGATGGAATTGGACATTCGCCTGCGTCAATCTAGGCCTCGCGGCGATGTCCGAGCCGATGACCACGCCCGTGCTCACCGGCGAGCGTCCTGCCGTGCGGTGACGCATCCCGTTGTCCGCAGCGCGCGGGGGTCGTTCACGACGACCGACACCGCACCGCTCGGCGCGCCCACCGCTACGGTCCGGCGCACGGTCGGCGGCCTGACTCCCGGCAAGACCTATCCGTTCTCGCCCTTCGCGCTCGCGGGTACCCCGACGCCGCGGATCATCGGCACCGGCGGCAGCTCCACCCCGGACGCGACGCCGCCGTCCGTCGCCCTGAAGCGGACGGGCCGGACCGCGTTCGAGTACACCCTCGTCGTCCGCGCGGTTCGACCTCGGATCGGGCTACTTCCGCGCGAAACTCGTGGCAACCGACGCCGCCGGCAACCGCGCAACTCTGCGCCCGCTCCGATTCCGGGTGGTCAAGCCCTCATCGGCATCGGCCGTACTCTGACTCAACGCGGCCGTAAGGGACTCGGCCCAGATACCGTCGGGTCTTGCCATGTCGTCGATGCGAGGTAGTGCAGTGAGGATGAGCTGGTTGATGAGCGGCGCGTTGCTCGCGATCTGAGCGGCGACGTCGCGGCCCGTTCAGCGGCGGTGGCAGGGGTCACGAGCTCATACCCCGCTCTTCTCCAACCAAGCAAGCGTCGCCCTCGGCCCTACGACTCCCCAGCGTCGAGAGCTTGCCGGGGATCGGCGAAGATCTCGATTCGCGTGATCCTCCCGGCCAGAAAGTAGATCAGCGTCCCGTTCCGCATCGTTACCGGAGCCCCGCTCGTCCGACCCTGCCCGGTGTGCAACTGCACGACAGCGACCCGGTCACCGAGATCGCGCATGTCCTCGATCTCCAGTCTGTAGTCGGGCCTGAATGCTCCGAACCAGCGCCCGAACCATCCGCCTACTGCGTCGCGTCCTGGGAAGGTGCCGGTCTCGGGGCTCACGCCCGGTCCGACGACGAGGGCCACGTCTGGGTCGAGAAGCGAGAGCACGGTCTTGAAATCGCGGTGCTGCATCGCTGCGTAGACCTGGCGGGCGACCTCGATCTGGGACGGCATTTCGGGACGAAGTATCGCGGCCGCGACGACACGGGCGACCGTCTGGATGTCAGCGTGGACGTTCCGGCCCGTAGGACCACCGTGGTACCGACCGCGACTCTGCTTGCCGGCTGGCCGCCGAAAGGTCGCTGGTTCAAATCCAATCGCCCCGACTAGGTCCAGGCTTCAGGACGAGCAGGACACAGCCTGAGGCGCTGAGGCTTGCGCATGTGACGCCCCCGCCGCGAGGCTGCTGTAACACTCCGGCCCGTGGCGCAGGGCACGGCCTCATCCAGGATCCCCCGCGACCTCTCGCGGCTCGAGGCGAAGGCCGCCAAGGTGCTGAGCCCCGAGGCCCTCGCCTACATCCTCGCCGGGGCGGGGGACCGAGACACCACGCGCGCCAACGCCGCGGCGTTCCGGCGCTGGACGATCAAGCGGCGCAGCGGTCGCAAGCCGGCGAAGGTCGATCTCTCCACCACCATCCTCGGCACGCGCATGCCCGCGCCGGTCCTCTTCGCGCCGGTCGGGGTGCAGACGCTCGCGCATCCGCGGGGCGAGCTCGCCACCGCCCCCGCGGCGGCCGAGCTCGGGCTGACGTACCTGCACTCGACGCAGGCCTCCTACAAGATGGAGGACGTGGCCGAGGCCAACGGCGATGGCTCGCGCTGGTACCAGCTCTACTGGGCCACGGACGACGAGCTGGTCAAGTCCTTCCTGCGCCGTGCCAAGAAAGCCGGCTACACCCACCTGGTCATCACGCTCGACACCACGCTGCTCGGCTGGCGGCCGCTCGACCTGAACCGCGGGTACACGCCCTTCCTCGAGAACAAGGGCATCGCGAACTACACGAGCGACCCGGTCTTCCGGCGCCGAATGCCGGTTCCGGCAGAGGTCGCCCCGATCCCCGCCGGCGTGGAGTTCTCGCGCGTCTTTCAGAACCCCGGCTTGGACTGGAAGCAACTACCGCTCATCCGCAAGAACTGGGACGGCCCGATCCTGCTCAAGGGGATTCAGAGCCCGCGCGACGCCAGGCTTGCGGCCAAGCACAAGATCGACGGCATCGTCGTCTCGAACCACGGCGGCCGCCAGGTCGACGGGGCGATCGCCTCGCTCGACGCGCTCGGACCGGTTGTCGAGGCGGTCGGAGGCAAGATGCCCGTGCTCTTCGACTCCGGGATCCGCACGGGCCGCGATGCCTTCAAGGCGCTGGCGCTCGGCGCCGACGCGGTGCTCATCGGCCGCCCGTACGTGTATGGCCTCGCGCTGGACGGGCAAAGGGGCACCCGAATCGTCATGCGGAGGCTCGTCGACGGGCTCGAAGAGGCGGTCCGGCAGGCCGGCCACCGCAGTCACCGCACCCTCTCTCGTTCCTCCCTGACCCGCGCGCGGTGAATCGGAGCTCGGACATGTACGAGAGCACTCGTCGTGAGTTCCTCCAGGTGGCCGGCAAGGCCGCCGCCGTGACCTTCCTCGCGCCGACCGCGCTGGCCGCGGGTCCTGTCCCCGCGCTCCGCGCGCAGTCGGCTCCGGTCGGTCCGACCGCCCCATACGGCGGCTACCAGTCCGAGATCTACCTCGCCGGGATGACCGCGGACGTCAAGCCGATCTTCACCACCAACCTGTCCGATCTCGAGGCCGCCGCGTCGAGGGTGCTGTCCGAGCCCGCGCGCCGGCATCTGCGCGCCTGGGCCGGCGGCCCAGCCGCCGTGCGTGCGAACGCGCGGGCGCTGCGAGAGTGGCGGATCGTCCCGCGGATGTTCATCGACCGCGACGAGCGCAACCTCGACGTGACTGTGCTCGGCGTCGAGATGCCGGCCCCGGTCATCCTCGGCCCGATCGGGAGGCAGGCGCTGGCGCACGCCGACGGCGAGGCCGCGAGCGCCCGGGCGGCCGAGGACCTGGGGCTCACGTACGTCCACTCATCGCACTCGAGCATGTCGGTCGAGCGCGTCGCGGCCGCCGCGCCCAAGGGCTCGCGATGGTTCGGCCTGGACTGGCCGAGGGGGGGCGGCCCCGACCCCGTGCTGCTCACGCGCGCGCGGCTCGCGGGTTGCACCCACCTCGTGCTCTCACCCCCGCAGCCCGGGAAGAGCTGGGCGGCGCTCGCGGCGATCCGCAAGGCCTGGGACGGGCCGATCATCCTCAGCGGCATCCAGACCGTGCCGGACGCGCGGATCGCCGTCCGCCGTGGCTTCGACGGCATCGTCGTGTCGAACGAGCGCGGACGCCGCCGCCCCCGCCCGGTCGGGACGATCGACGCCCTGCCGCGGATCGCGGACGCGGTCGGCGAAAAGGTCGCCGTCCTGTTCGGCTCGGGCGTCCGCACGGGAACCGACGTCTACCGGGCGCTGGCCCTGGGCGCCGAGGCCGTCGTCATTGGCCGCCCGTACGTGCACGGCCTGGCGCTCCGAGGGGAGCAGGGCGTCCGGCACATGCTCCGCACGCTCCTTGCCGAGCTCGAGATCACCTTCGCCATCGCCGGGATCGAGAACCACCGCAAGCTCGATCCGAGCGCGCTCGTCCGGGCATGAAACGGGCCGGCCGCAGTGGGCCGGGGCCGCGCGCGACGACGAGAGAGAAGATCGCTCAAGGCTCGTAGACGCGGGTACGGGCGCGCTGCGAAGCCCTGGTAGCGGTCAGCGCCGGATCGTCAGGGAGCGCTGGGCGCTGGCCGCCGCCTTGCCGCTTCGCGCCGTCACCCGGACCGTCATGCCCACCTTGCGCGCGGCGGCGAGCTTCCGCGCCGTGGCCTTCGGCAGCCTCAGCACGACCCTGGTGGCGCCCTTCCCGGTACCCGTCCCCTTCGCGGTCGCCACCTTCACGGGGCCGGCCTTCGAGAGCCCGAACCGCCGCGCCGCGCCGCGCGCGACCGTCATCGTGGCGGTGAGGCTGCAGGGGCGCGAGCAGCTCGCCGTTCCCGACAGGCCCTTCGCGAGAACCTTCGCGAGCTTCTGCGGCTTGAAGTCGATCCTCAGCCTGAGCGGCGCGGTCTTGGGCGGGGGCGGCGGATCGACGGGCGGGGGCGGCGGGTCGACAGGCGGGTCCGGCGGCGGAGCCGCCGCACCGTCGATCGACAGGCTCACGCTGCCGCCGACCGGTCCGTCCACGTCGGCGTAGCCGTCCACCGCGATCCGGTACGTCTCGCCCGCGTGCGCGTCGAAGGTCAGGCTGCTCGTCTTCTTGCCCGGCGCGTCGTCGTTCGCCGCGACGGTGGTCAGGGCACCCAGCGCGTCGCCGCTGTAGACCCCGAGCAGCGTGTCGAAGCTGCTCCCCTCCGTCGACACCGTAGTGGGACCGTCGTTTACGGCCGTCCAGCGGAACCAGACGGACGTCCCACCGGGGTTCCCCGCGTGCTGCGGCTCGCCCGCCTCACCCGTCGCGCCCGCGCTCGTGCCCGAGAGGTCCACCGAGCTTCCGGTCACGGCCTGGGCGTTCGAGAAGTCGTCGTTCGCCGGCGCGGGTCCCTGGCGCAGGTGCAGCTGGACGTTTCCGCGCGGTGGAGTCGCCCAGCGGTCTCCGTCGACCAGGAGCCGGTAGACGGTGCCGGCCGTCGCCTGGAACCGGACCTGGCTCTGCAGCGTCCCGCCGAAGTCGTCGTTCGAGGCCCTTATGTAGAGGTTGTCGAGCGAGCTCCCGGTAGCGACGGCGAGCCCCGTGTCGAAGTCGCTGCCCGCCGTGTCCACCGTCACCTCGCCGCTGGCGGGAGCGCGCCACCGGTACCAGATCGACGAGTCACCCGAAACACCCGTGAAGCAGCAGTACTCCCCGGTCTCGTGGCCGGCGCCCACCGTGATGCCGCTCGCGGACGCGACCGACCCGGTGAGCCGGGCCGCGTTCGCGAAGTCGTCGTTCGGCGGGGTCGGGTGCAGCGAGAGGTTGAGCTTCACGGCCCCCAGCTTGGTTGGGTCGTTGCCCTCCAGGGCAATGGCGTACGTCTCGCCGGCCTTCGCCAGGAAGCTCACCTTCGCTGGGAAGTCGAGGTTCACGTTGCCGTTGGCGGCCGCGAGCTCCTCGAGGGCGTCGACGCGCGTGCCGCTGTAGACGCCGAGACTGGCAGGCACGGAACTGCCCGAGGCGTCGAGATACACGCGCCCGTCGTACGGCGCGGTCCAGCGGTACCACGAGGAGGCGCGCGCTTCCGACCCGTAGGGGCTCGACTCGCCGGTCTCCCACGTCGCGCCCGCGAGAGTCCCGGTCGCGCTGTCGGACTCGCCGCTGAGCTCCACCGGGTTCGCGAAGTCGTCGTTCGGCGGCGACGGCGTGAGGTCGAGCGTCACCCCGAACGTCCCGCGCCAGGCCGGATTGGCCCCCTGTACCGAGATGCGGTACGTGGTGCCCTTCACGGCCTTGAAGCCCGTCGGGGAGTAGGTGTCGTGGGGATCGCGCACGACCTCGGTCAGCGAGTCGAGCGTGTCACCCGTGTAGACCGCCCTGGTGCCGCCGAAGTAAGACAGCCCGATGCTCGCGCGGCCGTCGTCCGGCGCGGTCCAGCTGTACCAGACGGAGCTGTCGGGGCCGCCGCCGCTGCTCCGCTCGGGCTCGCCCGGCTCAGCCGTCGCGGCGATGTTGTCCCCGGTCGTCGAGGCGCTCGATCCGGTCAGGGTCTCGGCCGCCGCGAAGTCGTCGTTCGCGGGCCGGCCGACCGTGCTGAGCGTGAAGTGGAAGGGCTTGGGCGACATCTCTATGCCGTCGATGGCGATCCGGTAGGTCTTTCCGGCCTCGGTCGGGAATTGCCGCTTCTTCGGCAACGCGAGGGGAGACGGGGCGAGCGCGGTCAGCTTGTCGACCGAGTCGCCCGCGTACACGGCCAGCTGGGTCAGCCCGTCGCCTTCGCCGAGGTCGATGATCGCGCCGCCGTCCGCGGGCGCGGTCCACGTGTACCAGACCGACCCCTCAAGGAACTGGCCGTGCAGCGGCTCGCCCTTCTCGCGGGTCGCGCCGGCGGTCACGCCGTCGACTGACGCGCCGGTACCCGTCAGTTCGATCGCGTCCGCGAAGTCGTCGTTGGCCGGCGCGTCGACCAGGTTGAGCGACAGCGTGAAGTCGCCTTCGGGGCGGTCGCAAACGCGGTCGACGGCGATGCGGTACGTGGTCCCCCCGACCACGCGCAATCGTGCGCCCTGGAGCCAGTTCCGCTCGGTGGGCCCGAAGTTCGGGCGCACCAGGTCCTTGATCGAGGTGCCGGTGTAGACCGCGACCTGGAAGAAGGTCGACGCTGCCAGATGGACCGTGGCCGTCCCGGACCTCGGGGCCGTCCACCTGTACCAGACTGAGCTGCCCCCGCCGGTCTGGGAGCAGTCGGCGCCGGGGAGCGGGTAGTGGTTCGGCTCGTCGGCCTCCGTGGACGCACCCTTGTTGGTCCCGTCTGCGGAGGCGGTCGCATCGCTCCCCAGGTCGGTCGGCGCGGCGAACGGGTCGTTCGCGGGCGCCACGATCTCCGCGGACGCGCCGGCGGGCGCTCCGGCGAGCAACGTCAGGGCGGTCGCCGCAGAGGCAAGGGCGACCCGGATGTGGCAGGCACGGTCCAAGACCAGTCCGACGGCGCGCGGATCCCCATCGGCTTAGTCCAGTCGTACCCGGGTAGTTGGCACCGTAACGCTCCAAGAAGTACCTGCAAACCCGCCTTGTTCGTCGCGCCCCGACCCGAGATCGAAGTACGCTCTCCCCGATGGCTGGCTGGAGAGGGACGGTCGCCCAGCGCGCGTCGATCGCGATCGGGGCTTTCTATCTGCTCATCGGTGTCGTCGGGCTGATCGTCAATCCGGACTTCGGGACCGGGGGCAGCACCAGCGCGAAGCAATTCCTGGTCGACTGGAACGGCTGGCATGCCGTGCTGACGCTCCTGCTGGTGCCGCCCGCTTTCGTAGCGGCCACGCGCCCCGCGTGGGCCATCGGCTTCCAGTCCTACAACGCGGTCGCGAACTCGACGATCGCGGTATGGGTGCTGTTCGACAAGACACCGCTGGGCGTTCTCGACCTCCCGAATGTGGCCACCGACGTCGTGCTGCATTTCATCGTTGCGGGGATCTCCGCCGCGGTGGTGGTAGTCCAGCTGCGCCGCGACCGGGCGGCTCCACGGGCGATCGCCTGAACGGGCGGCGAACGGCCCGGCAAGCTACGGGACGCGATACGCCCTGAGGCCACCCACGGAGTCCTCCGGCGGCGAGGCGGTGGCGAGGAGGAACACGTAGCCGTACGGGACGAGCACGCGATTGGCCGCGACCGTCGCTCCGCCCGCGATGCCGTGGTCAGCGCGGTCTCCCGCACCGCCTGGCCGCGCCCGCCACAGCAGCCTCCCGCTCTTCCCGTCGAAGGCGCGGACCGTGCCCAGCGTGTTGGGGACGAAGACCACGCGACCGGCCTCGGTCACGCCCCCGACCGTCCCGCCCGGCACGGTCCTGCTCCAGCGTGTCGCGCCGGTTGCCGCGTCCAGTCTCAAGACGTTCGTCTGGTTCTCCTCACCAGCACCGCCGTGAGCACCGACGCGAAGGCACTGGCTCGCGACGCGGACATCGGGGCGACCCTAGCGACGAGGTGCGGGGCCGGTCAAGACCGGTAACAGCGCGAGATCAAGGTGGCGCAATCAGTCGTTGCGCCCTGGAGTAGCTCGGGCTAGGCTGGCCCTGAGTTTCCGGCCGAACCGACAGGGAAGCAGGGGTGGGGTTGTTGAAGCGGGACGGTGACGGTCGGCGTTGGCGTCCCCCCATCCGGGGTTCAATCGGGTTGGCGCTCGTGACGCTGGGGCTTTGCGGCGAGCCCGCCTCGGCCGCCAGCCCCGTAGACCTCTCCGCCGCGGGGCAGGACGCGATCGGTCCGCAGGTCGCGGCTGCCGCCGATGGGAGCGCGATGGTCACCTGGTATCGCAACGACGGGTCGAACAGGCGCGTGCAGGCGCGGCGGATCGCCGCTGACGGGACGCTTGGAAGCGTGCTCGACCTCTCGGCGGCGGGTCGGGACGCGGTCAGCCCGCAGGTCGCGATTGCCGCCGATGGCAGCGCGACATTCACCTGGGTCCGCTCTGACGGGTCGAACTTCCGCGTGCAGTCGCGGCGGATCGCCGCTGACGGGACGCTCGGGAGCGTGCTCGACCTCTCGGCGGCAGGTCAGAACGCGGAGAGCTCGCAGGTCGCGGTCGCCGCCGATGGCACCGCCACGATCAGTTGGTCCACTGTGGGGGACCAAGTCTGGGCGCGGCGCGTCGCCACCGACGGGACGCTCGGAAGCGTGCTCGACCTCTCCGCGGGTCAGGCGGGGTTCAGTCCGCAGGTCGCGGTCGCCGCCGATGGGAGCGCGACGGTCACCTGGGTCGGCTCTGACGGCTCGAACAAACGCATCCAGGGGCGGCGGATCGCCGCTGACGGGACGCTCGGAAGCGTGCTCGACCTCTCGGCGGAGGGTCGGGACGCGTTCAACCCGCAGCTCGCGGTCGCCGCCGATGGCCGCGGGGCGGTCACCTGGCGTCGCCTCGACGGCTCGAGCGTTCGCGTGCAGGCGCGGCGGATCGCCGCTGACGGGACGCTCGGGAGCGTGCTCGACCTTTCCGCCGCGGGCACCAACGCGCTCGAGCCGCAGATCGCGGTCGGCGCCGATGGCATCGCCACGGTCATCTGGTACCGCGACTTCGGCGATTTCAACCTCCGCGTGCAGATGGTGCGGATCGCCGCCGACGGGACACCCGGGAGCGTCGTCGATCTCATTGGCCCGGTAGGAGCGGCAGCGGAACAGCAGATCGCGGCCGCCGCCGACGGCAGCGCGACCGTCACGTGGCACCGTCTCGACGGCACGCACCGGGTGCAGGCCATTCGTATAGCCCCCGACGGGACTCCCCGGCTCGCGGTCGACCTCTCGGCTCCGGGCGGGAACTACACGCACGACCCGCAGGTCGCTGTCGCCCCCGACGGCAGCGCGACGGTCACCTGGCACTGGTTCGACGGCTCGAACTTCCGCGTGCAGGCGCGGCGGATTGCTGCCGACTTCGCTCCGCCGAGCTCGAGCGCCAGCGCGCCCGCGACGAGCGCGTCGAGCGCCTTCGCGGTCGGCTACGCCGCCGCGGATACCGGCGCCGCGGGCCTCGACAAGGTCGAGCTCTACGTCAAGCGCCCCGGCGACAGCGCCTACTCGCTCGCCGCGACCGACGCGACGCCGTCGCAGTCGGGCGAGAGCTTCAGTTACAACGCCGACGCCGGCGACGGCGACTACGCCTTCTACACGCTCGCCTACGACGCGTCGGGAAATGTCGAAGGGACGCCGGGGAACGTGGACGCGACGACGACGCTCGACACGGGGGCCCCGATCCCGACGCTCACCACGCCGCCCGACGATGCGCTCACGAATGACAACTCGCCGGCCTTCTCGGGCGTCGGCGCCACCGCTGGGAGCGATCGCGCGACCGTGACCGTGAAGATCTGGTCGGGCGCAACGGTCGGCGGCGGCGATCCCGACTACACCGTCGATGCGACCCGCGACGCGTCGACCGGTGCCTACTCGAGCTCCGGGCCCTACACGCGGGTCTCCGACGCGAGCTCAGTCGCGACGCTTCCCGACGGCACCTACACCGCGCGCGCGTTCCAGTCGGACTCGGCGACGAACATCGGGCAGAGCACGCAGGCGCCCACGTTCACCGTCGACGCCCAGGATCCGATCGTCGACTGTGCCGCCGCCGACTCGGCCTGGCACAACCAGAACGTCGCGCTCGCTTGCACGGCGTCCGACACGGGCTCGGGTCTCGCCGATTCCGCCGACGCGAGCTTCTCGCTCTCGACCACGGTCGCCGACGGCGAGGAGAGCTCGAACGCGGCGACCGAGTCCAACGAGATCTGCGACCACGCCGGCAACTGTGCGACCGCCGGGCCGCTCAGTGGCAACAAGGTTGACCGCACGCGACCATCGACGAGCGACAACGTCCCCACGGGCCCCGTAAACCAGAACGCCACGGTCACGCTGAGCGCGAGCGACACCGGCTCGGGCGTCGACAAGACCCACTACACCAAGGGCGCGAGCCCGCCCGACCCGACCACCGCCTCGGCCGTCTACAGCGCGGGCGCGAAGCCGGTGCTGGGGAACGGCGAGCGGATCAAGTACTTCTCGACCGACAACGCGGGCAACCAGGAGTCGGTCAAGACCTCGCCCGTCGCCCAGGTCGTGGTACCGCCGAGCCGTCCGGCGAACACGAGCCCGCCCAGGCTCCCCGCCTCCGGGAGGGTCGGCGAGCGCGTGACCTGCAATCGCGGGGCGTGGACCGGCGCGCCGAGCTCGTTCGGTTTCTCGTGGACGATCGACACGTCGCTGATCGCCGGCCAGCACGGGAGCGCCTACACGCTGGCGGCGGGCGATGCGACGCACGCGATCCGCTGCCAGGTCGTGGCGCGCAATGTCGCCGGCGACAGCGCCCCCGCGACCTCGAATGCGCTCACCGTGGCAAAGCCGCCCTCGAGCTGCAAGGACACGGTCGCGCCGACGAGCACGATCGAGATCGAGCGCTCCGCGCTGGAGCAGGGCAAGCTCAGGCTCAAGGGCAAGGCTGCGGACAAGCCCTGCAAGGACAAGCCCGGGCGCGTCGTGAGCGTCACCGTGACAATCTCGCGCCATGTCACGAAGGGCTGCCGCTTCCTGCTCGAGGACGGCCGCAGCTTCGGCCCGAAGCGCAAGTGCGACGGGAAGCCGCCGATCATCTTCCGCGCCAAGGGCACGAAGGAGTGGTCGCTGAAGATGCCCGCCGACCTGCCCGCCGGGAAGTACACGATGCGCGCGCGGGCGACGGACGCGGCCGGCAACGTTCAGCCGGTTCGCCGCGAGGGTCCGAACGTGCTGTCGCTGCGGGTGAGGTAGGCCGCTGACTCCGTTTAGCGATCGACCCGCCCATCCCAACTTGCCTTGGCCTGGGTCGGCGGTTACGGTTGCCAGCCGACCCGTGATACGCGCTCTCGCGATCCTCACCGCCGTGCTGGCGGTCATCGCCGGCCCGGCCGTCGCGTCCGCGAACCCGCGCTACGCAAGCCCGACCAATCAGGGCACGGGTGACTGCATGAGCGAGGCGAATTCGTGCGACCTGCGGACGGCCATCCTGAACGCTGGGTCCGGCGACGACGTCTACGTGCGTGCCGACCTCGGCGACTACTCGCCGGGGAGTGGAATGAGCACGCCGTCGGGCGGGCCGATCCATATCCACGGTCTGCACGGGCGCCCGCGCATCCTTTTCAACAACGGCGGACTGGGATTGCAGGCAGGAACGGCGGACAACCTGTATCTCGAGAACACGAACGGCGGGGCGACGGCTTTTGCGCTCCGCAGGAACACGAGCGGCGATCGGATCGTCGCCAGGGCCGGCGGCTATGGAAACGCATGCGGCATGGACACCGCAAAGCTCACCAACAGCGTCTGCTGGGCCGGGAGCGCTGCGCCCGCCGGTGTGGACGCCGAGGGCTCGAACACGCTGAGAAACGACACGGTCATCGGGGGCACGACGGCGGCGATGCTGTTCTACGCGTGGGAGTGTGAGAACTCATGCCCCGAGACGGACACCGACACGCTGGTCAACGTGATCGCACGATCGGGGAGCGGCGCGCCGGACATCTCGGCCTGCGCCGCGGATGGAACGGCCATCGCGCAGGTCAACGTGAGCCACTCGAACTACGCCACCGCGACCTCGGCGGCTTCCGGGTGCATCGCAGCGATGGGCCACGTCACGAGCGACGGCACCAACCAGACCGCGGCGCCCCTGTTCGCCAACGCCGGCAGCGGAAACTTCCACCAGAAACCGGGCTCGCCGACGATCGACAAGGGGATCAAGGTCCCCGCGAACGGCACCAATGACTTCGAGGGCGACCCACGGTCCCTCGGCGTGGGGACCGACATCGGCGCCGACGAGGCGCGGTCCCCCTCGATCACCATCACGAGACCCGCCGAAGGCGCGCACTACAAGCTCGGCCAGAGCGTGACCGCAAACTTCAAGTGCCTGGATCGCGACGGCCCCGCCGACATCGCCCTGTGTAAGGGAACGGTGGCCAGCGGACTCCCCGTCGATACGGCCAGTGCCGGCAGGCGTTCCTTCACGGTTCAGGCGCGGGACAAGGCCGGCTTCAAGACCGCGAAGACCGTGCACTACACGGTCGATACCGCGGAGACGACGCCGCCGGTGGTCACGGGCCTCCCGGGGGATCAGCGCTGCGTCCCGCAGGGCCTCAAGCTCAGGATCAGCGTCCATCCGACGCGCCTCAAGCAGGCCCTCGTCTTCCTCGACGGCAAGCAGATCGCGAGGTCGACGACGCCGAAATTCCAGATCACCGTGAAGGCCAGCCAGCTGAAGCCTGGCCGCCACACGGTCATGATCGAGCGCGACTACAAGAGCGGCACCAAGCGCAGGTCGACGTTCAGCTTCTCGAGCTGCAAGGGCGGCGGCAGGAGTCCGCACATCCGCACGCAGGGAACCCCGGATCGCGGAAGCTGCACGGCGAACGCCTTCAAGATGATCCTGACGATCACCGGCGCGGTTCCGAGCTCTGTCACCGTGAAGCTCGACGGGAAGTCGCTACCGAAGCCGGGCAAGACGCAGTTCACGCTCACGATCAACGTTCCGGCGCTCGCCCGCGGCGTCCATCACGTGACGATCACCGCTGCCGACAAGTTCAACAACGGCAGCGTGGACGTCACGGACTTCGTGCGCTGCTAGCGACGGGTGACCTCGCCGCGGTTTAGGCTTCGATCCGTATGGACGGCGCCGATTACAGCCGTGCGAGCCACGCGGTGTGGGAGGCGATGGCGCCGGGCTGGGACGAGCGGCACGCGTACTTCGAGGAGGCCGCTCGGCCGGTGAGCGACAAGATGCTCGACCTGCTCGACCCGTCTCCGGGAGACGGGATCCTCGAGCTGGCGGCGGGCACGGGAGTCGTCGGGTTCTCTGCGGCCGCGCTCGTCGGACCCACGGGACGGGTGATCGTCAGCGACTTCGCCGACGCGATGGTCGAGGCCGCGAGTCGCCGCGCGAAGGAGCTCGGCCTCGACAACGTCGAGTGCCGCGTCCTCGACGCCGAGCGCCTCGATCTGGCGGACGGATCCGTCGACGGCGTCCTCTGCCGCTGGGGCTACATGCTGCTGGCCGACCCAGCCGCTGCCATTCAAGAGACCCATCGCGTCCTGCGATCGGGGGGACGGCTGGCGTGCGCGGTCTTCGCCGGCCCCGAGCAAAACCCGTGGGCAGCGCTTCCGTCGCGTGTGCTGCAAGAGCGCGGGCACATCCCGCCGCCGGAAGCGGGCGCCCCCGGAATCCTCGCGCTCGCCGACAGCGATCGTCTGCGCGGCCTCTTCACCGAAGCCGGCTTCGCAGAACCCGCAATCGAGGCGATCCCGTTCGGCTTCCGATTCGCGGGCATCGACGATTACTGGGAGTTCCTCAACGACGCCGCCGGCGCGATCGCGATGGTGCTCGGTCGCCTGGACCAGGACGAGCGGGAGCGGATTCGCGGCGAGATCGCAGCGCAACTCGGCCCCTTCGGGGGCTCCGGGGAGATCGAGTTCCCCGCCACGTCGCTCGTCGTGTCGACGTCGTAGCTCGGCTCCCTGCCGCGGCGGACCTCGCTATCGCTTCGCCCGGCAAGCGAGCGCTACCGGCCCGGGGCCTAAGACACCCCCCGCGACCCCTCGCGCGCGCGGATGGAATCGAGTCCGCCCGATCTCTAGCCCGAGTCGTCGTTGAAGTGCTCGAGCCAGACGCGCGCGATCTCCCTGCGCTCGTCGGCCGCGACCTCCTGCATTCCGCCGGCCGAGTCTCCTGCACAGAGCGCCGCTATGCCCGCCAGGACCTCGCCCTGGACGAGATAGATCGCCGGTCCGAGCGTCGCCCCGTGGAGGAAGTTGACCGCGTTCCCCTCGTTGAGGACGTAGAAGTAGTGGCCGTCAGCGGAATAACGCGCGACGTCCTGGCTTTCCCAGCGGTACTCATAGGGGCCGCGTTCGTCGAGCCCGAGCTCGTCGTCTGAAGACGTCACGGACGCTACGTAGGCGCCGGTCGCGAGTCGGGGAAACTCCTCGCCTCCGATGCCCCGGTTGCCGGTGGCGCTGATTACCAGGCCCGCGCCCTCCACTGCCGCGGCGGCGTCCCGGGCGACGCGGAAGCCATGCGAAACCGCTTCGGTCGCTGCGATCGGGTCCGTGTCGTAGATGGTGGTACTCACGTGTCGTGCGTGTAGCTGTGCCGCGATGCTGCGGCCGATCTTGCCGTAGCCGATCACCGCGGCGCTGCGACCCTGGAGCACATCGCCCCGCGTACGCAGGACCGCTTCGGTGGAAAAGACGATTGCAACGCCGACGAGGTAGTCCTCCGCGTTCTTTAGCGGGCTACGAGCCACCGAATAGACAGGGCACGGGAGGTCGCCGGCACGCTCGTACTTCTGAAGACCGTTCTCGGTGTCCTCCACGACGCCCAGGATCTGGCCCGAGAAGCCCGCACACAAGGCGGCAAGGCTCGGGGCGAAGTACCCGCCGATGTCGAGCAGCACGACGTGCTGGCCCCCCGCGCGCGCCTCGAGCAGTGCACTCGCCTGCGCCGCATCGGCGAGGCGGTCGCGTGTGAGTAGGTCGATCTGAAACTTCGCCTTCAGCTCGTTCCCGACTCCCTCGTCGATCGATTTGGGCTTGGGCAGTACGGACGCCACCCGGCCAACCCGGGCCAGGGCGGGGACGAAGTCGAGTGCAGTGGGGAGCAGGTGCACGATGCAGACCAGGCTTGGCGGCTCCGGCTGTTCGTAGCGCTCGACGAGGGAGCCGAAATAGGCTTCGACCCTTGACCCGCCCGCGCCCGCCATGCGGTAGCCGCTCAGGCGGCGCGATCGAGCAGCATGTCCGCGTAAGCGGCGGGCAGCAGGCACTTAGCGTCGATCGGGACATGCCGTCTCAGCCGCGCGAGAGTGTCATGCGCACGATCGAGGCCGCTCTTCGGCTCGACGACGACCTCGATCTCGAGGAAGCTGCCGAGCCCCTCGACTTGGTCGAGGTGGATCCGCGCCGTCTCCCAGAGCAACACCCGTCTGCGCTTGGCGACCACCACAGAGATTCCGAGCGCCTCGGCAAGCGTCGCCCTCATCGCGTTCGGCTCGGCGATCTTAAGCCGCTGGTAGCTGCTGACCTTGGCATGCACGCGATCGGCCCGGATGTAGTGGATGAGCTCGGCCCCGGCCGCCGCGTCCTCGCGAAGCTTAAGCCGTCCCACGGGGGCGTGGAAGAACGTGTCGCGCTGCTCGCGCTCGCCGTGATCCTCGGCTCCGCACGCCAGCGCCGCGCCGAGGGTGGCGCGCGGATCGGGGTCTATCGCCTTGAGCTCGACGTTGCGCGCACGCGGCGGGTAGGTCACGCGGCGCGCCTCGACCCACCGCCGTTGCCTCGCGCCGTTTCGGCGAGCACTTGCTCCACCGCGGGCATACCGAAGTGGCGCCGTCCGCTCGGTGTCTCGATGAAGGGCAGCTGGACGCGCCCGACGAGCAGTCGCGCCTCAGGCACCACCTCCACCGCAACGCCAACAGCCCGCCCGACGGCGACCTCGAGCTGCGCAACCTCGTCCGGGTCGCCACTCGTGTAGATCCGAAGCCTTTCATTCATTCGCTCACCTCGTCTCGGTTGTTGGCGGACGCATTGCGGAACGCGGCCGCGATCGCTTCATCGGCGGAATCGTGGAAGGTGATGTACGAGCCGCGGGGCAGTGCGCCAAGGGCACCGCTCTCGCCGACGAACGTCTTGCGCGCGATGAACTCTGGGTCGTGTACGGAATCCTGGAAGATATGCACCGGCTTCTGCCTCTCGTAGGCGGCCAGCGAGATCTCGTTCCGCACTCCGGACGCGAGCTTGGCCTCGTAGACCGGGTTGAGGGCGAGCACCGCCCGCGCCTGGGCGACCAGACGGTAGTCGCGCACGCGGATGTCGGCGCGGATGGCTCCGGCCGCGTCACGGACCTGCTGTGTATCCGCCTCGATCACCTCCGCTGGATCTTCTCCCAGGAGACGGTCGTCCCGCCAGAAGTCCCTCACGTTCCACCTCGCATTCACCGCGAAATCGAACGTTTCGCCAACCGGCTGCGACGGCAGCGCGCTCGTCAGCGGAAGCTCATCGACCGTGAGCGGGTTGTAGGTGACTGCCGCGGGTATCGCTCGGTCCGCCTCCGCCACGGCGGTCAGGAACGAGTTGACCTCGGCGATTGCGGCAGGGCCGCCCTGCTCCGCGCTGCGTCGCGGTGCGGAGATCGGAAAGGAGATGTAGACGCTCGCGATCTCGCGCGCGTCCAAGCGCAAGAGACGCTCGAGTGTGCGGGCCGGGTGCTTCACGGCTAACAATCGGTGGGGCGGGGCACGGCCGGGCACATGCGCGGCGATCAGGTCGCCCAGCAGCAGCTCAGAACGGCGGGCGTCGATGAGCTGGCCGATCGTCGGGCGGCCGACATACGGGGCGTGCTCAGCGCGGGCCTGCGTCCTGTGCCACATCGAGTACACGTCGTCGATCAACGTGATCACTTGGCACGGCTCCAGCGTGGCGACAGCCGGGATGTCGACTAGGGAGCGGACACCGTAGAAGTCGCGGACGAAGACGCCGTGTAGCCCGACGACGACGTCGGCCGCGTCGCTGGTCGGCAGGCTCGAGGCGCATTCGGTCCATGCCTCACGCCAGACGCTCCGCTGGTGGGTCTCGCTCTCGTCCAGGAACTTGAAGAGCTCCCCGTCGTAGCGAGGCCTAAGGTGATCGCGCTCGAAGTCGACGAAGTGGATCTTTCGCCCGGCACCGCCGTTCTCGGCCCGCTCAAGGACAAGCTGATCGGCCGCCTGGCGCTTATTCACGCCGGTCGGACCCAGCAGGAGGGTGACGGCGCAACGGGAGTTCATTATTCAACTGCTCCTGACAACGCGCAGAGCCTACGGCCCCGGGGCGACGCTACGGCGCGCCCCCCCCGGGTGCTGCACCTCCGTCCAGGGGCCCCTGGCCTGTAGTCAATCGGGTAACCGACGCGCGACGACCTCGGCTACGTCGCCACGCTGAAGCGCCGCGCGACCATCAGGGCTGACGGCGTACTGGATCACTGAGCCGCCTGAGCTGCCCGCGTCCCAGTTGATGAGCAGACGCGCGATCACCAGGGCGTTGAGCGCCTCTGAGAGCGTGACGCGGAGCTCGTACCTCGCGCGCCACTGCTCCGGCGAGAGCTTGTCAGGGCGCCGCGCCAAGGGGATCAGAAGGGCGACCAGGGAGTCACCTTCCGTGTCGCGCGGCCCCAGGCCCTGTTTCCACGTCGCCTCTTCAAAGCTTTCGGCGAGCGCCGGGGCGATCTTCGCCAGCATCTCTGCGGCGCGCTCGGGTACGGGCATCGCCCGGTAGCGCGCGAGCGCATCGGCCCAGACGGTGGCGGGCATCGCCTGCCAGCCGTCGCCCGCATCGGCCTCCACGGTCACGCTCTCAGGCCCGAGATCCTGTCCCGCCTTGTCCCGCCCGCGCCCGAACAGAGGCATTGCGGCATCGTAATTCACGACCTCGCCTACCGGCTGATCCGCCTTGCCGGCTGGGGGCCGAAAGGTAGCCGCGTGCTTAGGTTGCCCCGTGCCACCCGAGACGCGGTACGCGCAGAAGGGCGAGACGAGCATCGCTTACCAGGTCGTCGGCGACGGGCCGGTCGACCTCGTCCTCGTCAACGGGATCGTCTCGCACATGTCGCTTCTTTGGGGCGACCCCGCGGCGAGCGCGCTGTTTCGCCGTCTGACTTCGTTCTCGCGCCTCGTCCTGTTCGATAAGCCTGGGACCGGGCTGTCGGACCCGGTGGCCGGGCCGCCGTCGCTCGAGCAACGGGTCGAGGACATTCGCGTGGTGATGGACGCGGCGGGGCTCGAGCATGCGACGCTTCTCGGCTACTCGGAGGGTGGTCCGCCCGCGGCGTTGTTTGCAGCCACCCACCCCAAGCGCTGCGACGCGCTCGTCCTCGTCGAGACCGGCGCGAAGTTCGTCGCGGACGACGACCACCTTCCCGAAGCGCGCGCAAAGCTCGACCACGTCTGGGAGCTTCAGCTCGCCGCGACCGAGGAGTGGGGGCAGGGGAAGTTGTTCGCGCTGTGGTCGCCCAGCCTCGAGGGCGGTCCCGGCTTCTGGCAGGCGATGGGGAGCGCGGAGCGGATCTGCGCGAGTCCGGGGATGGCGAGAGCCGTCATGCGCGCCGCCACGTTGATGGATGCACGGCCGGCCCTGCCTCGAGTCTCGGCGCCGACTCTCGTGATCCACCGCGAGGACAGCTTCATCCCGGTGGAGCTCGGCCGCCACCTGGCGGATGGGATCGAGGGAGCCAAGCTCTCCGAGTTCCCGGGCCGGGACCACTTCATCTGGATCGGGGCGTGGGAGCCGATGATCGACGAGATCGAGCAGTTCCTGACGGGCGCGCGCCGCCGAGTCGAGCCGGACCGCGCGCTGGCCACGATCCTGTTCACCGACATCGTCGACTCCACATCGAGGGCCGCCAGCGCCGGCGACGCACGCTGGCGTGCACTCATAGAGCGCCATGACGAGATCACCCGCACGGAGCTCGAGCGCTATGGCGGGCGGCTGATCAAGACGTTGGGCGACGGCGTGCTTGCCGTGTTCGAGGGGCCGGCGAAGGCCATCCGCTGCGCCCGAGCCGTCTGCGCCGAGGTCCGGCCGCTCGGTATCGAGATACGCGCCGGCGTTCACACCGGCGAGTGCGAGCTGCTTGGCGACGACGTCGCGGGCATCGCGGTGAACGTCGGAGCGCGGATCGGTGCCCTCGCCGGCCCTTCCGAGGTCCTGGTCTCCAGCACGGTGCGTGAGCTGGTGCTCGGCTCGGGGCTGGAGTTCGCGGAGCGTGAACCCCAGGTCCTGAAGGGCGTTCCCGGCGAGTGGCGGGTATTCGCGGTGGTCGAAGACGGCCGCGCGGACGCGCGGCCGGTCCACGAGGTCGATGCCGCTACCGCTGCACGCACCCCGGGGCCGCAGGAGACCATGCGCGCACGCGACCGCGCATTGCTCGCCACCGCCGAGCGCGCGCCACGCGTGTCACACGCGCTGGCCAAGGCGTCGTGGGCGCGGCTGCGATCGCGCGCGCGCTCCGAGTAGCGGCCGCCGCTCAGGCGGTGCTGATCGGCTCGTGCGTGCCGCCACCGAGGCTGGACACCGCCTCGAGCTCCCGCGCCCTCGCGTCCGACAGGTGGCGCTTCAGCTGCCGCCGCCGCGCGACGCGCAGGCGCGGCAGCGAACGGAGAGCTGCCTGGAACTCCTCCGCCTCCCGCTTCGCCGATACCGCGGCCCGCGCCGAGAGGCTCTCGGGCGAACGCCGCTCCTCCCCCGTCCAGCCATCCATGTGATCCCCTCTCATAGCTGTAAGTCTCCCCGTTCTCAGCGAACTCCGAACGCTCTGCCGGAAGCAGCGGCAATACTCACGGCGTGCCATTGACGAACCTGGAGCTGGCGCGGTCGATCTATGCGGCCTGGGAGCGCGGCGACTTCAGCTCGGCCGAGTGGGCGCACGCCGAGGTCGAGTACGTGATGGCCGACGGGCCCGATCCTGGGAGCTCGGTGGGGCTCTCCGCGATGGCCGGGAGCTTCCGCACGTGGCTCCGAACCTGGGAGGAGTTCCACCTCGTGGCGGAGGAGTACCGCGCGGTGGCGGACGACCGCGTGCTCGTGCTCGACCACTTCAGCGGGCGCGGCAAGAGGAGCGGGCTGGACCTCGGGCGGATCCAAGCTGACGGAGCATGGCTGTTCCGCATCCGCGACGGGAAGGTGACGCAGATGGTCCGCTACTGGGACCGCCAGCGTGCGTTCGCGGATCTCGAGCCCGAGGAGGTCGACGCGGCGGCGCAGCGCTCGGTCGACTACCGGCCGCCGGGGTCATAGGCCGGGCTCCGGCGCAGTGCCGCGGTGGCTCACCCCGCTCCGGCGTTAGGAGCTCGGTCCGCCGAAAGCGGGATGCCGCAAGGGTGGTTGGAGAGCTATCCGCGCGGGTACCGCTCACGTCAGGCAAGTCATGAATCGCGGTTCTACGAGGATCTCGGTGACGCTCATGGCCGATCCGGCGTGCCCCTGGGCGTACAGCGCGCTGCCCGCGATCACCACGCTGCGGTGGCGCTACGGCGACCAGCTCGACTGGCGCGTTGTCACGATCGGGCTTGCCGAGCACGCCGAGCAGTACGAGCGGCGGGGTTACACCCCGGCCTTGATGTCGCTGACGCCGCTCCGCTTCGCACGTTTCGGAATGCCATTTGCGCTCGGCCCGCGCGCCCGCGTGGTCGGAACCGGCCGCGCCTGCAGGGCCATCGTCGCTGCCCGTCTGGAGCGCGACGACCTTGCCTACCTCGCGCTCAGAGCGCTCCATCTGGCCTGGTTCACCAGCGACGCGCTGCTCGACGAGGACGATGCGATCCGCACGGCGCTCGGACGGGAGCCCGAGCTCGACGCGGACGCCGTCGTTCGGCGTCTCGACGACCCCGACGTCGAGGCTGCGTATGAGCAGGACCGAGCGGAGGTTCGAAGGGCCGCGGGCTCTCCTTCGGCCCTGCAAGACCGGACCGCACAGTCGGACGGAGTGGAGCGGTACACCGCCCCCACCCTCGTCTTCGAGGCCGGCGGGACCAGGCTCGAGGCGGGCGGCCACCAGCCGCTCGAGGCCTACGACGTCCTGATCGCGAACCTCGATCCTGGCCTGTGGCACGAGCCTCCGCCCGACGATCCGCTGGCAGTGCTCGAGCGGTTTCCACACGGTCTCACGACGCGAGAGGTCGCTCTCGTGCTTGCAGACCGCAACGACGAGCCGGACGACCGTGCCGCCACCGCCGCGCTGCTTGGGCTCGCGGCCGAGGGACGCGTGAGCCGCGAGCAGATCGGGGGAGACGCGCTTTGGCGCGCCGGCGCCCCAAAGCTGGCCGCGTAGACCGTCGCCGGGTTACGATCCCACAACAGCGAAGGGAGCCGGCATGGCGACGACGGTGCACCGCGTCTGCACTCTGTGCGAGGCGCACTGCGGGATCAATGTCGAGGTCGAGGGCGAGCAGGTCCTGCGCATCAGCGGCGATCCGGACGACGTCATGTCACGCGGCTACATCTGTCCGAAGTCGGCGGCGCTCACGGACCTGCACGAGGACCCGGATCGTCTGCGCACGCCGGTCAAGCGCGTCGGCGACGAGTTCGTGCCGATCGGTTGGGACGAGGCTCTGCGACTCGCCACCGACGGGCTGCGAGCCGTCCAGGCCGCGCATGGCAACGACGCTGTCGCGATGTACAACGGCAACCCCGGCGCGCACTCGGCGGCGCTGCTCGCCGCCCTCCTGTTGCGCAAGGTGCTGGGAAGCCGCAACAACTTCTCCGCAACGTCCACCGACCAGCTGCCGCAGCACCGCACCTCTCACGAGATGCTCGGGCACTTCGCGCTCTTCCCGATCCCGGACATCGACCGGACCGACCACATGCTGCTGCTGGGCGCGAACCCGGCCGTGTCGAACGGCTCGCTCATGACCGCGCCGGGCGCGCGGCACCGCCTCCGCGCGATCGTCGAGCGCGGCGGGAGGGTCGTCGTCGTCGACCCGCGGCGGACCGAGACCGTCAAGCACGCCTCCGAGCACGTCGCCGTGCGCCCCGGCGGCGACCCGTTCCTGCTGCTCGGGATGTTGCACGTCATATTCGCCGACGGCCTCGAGGACCTCGGGCGCCTCGCTGGGTTCGTGGACGGGCTCGACGAGCTACGGTCCGTCGCGCTCGAGTGGGACCCGAAGCGCGCAGCGCCGCACGCCGGCGTGGACGTCGCGACGATCGCGCGCCTCGCCCGCGAGTTCGCGGCGGCGCCCAGCGCGGTGGCCTACGGCCGTGTCGGGGTCTGCCAGCAGGAGACCGGCACCCTCACGCACTGGCTCATCAACGCGCTCAACGTCGTCACCGGCAACTTCGACCGTCCGGGCGGCGCGATGTTCCCGAAGCCCGCCGTCGACCCGCTCCCGATTCTGAACCTCGCGACGGGGGCGACCGAGGAGTGGGAGCGCCCGCCAATGCGCGCCAGCGGCCTGCCCGGCTTCCTCGACGAGTACCCGATCGCCGGGCTGGCCGACGAGATCGTCACGCCCGGCGAGGGGCAGGTGCGCGGGATGGTCTGCTACGCCGGCAACCCGGCGCTGTCGGCTCCCGGCGGCGGCCGTCTCGACAAGGCACTCGCGCAGCTCGACTGGTTCGTCGCCGTCGACATGTACGTGACGGAGACCACCCGCCACGCGCACGTCATCCTTCCGCCGGTCTCCCATCTCGAGCGCTCGGACGTGGACATCGTCTTCCCGCTCGTCGGGGTGCGGAACTTCATCCGCTACAACCCCGCCGCGCTTCCGAAGCCGGCCGGCGGCAAGACCGACTGGGAGATCCTGGTGGCGCTGGCGGGCCGGGTCGGCCGCGGCCGGCTCGGCACCGTGCGGGACCGGATGCTCCGCCTGCTCGGCCCGCTCGCGTCGGCCGAGCGCGTCATCGACCTGGCACTCCGCGCCGGGCCCTACGGGGTCCTGCGCCGCGGCCTGCGTGGCGGCCTGACGATCGGCAAGGTCAAGCGCGCCGAGCACGGCGTCGACCTCGGGCCGCTCGAGCCGAGGCTGCCGGGCCTGCTCGAGACCCGAGGCAAGCGCCTGCGCCTCGCGCCCGCCCCGTTCGTGGAGGAGGCCGGCCGCCTCGCCGGGCTCGCCTCCGGCCACGAGGCCGCGCTCGCGGACGGCTTCGACCTCACGCTCATCGGCCGGCGCCAGCTGCGATCGAACAACTCGTGGATGCACAACAGCCCGCGCCTGATGAAGGGCGCCGACCGCTGCACCGCCCTGCTCCACCCCGACGACGCGGCGGCGCGCGGACTGACCGACGGGGGGCGCGTGCTGGTGACCTCCGTCGCGGGCTCGATCGAGGTGCCGCTCGTGGTCACCGACGAGATGCGGCCCGGCGTCGTCTCGGTCCCGCACGGCTTCGGCCACCACCGCGACGGCGTCGGCTGGACCCGCGCGGCGGCGAAGGCGGGGGCGAGCATGAACGACGTGACCGACCCTGCGCTCTACGACCGCCTCACGGGGAACGCGGCCTTCAACGCCGTGCCGGTACGGGTCGAGGCCGCGGCCGCGCCCGCGGAGCGGCCGGCGGCGGCCGCGACGGTCGCCTAGCCGCGATCATCGCGACACATGATCGCGGGCGCGCCGGTAGCGCTCGTAGATCACGCGCGATTCGAACGTCCTGGTCTCGATCAGGTTCAGCGGGACGTCCTCGGTGACCGGCGGCAGGAACGGCGTGCCGCCACCGACGACGACCGGATAGCGGAACAGCCGCAGCTCGTCGACGAGGCCGAGCTCGATCGCCGCCGCGGCCAGGCCGGCGCCGCCGATCGAGACGTCCTTGTCGGTCGCGTCGAGCGCGGCAGCGGCCTCCTCGGCCACCGGCGCCTCGGCGAGCCGGGCGTTGCCCTGGACGCTGTCGAGCGTGCGGCTGAAGACGACCTTCGGGAGCGAGCGCCACACCTCGGCGAACTCAGCTCCGAGCTCGTCGTCGCGTGGCGAAGGATCCGTCTCCCACACCAGCATCGACTCGTAGAGCCTGCGGCCGAGCAGATAGCCGCCGAGCTCGCCCACCCGCGCGAGGTGAAAGCGGAACAGCTCATCGCTCGGCGCCCCCCAACCGAACGCGCCCTCGCGGTCGGCGATGAAGCCGTCCACCGAGACGCTCATCGAGTAGATCAGCATGGCTTCACGGTAACGGGACAGCCCGAGGACATGGTGGGCGATCTGTTCCACGCCGGCCACGTGGCGCTGTTGCGGGAGGCTCGACGCCACGGCGACTGGCCGATCGTCGGCGTGCTCTCCGACAAGACGGCGGCGGCGTCGGCCCTGAGTATGGGGATCGCCTCTTCGTACATGACCGCTCCTCCCTGTTTCGGTTGCCTGCAGGAAGGATTGTACGGGCGACGAACCCTGCTCCCACCACCGATCCGTCTTTCGCCGTGGGACGTGAGGATCGCGGGGAGGTTTCTCGCTTCTGCCGTGCTTCGCCCAGAGCTGGCGTTGCGAGGTTATTGGCGAGGTCTGCTACGTGCCCGCCTGCGTATTCTTCCTAATCCTCGCCTGGATGGGAATATGGCTAGGCCACTTTGTAGCCGGCGTGGTGCTTGCGAAGCTGTCCCGAGGTGCAAAGTGAAGCCGAGGTCGGCCCCTGAGCGAGGCCGTGTGCCTCTTGTGGTTGGGCACGAGAATCCGCTCACCTTACCGGTCCCCTGCCCGCCTCGCGTCACATCTTGGGGCGATCTATTCCTTCGCGCCCCCGGCGAGGACCTCCTCGTAGGCCGCCTGCAACTCGGCGGCTACCGAGCCATCACCCGGTTCGAAACGACCGCCAGGCGGCAGGCCCAGGTGCTCCTCGCGCAGCTCCGCCATGAACCTCTCCCACATCTCGGACCCGCCCTCCTCCAGCACCCGCGCTCGCACGCTCAACTCCTCGCTCGCCGGGAGGCGCCTTCGGCCCCACGCCCCCAGATGCGCGAAGACCGGCACGAGCGCTATGGACTTCTCGGTGAGGGAGTAGATCGCCTTCTGCTTGTGGCTCGGGTCGTCCGCCCTGGTTATCATCCCCTCCCCAAGGAGCTTCCTCAGGCGGTCGGCCAGGATGTTGGAGGAGATGCCCTCCTCCGAACGCAAGAGCTCGCGGAAGTGGCGCTTGCCGCCGAACATCATGTCGCGGAGGATCAGCAAACTCCATTTGTCGCCGAACACCTCCAGCGAGAGGTAGATCGGGCACCCCGAGCGGTGATCGTCGCCTTCCATCCTCGGTCTCCTGAAACGGTTCCAAAAATAGCGGGTGCGAAATTGTACCAGCGCCGTATGCTGAAACCGGTTGCAAAAGGCAAGCAAAAGGAAACCGATGGCCGAGGAGGACGCGATGCCACGCACGACCTGCCACATGTCGATCTCGCTCGACGGCTTCGTCGCCGGGCCGGACCAGAGCCGGGAGAATCCGCTGGGGAAGCGCGGCATGGAGGTCCATAGCTGGCACCTCGGCGGCGAGCACGCGAACGACGCCGACGCGACGGCAGAGGGCTGGCTCATGCGACCGCGCGGGGCCTACGTCATGGGCCGCAACATGTTCGGGCCGATCCGCGGCGAGTGGGACGAGAACTGGCGCGGATGGTGGGGCGAGGAGCCTCCCTACCACGCCCCCGTCTTCGTCCTCACCCACCACGCCCACGACCCGATCGAGATGCAAGGCGGCACGACCTTCCACTTCGTCACCGACGGCTTCGACGCCGCGCTCGAGCAGGCCCGGGCGGCGGCCGGCGACCGGGGGGTCGACATCGCAGGCGGCGCGTCGACCGTGCGCCAGGCGCTCGCGGCGGGCGCCATCGACGAGCTCGTCCTCGACGTCGCCCCCGTCCTGCTCGGGGCCGGCGAGCGCCTGTTCGACGGAGTCGAGTCCTTCGGGTTCGAGCCGGTCGAGGTGCTCCACTCTCCGCTCGCCACGCACATCCGCTACCGCGTCGTCGGGCGCTAACACGGCGGCGAGCGCGTCCTCTCGAGGCCGTCGGTCGAGCTGATGACCACCGACCACCTGACACCGGCGAGATGCTCGACGAGGTACTCCCTCGGGTCGTCGCGAACCGCATCGGCGTCCCACTTGGCCGCCTTCAGCAGGCGCTGCACCCCCTCCTGCGGGTCCCTGCGGGTCCCGCTCGCCTATGGCCTGGGCCATTTGCCAGCCGTTCTTGCGCTCGACGCGCCCGAGCAGGCCGAGGAGGAGGTAGCGTTTGACTCGCTCCCTGGCCTCCGACTCCGAGCGGGCGAAGCGGTGCCCGAATCGCCGATGTAGCTTACCCAAAGCCCTCGAGCACCCGGCGACCGCCGATCCGGCGGCCCCATCCGTCGTGAC
>DATENL010000176.1:0-5194 GCA_035275105.1 Thermoleophilaceae bacterium
CCTGCGGCCGGTGGCCCGCGAGCTCGGACCGGCGCTGGTCGAGGCGCGGCCGCTCCTGCGCACCGCCACGCCCGTGGTCCGCGACGGCCTGCGCCCGCTCGTCCGCAGGGCCACGCCGCTCCTCGACGAGCTGCGGCCGTCGGTCGAGCGGATCGGCTCCGTGACCCCGGCGCTGGTCGAGACGGGGCAGGTGCTCAACCGCGCGGTGAACGAGCTCGCCTACAACCCGCCCGGGCCGGAGGAGGGCTACCTGTTCCACCTCGCCTGGTACATCCACAACGGCAACTCCGTGCTGACCGTCGAGGACGCGCACGGCGTCGCCTGGCGCGGGCTCGTCATGTTCGGCTGCTCGTCGATCGGCAGCCTGCTCGCCTCGAACCCGCTCCTGGGCGTCATCGGGTCGCTGCCGGTCTGCCCGCCGGCGCCGCCGAAGAAGGCCAAGAGCGGCACGCCGGCCGAGATCGCCGCGAAGGCGCGCGCGCCGGGCGAGCCGCGCCGCGAGCGTGCCGCGCCGGCGGGCTCCGACGTGGGGCCGGAGCAGGGGGCCCCCTGATGCAGAAGCGCGCGCCGTCGCTCCCGCAGATCGCGATCATGGTCGTGTTCGCGCTGTCGTGCTTCCTGATCGTCACCTACATCTGGAAGACGTTCGGCGGGCCGTCGCCGCTTGCGTCGAACGGCTACCGGATGGCCGCGAACTTCAACGAGGCGACGCAGCTCGCCGACACCGCCGACGTGCGGATCTCCGGCGTGAGGGTCGGCCGGGTCGTGAAGACCCAGGAGACCTCCGGGCGCACCCACGTGGACATGGAGATCGAGCGCCGCTACGCGCCCATCCCGCGCGACACGCGGGCGATCCTGCGGCAGAAGACGCTGCTCGGCGAGACGTACGTCGAGCTGTCCCCCGGCAACCGGCGCCGGGGGCCGCTGCCCGACGGGGGCACGCTGAGCAACCGCCAGGTCGGGTCGACGACCGAGCTGGACGAGATCACGCGCGCGCTCGATGCCCGGACGCGCCGCGACCTCCAGCGCCTGCTCGGGGCGCTGGCGGACGGGCTCGCCCACCGCGGTCAGGACATCAACGACGCGCTCGGCAACCTGCCGGCGTTCTCGAACGACGGCACCCGGCTCCTGCGGACGCTCGACGTCCAGGAGCGCGCGGTGCGCCGGCTGATCCACGACAGCGGCGTGGTGTTCGGGGCGCTCGGCCAGCGCCAGGGCGAGCTGTCGGCGCTGGTGATCGCGGGCGACCGCGTGCTGCGGACGACGGCGGCGCGCGACCGCGACCTCGCCGAGACGGTGCGGATCCTGCCGACCACGCTCTCCGAGCTGCGCCCGACACTCGTGCAGCTCCGGCTCCTGACCCACGACGCGGGGCCGGTCGTGCACGCGCTTCGCCCCGGCGCGAGGGCGCTCGCGCCGGCGCTGCGCGACGTCTCGGTGCTCGCTCCGCAGCTACAGGGGCTCTTCCGCGACGTGGACCAGGTCGTCACCGCGTCGCGCGACGGCCTGCCCGCCACGACCCGGATCGTGCACGCGGCGCGGCCGGTGTTCCAGATACTCGTCCCGGTCCTCAAGAACGCCCAGCCGCTGGTCGACTACCTGGGTCTCTACAAGGCCGAGCTGGTGTCGCAGATCTCGAGCGTGGCGGCCTCGTTCCAGGGCAAGGCCGCCCAGACCGCCGGGGGCGAGCCGATCCACTACCTGCGCGCGCTGGTCCCGATCAGCTCGGAGGCGGCGGTCACACAGGAGGAGCGCCACGGCTCGAACCGCCACAACCCGTACCCGCTGCCCGGCTACATGAACAGGCTGCGCACGTTCGAGGAGGCCTTCGACTGCCGGAACACGGCCAACCCGGTGGCCCCGGACGACACGCCGCCCTGCGACGTCCAGGCCCCGTTCCGCTTCCGCGGCAAGTCGACCCAGTTCCCGCGGCTGCGACCGGACCGCTAGCGCAACAGGTGGCCTGGCCCCTGTTGCACATGCAACAGGGGCCAGGCCACTTGTTGCATGACCGCTAGCGCGCCGGGGCCGTCGAGATCGCCGTCATCGCGCGGAACTCGTCGTAACGGAGGTCGATCTCGTCGCGCTCCAGGCGCCTGACCCGGTCGGTGCCGAACTCCTCGACGTTGAACGAGGCCAGCACCGAGCCGTAGGTCATCGCCCGGCGCAGCTCCACCTCGTCGTCCGCCGCGCCGTCCCCGCGCGACGCCAGGTAGCCCATGAAGCCGCCGGCGAAGGTGTCGCCGGCGCCGGTCGGGTCGCGGACGGTCTCGAGGGGGTACGCCGGGAGCGAGAAGAAGTGGTCGCCGGTGAACAGCGACGCGCCGTACTCGCCCTGCTTCGCCACCACCGCGCGCGGCCCGAGCTCCATCACCCGGCGCGACGCGCGCACCAGGTTCGGCTCGTCCATCAGCTCGCGCACCTCGGAGTCGTTCAGGAACAGCAGGTCCACGTCGCCGATCGCGGCCAGCAGCGAGTCGCGCGTCTGCTCGATCCAGAGGTTCATCGAGTCGAGCCCGACCAGCCGGGCGCCGTCGCACTGGCCGCGGACCGCGCGCTGGAGGTCGGGCTGGATGTTGCCCAGGAACAGCATCTCCGCCGCACGCGACTCGTCCGCCAGCTTCGGGTCGAAGTCCCCGAAGACGCCGAGCTGGGTGTCGAGTGTCTCGCGCGTGTTGAGGTCGTAGCCGTACTCGCCCGCCCAGAAGAAGGTCCTGCCGCCGTCCACCCGCTCGATGTCGCTCGTGTCGACGCCGCGCTCGCGCAGCACCGCGTACTCGGAGTCGCCGAAGTCGTCGCCGACCGGCCCGACCACGCGAACGTCGGTGAAGAAGCTCGCCGCGAGCGAGAAGTGGACCGCGGACCCGCCCAGCATCCGGTCGCGCGCGCCGAAGGGCGTGCGCACGGAGTCGAACGCGATCGATCCGATCACCACCAGCGACACGGGGCGGGCAGCCTAGAGAACTCCACCCCGAGTAGCCTCCGCGGCCGATGCGCGCGGTGCAGATCACGGAGTTCGGCGACCTCGACGTCCTCGAGGTCGCCGACATCGACACGCCCGAGCCCGGCGACGACGAGGTCCTGATCCGGGTCTCGCACGCGGGGATCAACTTCGCCGACACGCACCAGCGCGAGAACTCCTACCTGGCGAAGTTCGAGCTGCCGCTGATCCCGGGCGGCGAGGTGGCCGGCGTGGTCGAGCGTGGGGCCGGCGACATCGCCGAGGGCACGCGCGTGGTCGCGATGATCCGCAGCGGGGGCTACGCCGAGTACGCCGTGGCGCCGGTGGCCACGACCTTCCCCGTCCCGGACGGGGTCGAGGACGGGACCGCGCTCGCGCTGCTGATCCAGGGCCTCACGGCGTGGCACCTCTACCGCACCTCCGCGAAGCTCGAGCAGGGCGAGAGCGTCGTCGTGATCTCCGGCGCGGGCGGCGTCGGCAGCCTGGCCGTGCAGCTCGCGAAGCCGTTCGGCGCCGGGCGCGTGATCGCGACGGCCAGCTCGCAGCAGAAGCGCGACCTCACGCTCGAGCTCGGAGCGGACGCCGCGGTCGATCCCGGCCTCGAGGACCTGACGACGGCGCTGATCGAGGCGAACGAGGGCAAGCAGGTCGACGTCGTGCTCGAGATGGCGGGCGGCAAGCTGTTCGACGCGTCGCTCAGGGCCCTCGCGCCCTTCGGCCGGCTCGTCACGTACGGCATGGCCAGCCGCGAGCAGAGCACGATCCGCAACGGCCACCTGATGCGCAAGAGCCGCGGCGTGATCGGCTTCTGGCTGATGCACCTCCTCGCGCGCCCGGAGATGCTCCGCGGGCCCCTGGCCGACCTGTTCGAACGCGCGGCGCGCGGCGAGCTGCCGGTGGTGGTCGGCGGCACCTACCCGATGTCGGACGTCAGGCGCGCGCACGAGGACCTCCAGGCGCGCCGGACCAGCGGCAAGCTCCTCCTCGACCCGGCCTCCTAACCTCCTCCCCATGGCAACGTTCGCCGAACTCGGGCTCTCCGAGCCGCTGCTCAAGGGGCTCGCGCACCTTGGCTACGACACGCCCACGCCCATCCAGGAGCAGGCGATCCCCGCGATGCTCGCCGGCCGCGACGTGATCGGGCAGGCTCAGACGGGCACCGGCAAGACCGCCGCGTTCGGGCTCCCGCTGCTCGAGTACGTCGAGCCCTCGACCAGCGAGGTGCAGGCGCTGGTCCTCACGCCCACGCGCGAGCTGTGCATCCAGGTGACCCAGGCGCTGCGCGCCTACGGCGAGCCCAAGGGGGTCGAGGTGGTGGCGATATTCGGCGGCGCGCCGATTCGCGACCAGGCGTCGTTCCTGCGCCAGGGCGGGCAGGTGGTCGTGGGCACGGTGGGCCGCGTGATGGACATGATGAGACGGCACCACCTGATGCTCGACGACGTCCGCTTCGTGGTGCTCGACGAGGCCGACGAGATGCTCGACCTGGGCTTCCTGGAGGACGTCGAGACGATCCTCTCGCGCTGCCCGTCGGGGCGCCAGACGAGCCTGTGGTCGGCCACGATGCCGCCCGAGATCAAGCGGCTCGCCGAGAAGCGGATGTACGACCCGGAGACGATCAAGGTCCGCGCCGCGACGTTGACGATCGACACGGTCGACCAGTTCTACGTCGAGGCCTCAGACCGCGAGAAGCCCGAGGCGCTCGCGCGCGTGCTGAAGTCCGAGCGCCCCGACCAGGCGATCATCTTCGTGCGCACGAAGATCGGCGCCGACCGGCTCGCGCGCGCACTCGGCGACCGCGGCGTGCGTGTGAAGGCGCTCCACGGCGACATGTCGCAGGGCTCGCGCGACGGCGTGATGATCGCGTTCAAGGGCGGCCGCGAGCGCCTGCTCGTGGCGACCGACATCGCGGCCCGCGGGCTCGACATCTCGGGCGTGAGCCACGTCGTGAACTACGACATCCCGAACTCGCCCGACGTCTACGTGCACCGCATCGGCCGGACCGGCCGGGTCGGGCGCTCGGGCCGCGCGATCACCCTGATCACGCCGAAGCAGCGCCGCGAGCTCGAGGCGATCGAGCGGCACGCCAACACCGAGATCGAGCCGTGGTCGGCGAACGGCGGCCGGCCGCGGATCGAGATCGAGGCCGAGCCCGACGAGGTCCCGGCGGACGAGGCGCTCGCCCCGGCCCGCGCGGCCCAGCCGGAGGCCGACGGCGCGCCGAGACCCGCC
>DATENL010000177.1:0-4308 GCA_035275105.1 Thermoleophilaceae bacterium
TCGGGCTCGTGGTGGCGCTGCCGGTCCTGCCGGCCGGGGACGCGGATCCGGTCATCGCCCTGAACGGGGACGTGGGCGAGACGATCGGCTGGCCCGACCTCGTGCGGACCGTGGCGGGCGTGGCGCGGGGCCTGCCCCGCCGCCCCGAGCCGGCGATCCTGACCGCCAACTACGGCGAGGCCGGTGCGATCGACCGCTACGGCCCCGCGCTCGGGCTGGCGCCGGCGTTCAGCGGCCACAACGCCTACGGCGACTGGGGACCGCCCCCCGGCCGCGCAGGGCCGGTGATCGCGGTCGGCCTCGGGCCCCGCGACCTGGCCGGCCTCGAGAGCTGCCGGCGGGTCGCGCGTATCGGCAACGGCGCGGGGGTCGACAACGACGAGGAAGGCGCTCCGGTGGTGGTCTGCCGCGGTCCCCGGCGCCCCTGGTCAGCGGCATGGCCGGCGCTGCGGCACCTCGGCTGACTGCTAGCATCGCCCGCCGCATGCCGAGTACGAACCAGCTCGTCCGCAAGGGGCGGAACAGGCCCAAGAAGAAGCTCGCCACGCCCGGCCTGAAGTCCGGCCAGGGGCGCAAGAAGCGGATCGCCGCGCCGCAGCGGCGTGGGGTCTGCACGCGCGTCTACACGACCACGCCCAAGAAGCCGAACTCGGCCCTGCGCAAGGTCGCCCGCGTCCGGCTCACCAACGGGATGGAGGTCACGACCTACATCCCCGGCGAGGGCCACAACCTTCAGGAGCACTCCGTCGTGCTCGTGCGCGGCGGCCGCGTCAAGGACCTGCCGGGCGTCCGCTACAAGGTCGTCCGCGGCACGCTCGACGCCGCCGGCGTGTCCGACCGCAAGAAGGCCCGCTCGCAGTACGGCGTGAAGGCCAAGTAGCACCCCCATGCCGCGCCGCGCAGCCGCCTCGCAACGCCCGATCGACAACGACCCGGTCCACGGGTCGAAGCTCGTCCAGCAGGTCATCAACAAGGTGATGATCGACGGCAAGAAGTCGCTCGCCGAGCGCATCGTCTACGACGCGCTCGAGATCCTCTCGCGCCGCACCGGGCAGCCGCCCGTGGAGGCGCTCGAGACCTCCGTCAAGGCGCTGACCCCCGTGCTCGAGGTCCGCTCGCGCCGGGTCGGCGGCGCCACCTACCAGGTACCGGTCGAGGTCCCCGCCCGCCGGGCGCGGACGCTGGCCGTGCGCTGGCTCGTCCAGTTCTCCCGCGCCCGTCGCGAGAAGACGATGGCGGAGCGCCTGGCCGGCGAGCTCTCGGACGCGCAGTCCGACCAGGGCGCCGCGTTCAAGCGCAAGGAGGACATCTACCGGATGGCGCAGGCCAACAAGGCCTTTGCGCATTACCGCTGGTAGCGAGCCGGACCCTCTAGTCCCGCGCCGCGAATGGCCGCCGCTGCGGCTGCTCGTCTTCGTCGTCGGCTCCGCGAGCCTCGGCGTCGAGATCGCCGCCGCGCGGCTGCTCGCCCCCTACTTCGGGGCGTCCACGATCGTCTGGGCCAACACGATCGCGACCGTGCTCGTCGCCCTGTCGGCGGGCTACTGGCTGGGCGGCCGCCTGGCGGACCGCAATCCCACGCGGGCGGCGCTCTGCCGGCTCGTGCTCGGCGCGTCGGTGGCGCTCGCCGCCGTGCCGTTCGTCGCGCGGCCGTTCCTGGACCTGGCGGTCGACGCGCTGGACTCCTACTCGGCCGGCGCGTTCGTCGGCTCGCTCGTGGCGGTGGTGGCGCTCGTGGGCGTGCCGGTCGCGCTGCTCGGTGCGGTGGCGCCCTACGCGCTTCGGCTGTCGCTCGTGGACGTCGGGGAGTCGGGCTCGGTGGCGGGCGGGCTGTACGCGCTGTCCACGGTGGGGTCGCTCGTCGGGACCTTCCTGGCGGCGCTCGTGCTGGTGCCGTTCGCCGGCACCCAGCGCACCTTTCTCGGGTTCGCGGCCGTGCTGGCGCTGGTGTCCGCGCCCGCGGTTCGGCGTGCGGCGCTCCTCGTTCCGCTCGTCATCTGCGCTGTTCTCGTGGCCGCCCCGACCGCATCCAAGGAGGGCGGGGACGGGCGGCGGGTCGTGGAGGAGGTCGAGACGCCGTATCAGTACGCGAGGGTCGTCGAGGACTCGCTCGGCACTCGCCGCCTGGAGCTCAACGAGGGCATTGCCGTCCACTCGAAGTACACGCCCGGGTCGTACCTGACCGACGACTACTGGGACGACTTCCTGGTGCTGCCGCTGGCGGCGCTGCCGCGGCCGCCGGCGCGGCTGGCGATCCTCGGCAACGCCGCCGGCACGACCGCCCGGGCGTACGGCCGCTACTTCCCGTCGACGTTCGTGGACGCCGTTGAGATCGACGGCCGGCTGACGGAGATCGGGCGGCGCTGGTTCGGCCTGCGCGACCGGGCGCGCCTGCGCCTGGTCACCGCGGACGCGCGGCCGTTCCTGCGCTCCACCGCGCGGCGCTACGACGCGATCTTCGTCGACGCCTACAGGCAGCCGTACATCCCGTTCTACCTGGCGACGCGGGAGTTCTTCGCGCTCGTCCGGTCGCGCCTCACCCCGGGCGGGGTGGTGGTCATCAACGTCGGGCACCCGGAGGGGGACCGCCGGCTCGAGCGCGTCCTGGCCGCCACGCTCCGGACCGCCTTCCCGCTGGTGGCGCGGGACGCCTCACAGCCCACCAACACGCTGCTGGTCGGGTCGCGCGCGCCGCTGCGCCCCGCGCGGGTTCGCGCCCTTGCCCCGGCCGGGCTCGGGGGGCTGGCGACGGGGGTGGCGGCGCGTCTTGGCCCGGCACTGACCGGCGGCGAGGTCTACACCGACGACCGCGCCCCCGTGGAGTGGCTCATCGACCGCTCCATCCTTCGCGAGGCAGGCCGCGGGAACTAACCACTGTCCTGATTAGCGCTCGCTCTGCGAGCTCAGGGCAGGACGGTTCAGGCGGTGGCCGGGTTCTCGGGCTCGGGTGGCGGGGCCGTGGCCGGCTTCTCCGGGTCGGGCGGCGGAGGCGCCGACGCACCGGGGCGCTCGCGCTTCGTGCGCGGCGGCGGTGTCCGCCAGACCGCGAAGGCGCCGCAGCCGAGGGCGAGCGAGCTGCCGATCAGCTCGAACCAGAAGCCGGTGCCCTTGTGCGCCTCGGCCTGGGCGAAGGCGATCCCGACCTCGCCCTTCCTCGTGGTGTCGGGGAGGTCGTGGAGCAGGGTGATCGCCAGGCCGACCACGCCGGCCACCAGGAGCGCCAGCGCCGCGGGGCGGCTCCCGCCGGCGGCGACGCCGTAGGTCATCAGGATCACGAACAGACCGAGCAGGGCGACGCCCCAGTAGTGGCTCTCGTGGCCGACGGTGAGGCAGTTGTCGCGCAGCTCGGCGTCGGCGAAGTCGGAGCACGACGCGGTGATGGTCTTCACGTATCGGACCGCCAGGAACTCCGAGAGGATGAGCATGGCGCCGGCGACGAACCCGATCGCCCCGAGCACCCACGCCCGACCGCCCGCCTGGAGCATCCGGATGGCGTCGCTGGAGAGGAAAACCCCTAGGCGGCGGCGAAACCCGCTGCTAGCATTGCGAGCCGCTCTGGAAGCCCGTTCGCGGGCCGAAAGAGGCTCAGTCATCGGCCTTCACCGGCGGGGGCGGGGCACAACACGACCATGGATACGACGAGGCGATAGCAAGACCTTTCTCTCGGGTGGAAGCGAAGCAGTGAGGGGGCCCGGGGAGGCCCTTTTTTCTGCCCGAAACCGACAGCGAAGAAGAGACTGACATGCCGAGACGAGTGCCACTAGAGAAGACGCGCAACATCGGGATCATGGCGCACATCGACGCCGGAAAGACCACCACCACCGAGCGCATCCTCTACTACACCGGCCGCACCCACAAGATGGGCGAGGTCCACGAGGGCGCCGCCGTCATGGACTGGATGGAGCAGGAGCAGGAGCGCGGCATCACGATCACGTCGGCCGCCACCACGGCGTTCTGGCGTGACCACCGCATCAACATCCTCGACACCCCCGGGCACGTCGACTTCACCGTCGAGGTGGAGCGCTCCCTGCGCGTTCTCGACGGAGCCGTCGCCGTGTTCGACTCCGTGGCCGGCGTCGAGCCCCAGTCCGAGACCGTCTGGCGCCAGGCCGACAAGTACCGCGTGCCGCGCATCGCGTTCATCAACAAGATGGACCGCATCGGCGCCGACTTCGAGAACTCGGTGCAGACGATGATCGACCGCCTCGGCGCCCACCCGGTGCCGGTGCAGCTGCCGATCGGCGCCGAGTCCGAGTTCCGCGGGGTCGTCGACCTCGTGAACATGAAGGCGATCATCTACAAGGACGA
>DATENL010000178.1:0-6058 GCA_035275105.1 Thermoleophilaceae bacterium
ACTACCGCGACGTCGGAGCGCCGCCGTCTGGCGCCCGCGCGGCGCTCCGCGGTGGCCCCGCCGTCGAGCGCGGACGGCCACCAGCCGAGGATCGCGGAATCGACCTTCTCGCGCGGCATGCGGTTCTTATCGGCGCGAACGAGCCCCGACCCAACGGCGAAGCGCCGCGAGGTCGCCGGGCCGAAGCTCGCGCGTGGCGAGCAGCACCGCCAGGAACGCCGCCAGGCCGAGGATCGCGCCGGCGACCCAGTCGATCACCGACAGGTCGCTCGTCCCGAACGCCAGCAGGACGCCCGCCATCGCGGCGGCCGCGAGCAGCCCGCGCACCATCGCCAGGAGGAGCGGCCGCAGCGGCAGCTCGATGAACTTGCGCGCGATCCAGATGTGGAGCGGCACGTAGAAGAGCGACCCGATGTCGGAGGCGTAGGCGGCGCCGAGCAGGCCGATCGTGGGCAGGAAGATCGCCGTCAGGCCGACTCCGATCGCCAGGTCGAGCAGCGCGAGCGGCACCCGGCGGCGCGCCTCGCCCAGGTAGTTGACGCCGGTCGCGGCCAGCGCGGCGAGACCGGAGAAGTAGATGTAGGGCGCGAGCGCGCGCAGGACGTCGGCCGACTGCTCGTATCCGTCGCCGAGGACGAGGTCGGTGATCGGGTCGGCCCAGACGACCACGGGCGCGACGAGGACGGCCTGGTACACCAGCAGGTAGCGGAGCGCGGTGGCGAACGTCTTCGCCTCGGGCTCGTGGCCCTCGCGCCGGGCGAGTCCGGGGGCGACGCCGTTGGCCACCGACTGGCCGACGTACTGGAGGAAGACGATCAGCCGCGCAGGAGCCTGGAAGATGCCGACGGCGGTCGGGTTCAGGAAGGCGCCGATCAGGAGCGGCGACGACTGGACCGCCGCCGTGAAGGCGGCGTCGATCACGAACAGCGCCCCGGCGTAGCGGGCGAGCCGGCGGCGCGTGTCGCCCAGGCCGTGGGCGCGGCGGAAGGCCTGCGGGCCGAGCGTGCGCAGGGTCACGACCACCGCGGCGACGATCCCGGCGGCGTAACCGATCGCGCGGCCGGCCGCGGCCGACGACGCCCCGCCGATCGCCACGACGAGGAGCACGCTCGCGCTGGCCTCGACGGCCGCCTCCGAGAAGACGATCCTGAAGGCGCGCGACACGTCGCGCTGCGCGATGTAGGCGTAGCGGAAGAAGGCGACGACGCTCTGGCCGAGCACCGCCAGCGCGACCCAGCGGATCGGCCAGGTGAGCTCGGCGTGGCCGTAGGCGTCGGCGATCGGGCTCGCCAGGGCGATCAGCACCGCGCTCAGCGCCCCGCTGATCAGGAGCTTGAGGCGCAGCGCGTCCGACATCAGGGCGGCGACCGCGCGGTGGTCGCCGCGTCGCTCGGCGATGAAGCGCGCCGCCGAGGCGGAGATGCCGAAGTCCGAGGGGAGGTAGACCAGCGCGCCGACGCTGAGCGCAAGGGAGAGGATCCCGAACTCGCGCGGTCCGAGGGCGCGTACGAGGTAGAGCGTGAGCGCCGCGGTGAACGCGGCCGTGCTCATCTGCGTCAGGAACGCGAAGAACGTGTTGCGCGCGGCGCCCTGCGGGCGCGCACCGGCAGGCTCCTGGGTGCTGTCGGCGTCAGCGGGCGGCTCGGGCACGGCCCACGATGGTCGAGGCGGGGCCGGACGTACGGGCGTGGGTGACGTCGCTCGCCGCGCGGCGGCGTCAGGCAGCGGAGCTGCGGTCGGGCTGGACGCGGCCGCGGATCGTCCGCAGCGCGCGCTGCTCGATGTGCCGCACCGCGTCGGCGGTCTTGCCCAGCGCGCGGCCGATCTCGGTCGGGTCGTGGCCGTCCCGGTAATGCCCCTCGAGCACCCGGCGCTGCTGGCTCGGTAGGCCCGCGATCGCGCGGTGGACAGCCTCGTTGTCGCCCCACTGGGCCTGCTGCTCGGGCTCGCGGCGTTCGCCGCGGCTGGTTGCAGGTTATGTCGGCTCCGGATACGGGATAGCTGGCGGGTGTGCCGCGTCGCTCGCACTCGGGCCCGGCGCGCCGCTCGGTTGCGCGGGTGTTGCGGCTGCAGACTGGTACGTCAACGAGGCTGTGCGTAGCATCCCCTTTGTGCAGACCGCGTGGTGTGACTATTCCTATCTGCGCGACCTCGAGCGCGCGGCGGGCAACTGCTGAAGTGGGATGAGCCGCGAGCCGCCGGATCCACGGCGCCAGGCGGCGAACTCGATCGGGATTCTGTCGACGTTCGCCGTCGTGGCGGCGATCGGGAAGGGCAGCATCCTCTGGGCCGTCGCGGCTGCCGCCGGCTTCTCCGCGTGCGCGTGGCTACTTCACCGGGCGCGGCGATCGGAGTGGCGGGGGCGCTTCGACTGGAACGAGTCCCGTCTAGGTAGGTACCCAGTCCTGACCAGTACGGCCATGGGAGTCGCGAGTGGCGTGTTGGCGGGCGGGCTGGTACTTGCGATAGGAGGAAGCGCGGCGGCCGTCACCGTCACAGCGGCGGCAGCCGCGGGCGCCATGGCAATTGCCATGGCGCGAGAGTTCCGGCGCCCTTCGGACGACTAGCAGGGGCCAACCGCATGATTCGGCCGGATTACCGAGCAGCATGAAGCCAGATCCATGGTGGCTTGATGGGCAGGCCGTGCCCGTTTTGTTGCTGATCGCCCTGCCGGCGTTCATCGTTTTGGTCTTCGAAGCACCCGTGTTCGTGTTGGTGGCCGGCGTCGGTATCGCGGGTGTGCTGGTGTTTCGGCGACGGCGGCACCGCGGCGCCAGAGATCGTTGACGAGAACGGTCTCGCTGCGGCGCTCGTACGCGCCCTGTCGGTGGCTCAGCCGCGACCGGCGCTTCCACGTACACCGGCATCACGTTTCTCCGTACCTGAGAGGCTGGCGCTACGTGGCGGCAGTGATGAACTGCTTCAGCCGCCGGATCGTCGGCTCGGCGACCTACAACGCCAAGGAGCAGACGACCGCGATGAGCGGCGTCGCGGGCGAGGCGTCGATCTCGCTCTCGCACGCGAACACGAACCAGTTCGAGCGCGCGACCGCGGGCCCGAAGACGCAGATCAACAACGGGCTAGGGGTCGGCTACGACATCAACGGTGCCTGCTGCGATCGTCTCCTGCGTCATCTCCGCCGGATGTATCGGCGCGATGCTCTTCGAGCTACTGAGATGAGTCGGGCCCGCGCTCTAGCCACTGAGCTTGCGCAGCGCGCGCCCCGCCTTCGACCCCAGGCTCGCGAGCGTCGGACCGGGATCGTCCAGGCGCGCCATCGGGAAGTGCTGTCGCCGCGCGACGCTGCGGATCCAGCGCCCCGTGGTCAGCTCGCCATCCCGGCGGTAGTCGAGCAGCGCCCGGAAGTCCTCGATCGGGTTCCACTGGGTCACGCCCGTGCGGTAGCCGCCCGGGCGCTCCACGGGGCGGCCGAGCGTGGCGTCGTAGGCGATCCTCGCCATGTCGATCCCGCAGTGGCGGGTGAGGTCGAGCGAGCCGGTAAAGCGGTGGTTGCACTCGATCAGCTTCCACTGGCCGTCGCGCGGGTCGTGCTTGAACTCGGGGACCGCGAGCCCGCGTAGGCCGATCCCCGTAACGAGCCGGCGGCCGGCGTCGATCACGCCCTCGATCCGGTCGCTCACCTGGTAGCACGTGAGCCCCGACCCCTTCGGCCACTGGCGGATCTTCGACTTCGTGTAGTCGAAGACCGGCTCGCCGCTGCGGTCGACGTACGTGAAGTAGGTGCACAGGGCGGTCTCTGGGCCCGGGACGACCTCGGTCAGGAGCATCGGCACCCCGGGTCCGAAGGCCCACTGCGAGACGTCGCTCAGCTCGCCGCGGTCGCCGGCGACGATGAACTTCTCCGACCGGTGCTTGGCCCACTCGTGCGACTGGAGCGGCTTGAGGCCGACCGGCATCTCGAAGCCCGCCGCCGCGGTCATCGCCTCGGCCGCCGTGCGGACGGTGGCTGTCCGGGGGGTGGGCACGTTCGCGGCGCGGGCGAGCTCGTACGTGCGCTCCTTGTCGAGGCACGCGAGCATCACGTCGTCGTCGCCCTCGATCGGCGTGTAGCCCCACTCGCGGAGTCGGGCGCGGTTCGTGGCGATCATCTCGACGCCGTAGTCGTCGCACGGGAGGATCACGGCGCCGCCGCGCGGCCCGTCGCGCTCGAGCCACTCGAGGTAGCTCTCGATCGCGCCCTCCTTCGACGGGACCGCGACGAACTCGTGGCACCAGCGCGACCGCCGCACCGGGTCGCGCGCGTCCCCGAGCGCGTGCACGCGCACGCCGGCCCAGCCGAGGCTGCGGCAGGCGGAGACGGCGATCGCCTCGCCGCCGAGGAGGATCGCGGGCGGGAGCTGCGGCACGCGCGGAACCCTAGAGAGCGTGCAACAGGTGGCCTGGCCCCTGTTGCGGAGGCCTAGCGCAACAGGGGCCAGGCCACCTGTTGCGTCAGGCCTCGAGCGCCGATCCGTCGTACAGCTTGCGCACGCGCAGCTTGCCCGGCGGCGCGGCCTTCACGCACAGCTCGCACAGCACGCACTCGTCGAGGTTCTCCTCGACGACCTCCACGCGCCCGTCGCGCGCGGCGAAGATGTCCACCGGGCACGCGTCCTCGAGCTTCTGCGCGAGCTCGGCGTCGCCCGTGATCGAGTCGTCGACCTCGACGTCGATGAAGACCCCTGGCATCAGGCCGCCGCCTTCTTCGACTCGATCTTCTCGCGGATCAGGTCGGGGATCTCGGAGATCTCCTCGGCCACCGTGATGCCGGCGTCCGCCAGGCGCTTGATCTTCTCCGCCGCCGTGTCGGCCTTGCCCTCGACGATCGTGCCCGCGTGGCCGAAGCTCATGCCCGGCATCTCGTCCATGAACCGGCCGGCCATGAACGCCACGATCGGCAGCCGCGACTCGTTCTCGGTCACCCAGCGCGCCAGCTCGGCCTCCATGCGCCCGCCGGGCTCGGTGTAGATGACGATGCCCTCGGTCTGCTCGTCGGCCTCGAAGAGCGGCATCAGCTCGGCGTAGGTCGAGCCGATGATCGCGTCGCCGCCGATCGAGATCGCGGTCGAGACGCCGAGGCCCGCGGCGGTCAGCGAGGAGGAGATCTCCGTCGTCATCCCACCCGAGCGCGACATCACCCCGACCGGGCCCGCCGCGTAGGCCTTCGCCGCGTCCTTGGCCGGACCGCCGATGCCGCCCATCTTGCAGACCCCGGGGACGATCAGCCCGAGGCAGTTGGGCCCGATGATCCGGGAGCCGCGCATGCCTGCCAGCTCGACCATCTCGGCGACGTCGCGGCGCGGGATCCGCTCGGTGACGACGACGACGAGCCCGATGCCGTTCTCGATCGCCTCGAAGACTGCGTCCTTCGTGAAAGCGGGGGGGACGGTGACGACCGACCCGTCGACCGGCCCGCCGTGGTTCTCGACCGCCTGCGCGACGGTGTCGAAGACCGGCACGCCGTGGACCTCGCGGCCCTTGCGGCCCGGGGTCACGCCGCCGACGACCTTGGATCCGTAGTCGAGGCACTCCCTGGTCAGGTTCACCGCCTCGCGGCCGGTGATGCCCTGGACGATGAAGGTGAAGTCCTCTGAGAGCAGGATGCTCATGCCGCGGCCCCTTGCCCCTGAATCTTCTCGACCGCCTCTCCGGCGGCCTCCCACATCGAGGTCGAGCGGTCGCGGAACTCGATCCCGTACTTGCCGAGGATCTTCGCGCCCTCCTCCTCCCAGGCTCCCGGGATCCGGAAGACGGCGATCGTCTCGGCCGGGTCCTTGCCCAGCTCCAGGCAGGCCTTGATCACGCCCCGGGCGACGATGTCGACCCGGGTGTTGGAGACGATCGACATCATCACGGCGATCTTCTCGACCCCCTCCTTGTTCAGGACCTCCATCGCCAGCCCCTTGGACTTGGCGACCGACGGGTTGCCGCCGATCTCGGCGTAGTTGGCCGGGCGCCCGCCCTGGCTGCGGACCGCGTCGGTGAGCGTGAGCGAGCCACCGCCGGCCCCGATCACGAGGCCGAGGTCGCCGGTGAAGCCGTGGTCCTTGCCCTGGAT
>DATENL010000179.1:0-89662 GCA_035275105.1 Thermoleophilaceae bacterium
CCCCTGCCGTAGCGGCGGACCTGGGGCAGCGCGACGCCGCCGTAGCGCCGGACCGGCCCATAGCTGTGCGACGGCGTGCCGAGCTGCGCGAGCTGCCGCGCGGCGGGCCCCGGCGGCAGCGCTCCGCTGCGGCCGCTGTCGTCGTCCGCCCCGACGATGACCGCCCGCACGCTCATCAGGTCGAGCAGCGGCGAGAGCTGGCCCGGCAGGACCCGCTGCTGCTGCACGAGGTTGTCGGTGGTCCACAGCAGGTCGACCGCGTGCAGGTCGTCGTAGGGCGGGACGTTGCGGATCGCGACGGGCCGGTCGGTCAGCGTGGGGAGGATCGGATCGACGGTGCCGCCCCAGCGGTAGAACGCGAACGGCTGGCCGGGGAGCACGAGCGCGCGGGAGCCCTTCGGCAGGTCGCGGTCGAGCCCGCGCGCCGCCGCGGTCCACGCGCCGGGGATGCGCTTCCAGGTGAGCTCCACGGCCTGGCCCTTGAACATCGGCAGCGACGCGAGCACGACGATCGCGGCACCGGCGACCGCCGCCGCCGCGCGCCAGCCCCGAGATCCGAGCCGCCGCCACAGCTCGGCGGCCGCGACCCCCGCGAGGCACGCGAGCGCGAGCGCCACGAGCGGCCCCGCCTTGTACGTGGTGCGCAGGAACTCGACGGCCTCGACGCGGTTGTAGGGGAACGTCGCGCCCTTGCGCAGCGGCGTCCCGTTCGGGAAGCCGGCGCTCATGATCAGCGCGCCGACGAGCCCGAGGGCCAGGAAGAACGGCCCGTAGCGCCAGCGCCGCGTCCACACGAAGCCGGTGACGGCGAGCCCCGGCACGAGCAGCGTGGCGACGACCACGGGCGCGTCGAAGAGCAGCGCGCCCGAGCTTCCGAAGTACGGCTCGAGCACGTCGCCGTACCCGACGCCGAGGTACGACGGCCAGTAGCCCATCAGACGCAGGCTCTCGGACAGGCTGGTGGTGTTCCAGATCGACCCGAGCTGCTCCGTGAAGCTCAGGAAGTTGAGCCCGTACGCGGCCTGGACGAGCACGGGCACCACCCACCACGCCGAGGCCAGCGCAGAGGCGAGCGCCGCGCGCCCGGCAAAGCCGCGGACCGCCCGCCACGTCGCCCCGCCCGCGAGCCCCTCGTAGAGCAGGAGCAGGACGGGCCCGACCAGGAGCCACGCCGTGACCGCGGCGTTCACGCCGCCCCCCACCGACGTCACGATCAGGGCGAACGCCGCCGCCCACCACATTCGCCGCGGGTCGCGCACGCCCCGGTGCACCACCAGCAAGAGCCACGGCAGGGCGGCGTACCCGATCAGCGTGAACGTGGTTCGGTTAGCGAAGACGAGCACGTACGGGTTGACCGCGTAGAGCACGCCCGCCGCGACGTGAGTCACCCCGCGCCGCGGCGAGCGCAGGGCGTCGAGCAGCCTGACCGTGCCCCAGGCGGCGAGCGCGAGCAGCGTCCCGAGCCACAGCCGCTGCACCAGCCACGGCGACAGCCCGAGCGAGTGCAGCAGCGAGAAGAACGGCCCCATCGGCCACAGGTAGCCGCCGTACTGGCCGCCCTGCACGTGACCGAGCCCGGCCGTCGGGCTCCAGACGTCGGCGACCCGGCCGAGAAACCCGCTCGGATCGACGTGGAGGTCGATCTTGGTGTCCGAGGTGGCGAGCCCGGGACGCTGGAGGAGCGCGAGCGCGTAGGCGCCGGCGGCGAGCGACAGCGGCACGGCGCGCCGCGAGATGCGATCGCGCACGGCGCTCAGCGAGGCTGGATCACGGCGGAGGGCCCACGCACAGGCCGGTCGTGCTCTTACTGCAGCCGGCGGCGCGTAGCGCGAGCTTGCGGTACTCCTCGAGCGCGGGCATCTCCTCCACGGTCTCTCCCGTGACGTCGTTGTTCTTGTACTTCACGAGTCCGGTGAAGTCGAAGGTCCAGCCCGAGTAGTCGGAGCCCCAGGTGTACCAGTAGACGCGGCCGATCCGCAGCCTCTTACGGTTCGCCACCATGTCCTGGTAGACCTCCTTGACGAACGCGGCCATGCCGGCGTCGTCGGTCTCGAACTGGCCCTTCGAGGACGCCTTGCCCCTGGAGGCGGGGAGCGTCGTCTCGGTCACCAGCACCGGCCGCTTGCGGTCGCCGTTCTCGTCCAACACCTGGCGGAAGTACTTGACGATCGTCAGCGGCCCGTGCGCCGACGCCGTGTACGGGTGCACCGCGGCGGCGTCGAAGTACCCGTGGATGTCGCCTCTGTCGTACAGGCGCGCGAGCGACTCCCACGAGCGCGACGGCAGCCCCGCGAGCACCACGCGGACGTTCTTGTTGGCCTTCTTCGCCGCCGCGTAGGACGCCTTCAGCAGCTTCGCGTAGCCCGGGACCCAATCCTTGTTGCTGGCGATGTCCCACTGGTAGTCCTCGGACGGCTCGTTCCAGATCTGCCAATCGCGCAGCGCCATCTTCGGCAGCTTCGGGTGGTCCTTCCAGTACTTGCCGTCCGGGCCGTAGCGCTTGATCGCCGCGGTCAGGTACTTGGTGTAGGTCTTGACGCTCTTAGGAGGCGAGTTCGCCTTGCCGCTCGCGCGCGCCCACGGCGGCGCCTGCATCACGACCGGCAGCAGGCGGATGCGGCGCTTGGCCGCGAGCTGGACGATCCCGTCGGTCGTGTTCTTCCAGTCGAACTCCTGGTCCTTGCCGTAGTACTGCGCGGCGGACCAGTTGAACGTGGTGCGCTGGGACTCCACCCCGATCTCGGCCATCCGGTCCCAGGCAGCCTGCTTCACGGCGCGGCTGGCCTTGTAGCGGATCTGCTTGTCCCAGTTGAGGCCGAAGAAGCCCGTCGGAGCCTGGCGCTTGGCGGCCGGGGCCGCCGGGGCGACGGCGAGCGCGGCGAGGGCCGCAAGGGTCGCCACAGCGACTAGTGTGATTCCGCGGAGGGGCACGGTCAGCCGAATGTAGACCACGTCCACCAGTAGACACCTACGCTCCGCGGCTTGTTTCGGTTCTCACTCGGCGGAGCGCGCCAAGCTCGCTAATGTCAGCGAGCTGACAAGACTCAAGGAGACCCATTGAAAGTCATCGGAGCAGGCCTCCCCCGTACCGCCACGACGACCCAGCTCTTCGCGCTCGAGCAGCTCGGCTTCGGCCCCTGTTACCACATGCGCGACGTCCTCATGGACCTCGAGGGCCAGCTGCCCCACTGGGAGGCGGTCGCGGCCGGCGATCGCGACTGGGACTCGATCTTCGGCGACGCCCAGTCCACGGTGGACTTCCCGTCGGGACGCTTCTACAAGGAGCTGATGGACTACTACCCCGACGCCAAGGTGATCCTGAGCGTCCGCGGCGCCGAGGGCTGGGTCCGCAGCATGCGCGAGACGGTCTGGGGCGTCTACTTCGCCGAGAATGTCCTGCGCTACCTGTCCGACGCGCGCCGGACCGTCGACCCGCTCTGGCAGCGGTACATCACCCTGATGACCAGCATGACGTGGGACCCCGACACGGGCGCGATGGCCGGCAAGACCGAGGACGACGCCGAGTTCGGCCGGATCATGGAGCGCTGGAACGACGAGGTGAAGCAGACCGTGCCGGCGGACCGCCTGCTCGTCTGGGACCCCAAGGACGGCTGGGACCCGATGTGCGAGTTCCTCGAGGTGCCGGTCCCTGACGACCCGCTGCCGAACCTGAACGACACCGAGTCGTTCAAGGCCGGGATCATCGGCGGCTCGCTCGGAGTGCTGAGCGGCTGGTGGGAGGCGCAGCCGAAGCCGCAGACCGGGCTCCACGGCGCGCCGATGAAGCCGGCCGAGCCGGCGGGCCAGCCCGGCTAGTCCTCGGCAGACACCTTCCAGGAGAACCGGGCGTCGACGTCGCTGTTGTCGCCCGGCTGGTTCGAGCCGGTGTCCTCGAACCTGAAGGTGACCGTCGTGACGTTGCTGTCGCGCGGGATCTCGAGCACGAGCCAGCCGGCCTCGCAGCCGTCGCGCACGGACTCGAAGCGGTCGTCGTAGTTCAGCGCGGGGAACTTGACGCGGGCCTCGCCGGCGCTCGACTCGACCCCGAAGTCGTAGGTCCCGATCGCCTGGCCGTGGTCGCTGCACACGCGCACTCGCGCGCCCACGAGCCTGTGCCCGGCGCGCGGCGACGACAGCCCGCTCAGGTCGCTCTCCGGGACGGGCACGTGACGGTCGAGCCGCTTGACCGTCACCTTGAGGCCCTTCGCGGTCAGCTCGTCGCCGATCGAGCCGGATTTCTCGGTCACCCCGAGGCCGGCGCACCCGGCGAGCGCGAGGACCGCGGTCGTGAGCGCGAGGGCGGGGCGCATGCGCTCATCGTCCCACGGCCAAGCCCGCCTTTGTTAAGAGGCGGCACGGCGCACGCAACTCGGGCGCGGGCCCGAGGTTCGAGCGGGCAACTTGGCCCGTCGCATCCTTCCCCGCGCGCTACTCGCACTCGTCGCGGCCGGGCTCGCCGCAGCGCCGGCGGGCGCGGACACCGCCACGAAGCCCACCGCAAAGCCCGATTACGCGGCGATCGCCGGCAAGGGTGTCGCGGACTCGCGCCGGCGCTGGTGGAACCTGAACACGCAGTGGTACACGGACCACCTGCACGGGCCGGCGGGCGACGTCGGAACGGTGTGGGGCGTGGTGCACGTCTTCGACTCGGTGAGCGCGCTGGCGATCGCCAAGCCGAGCCGCAAGCGCCGGTTGGCGGTGCGCAAGTTCGCCGCGGTCATGGAGCAGTACTGGAGCCGGAACGTGCATCCGCACGGCGCCTACACCGCGCAGCTCGTGGGGCCGGGCGGCGACGGCCCGAACTATGCCTTCTACGACGACAACGGCTGGCTCGGGCTCGCGTTCGTCGACGCCTACCGAGCCACGAAGAACCGGCGCTACCTGCGCGACGCGGCGCGCGCCCTGCGCTTCATCGACGAGGACGGCTGGGACGGCGACCGCGGCGTGCTGTGGAACCAGTGGGACTCGCGCACGTCGCTCGCCTCGTATGCGTCGGCGACCGCGCTCGCGGCCGAGCTGTACCACTACACGGAGAGCCCGAGGTACCGCCGGATCGCGCGCCGCTACCTGGCCTGGGGCGAGCGCCGCGCGCGGAAGCGCTCCGGGATCTACGCGACCCCCGACAACCCGGCGATCAGCTACGTCGAGGGCGCGATGATCGGGGCGCACCTGGCGCTCTGCCGCGAGGGGCGCCGGGACTCGTGCTTGCAGGCGGAGCGAGTCGCGCGCGCCACCTACCGGCGCTTCGGCAAGCCGCGCCGCTACAACGCGCCGCAGTTCGACGCGATCCTGTTCCGCTACCTGCTGCGCCTGGGCGACTACGACGGCAAGGCCCGCTGGCACCGATGGGTGCGGAGCGCGGCGGCGGACGCGTTGCGGAACGCCCGCGACCACGGGCTGTTCCTGCGCTACTGGGACGGCAGCGCGATAACCGAGCACGGGCACGGCGAGGGGCAGTTCACGTACGGCAGGCTGTGCACGCACGCCGGCGCCGTGTCCGTCTTCGCGTGGCTCACGGCCATCCCGCCGCCGTGACGATCGTCCAGCCGCCGCACCCGGACCGGCGCGGATGTAGCCTGTCCGTCGGGAGATGTCGGGAGGAGGACCGATGCTGGCTGGATTCCGTCCACGGATCACGTTCGCGGTCGTCGCGGTGCTGGTCGCCGTAACGGCGGCTGTGGCTTACGCCGGGCCCGACGACGTCCCGGCGCTGACGAACCTGACCGCGACGCCGAAGCGCTTCTGCGCGAAGAGGTCGGACACGTGCGGAAACCCGGGCACGACGCTGCGGTTCAGGCTCTCGACGCCGGCCAAGGTGATCGCGGACATCCGGCCGCGCCACTCGAACATCGGGGGCTTCCACGAGTTCACGAAGCGGTTCCCCGCGGGCGCGAGCTCGATACGCGTCTACGACAGCCGCCTGACGACCGGGCGCTGGACGTTCAAGCTCCAGCCGGTCAACTCCGTCGGCGCGAACGGGCCGACGCTCGTCGACGTGAACGTCGTCAAGTAGCGCGGCGCTAGGGCGCCATCACGACGCGCCCGAAGGCCTTCCGGCTCTCCACGTACTCGTGCGCGGCCGCCGCCTCGGCGAGCGGGAAGGTGCGGTCGATCTCCACGCGCAGGTCGCCGCTCGCGACGCGCTCGATCAGGTCGCCGATCATCGCGTGCACGCGCGGGAGCTCGGCGATCAGCGCGCCGCCGAGGTAGACCCCGTGCAGCGAGTTGTTCTGCGCCCAGAGCGACTGCGCCTCGATCGCCGAGCCGCCTCGCGCGGCGACGCCGACGCTCACCAGCCTCCCGCGGTACGCGAGCGCGCTGACGGTGTCGACCAGGTTGCGGCCGCCGATCGAGTCGATGGCCACGTCCACGCCGCGCCCCTCGGTCAGCTCGCGCGTCCGCTCGGCGAAGCTCTCCGACGCGTAGTTGATCCCGTGGTCGAGTCCGAGCCCCTTCAGCCGCTCGAGCTTCTCGTCGCTCGACGCGGTCGCGAGCACGGTCGCGCCGGCGTGCTTGGCGAGCTGGATCGCCGCCATCCCGACCCCGCCCGCGCCGGCGTGGACGAGCACGGTCTGTCCCTCGGCGAGGCCGCCGGCCGTGAACAGGCACTCGTACGCGGTACCGAAGGCGACCGGTACGCAGGCGGCGCGGGCGCCGTCCAGCGAGTCGGGGATCGGCCAGGTCACGATCGACGGGACGACGCGCTTGCTCGCGTGCGACCCCGCCGCGCTCAGTGCCACGACGCGGTCGCCCACGGCGCGGTCCTCGACGGCGGGCGCCACCTCGGCGATCGTGCCCGCGCTCAGGTAGCCGACGACGTGCGGCGTCGCCGGGAGGTCGCCGCCCGCGCGCGCGAGCAGGTCGCCGCCCTCGATGCTGATCGCCTCGACGTCCACCACGACGCAGCCGTCGGGGCAGTCCGGGTCGGGCAGGTCCTCGTAGCGGAGCACCTCGGGACCGCCGTTCTCGTAGACCACCGCCGCCTTCATGGCGGCGTCATCGTCGCAGGTATCGAGCGTAGGACAATGCGCGCATGCGGCGTCTTCTCGTCATCGCGCTCGGCACGCTGGTCGCGGGCCTGCTGATCGGGGTCGCGGACGTGGGCGACGGCGGCGACGCGAGCGGAGCCTCGCGGTGCACGTACGCCGACGGCGTGGTGAGCGTCGCGGCGGACCGGAGCAGGCCGTCGACGCTGCGCGTCGGCCCCGCGCGCGAGATCCGGCTCGACGGGGCGCCGTGCGGTACGGCCACCACCGGCGACGTGACCTCGATCGAGGTGGGCGGCAGCGACGCCGAGGTGCGCGTGGACCTGCGCGGCGGCTCGTTCGAGCGCGTGCCCATCACCGTCGAGCTGAGCGGCGACGACACCGCCGTCCGCGTGATCGGCGGCGAGCGCGGGGAGAGGATCGTGGCCGCGGACTCGACGGTCCGGCTGCCGCCCGATGCCGGCGACAGGATCCGGACGCGCGGCGTCGATCTGCTCGCGGTCGAGTCCGGGGAGGGGTCGGACGAGGTGGACGGGCGGCGCTACGACGGCGCGCTGTCGTTGACGGGCGGCGCCGGTCCCGACTCGCTCTCCGGCGGGCGCGAGGACGACGTCATACGCGGCGGCCGGGGCGCCGACCGCCTGCGCGGCGGGGCCGGCGCCGATCGGATCTACGGCGGCGGCCGCCGCGACGCGATGTTCGGCGGCGCCGGGTCGGACGTGATCCGCGGCGGGTCCGGCCGCGACACGTGCGAGGGCGGCAAGGACGGCGACCGTCTTGCCTCCTGCGACCCCCCGTGGCTGTTCGAGGCCGCGCGGATCGACAGGCGCACGCGCGAGCGGATCACGCCGACCTCGTGGCGGCGGGGCTGCCCGGTCGGGATCGGCGACCTGCGGCTCATCGCGCTCCGCTTCTGGGGCTTCGACTCCGACGTCCACCGCGGCGAGCTGATCGTCAACCGCGACGCCGTCACGGCGATGCGCTCGGCGATGCGCTCGATCTACCGCGCGCGCTTCCCGATCCGGCGCATGCGCCTCATCGACGACTACGGCGGTGACGACCACCGCTCGATGTCGGCCGACAACACCTCGGCGTTCAACTGCCGCTACGTGGCGGGCAGGCCGGGGGTGTGGTCCCGGCACGCGTACGGCCGCGCGATCGACGTCAACACGATCGAGAACCCGTACGTGACGCCGGGCGGCCACGTGTCGCCGCCGGAGGGCAGGCCCTACGCCGATCGGTCGCGCGACGCACCCGGCATGGTCCGCCACGGCGACGCGACCTGGCGCGCGTTCGACGCCGCGGGCTGGGGCTGGGCGGGCGACTGGTCGGGAACCAAGGACTACCAGCACTTCTCGGCGGACGGCCAGTGACCGCCGCACTTGACTCGCCTCCAGTGCTTCGAAGATAGTTGGCGCGGCAGCAGCATTCTGCGTTCAGACCGACTCGCGGGGAGGAAGCCATGGCCGCACCCAGCCTGACCGTCGCGGTTCAGCCGCAGCAGAACGGCTCCGTCGTCTACCTGCCGCTCGCGCCGCCGACGGACGGCGCCGACGACAACGCGCAGCTCTCGCTGATCTTGCGGATCAGGAACGACGGGGACGAGGAGGTGCGCCTCACGACCATGACCTACTCGTTCCAGGCGCCCCCCTCGGTGCCCATGAAGACGATCACGTTCGCCGCCGACTTCACGCTCGCTCCCGGCGAGAAGAAGGTCTGGCGGCACGGGCCGGCGGACAACGTCCTCCTGCCGGTGCCGGCTCCGACCTCCCTCACGCTGTCGATCTCGTGCGACGGGCTCTCCGAGCCCGACAGGACGATGGTCCCGCTCGCGAGCTTCGACAGCACGCTGCCCGACGACGCCTACCGATTCCCTGCCCGCGCCGCCGACCTGGCGGACGGCGAGTACTGGGAGGGCCGCAGCGCCGCGCACAGCGCGGCGGGTGGAAGCACGCAGATCTTCGGCTACGACATGGACGTCCAGCGCTACGACGAGGAGTCGAAGCAGTGGACGCGGCTCGTACCGGGCGGCGACAAGACGAAGAACGAGGACTACCTGATCTGGGGCAAGCCGGTCGTCGCCATGGCGGAGGGGAAGGTGCAGTCCTTCGCCAACGACATACCCACGAATCCCACGCCGACCGGAGGCGACCTGTCTCCGCCCCAGCCCCTGGAGGGCAACCATTTCTACATCCAGCACGGAGAGGCGCTCGTGATGTATGCGCACATGCAGCCGGGATCCCTCACGCCCGAGCTGATGAGCCCGGGCGCCGACGTGTATCCCGGGACCGTGCTCGGCCTGGCCGGGAACTCCGGGAACTCGACCAACCCGCACCTGCACATCTCGGCGATCAGCGGCAAGAAGCCGTGGAACGGGCCGCCTTCGCCCGTGCCCTGGCGGGGCATCAGCACGATCGCGCGCGACAAGTTCACGCCGCCGGCCGTCCCCGCGCCGTGGGTCGTGGTCGACGCGCAGGGGCTTCCCTCCGTGGCCTCGCTCGTCAATCCGCACGGGCTCCCGCGCTGGGTGCTCGACGAGCGCGCAATCGATCCCCTGGCGCTCATCCTCGCCCAGTGGGTGTACGTGCGGCTCACCCTCCCCGACCCGCCGCCGTGGGACCGGGTGCTCGAGCGGGCGCGGGTGAAGATCCGGGAGATGCCCGACGCCGAGCGGCAGGCGTTGCGCCGCCGCATGGAGCTGCTTCACAACGAAGTCAAGGAGCTGGCGGACGACCTGAAGCCCGAGCACTGACCGACGGATCGCTACTCGTCCGGCTCCTCCGCGCCGCCCCCGCCCCCGCCCGCGCCTGAATCGGGCTTGGACACGAAGGCGTCGGCGAAGTCGAGGAGGTGCCACGAGCCGCCCTCCAGGATCAGGCCGGCATCCACGTCGATCGGGTCGCGTCCGCGCGCACTGGACGTGACGGCAACGGAGGCCTGAAGGGAGCGCGGCCGCTCGGCCGGGTCCCAGTTGACGTCGATCTTCCCGACCTCGAGCCGCGGTGGTTTCTTGCCCTCGAGGTCGGAGCGCACGGACGTGTCGCACGACGCGTAGACCTGTGCCGACGACTCACGCGCGTCCTCGCCGTAGAGGTTGCACACCGCGTTCGCGTCTCCCTTCCTGATCGCCCGCTCCAGCGAGGCGATCGTGGCCCTGATGGCGCGGCTCTCGGCGGCGGTGGGCGCCCGGTGCTTGGCGGGGGTCACGGTCGCCGCCGTGTCGTCGCCGCCGTCCCCGCCGCAGCCGGCGACCACCACGAGGGCCGCCAGCGCGACCAGTCGCCGCACGCGCGCCCTACGCCTCCGGGTCGAGCCCGACGCGGCGGAGCATCGAGTCGAACCTGGGGCTGATGCAGCCCTTCGAGCCCTGCTCGAAGCCCTGGGTGAACGACCTGATTCGCTGGAACTGGTTTCCGTGCGAGTCCGGGTCGAGCCATGCGTCACCCGCGCCCCCCGCCCTCTCGAAGAGCTCGAGCGTCTGGTTGAAGTCCCCGATGTCGAGGTAGCCCTTCCGTTTCATCTCGCGAGCCCACGAGCCGGAGTAGCAGTCGGCCTGGAGCTCGTTGCGGATGGTCGTCGTGTAGGCGAACTCGGGGAAGACCCGCGCCTGAGCGAGGTGTCCCCACTCGTGGGCCAGCACCAGCGCGGCCGCCAGCCCGCCGATCTCCCGGAAGAACGGGAACATCAGGCCCGCGCGGTCCCAGGCGACGACGTCGCCGCCGACGCAGAAGCGGCGGTTGCTCGCCACCAGCTGGCAGGACTGGGCGGCCAGCAGGGAGGGGCAGTAGTAGGCGTTCCCCGACATGTCCTCGCTGACGTCGCCAAAGCACCCCGGAGCGTTGTTCCCGTCGTAGGAGAGCAGCGAGCCCGGCGGGCTGTACCTCGCGCCGCTCGAGACCCGTCCGGTCTCCCGCACCCAGAACGCGTTGATCTGCGGAATCACCCACTGGATGAACTCCTCGTACGCCTGCTCGGCGGTCGGGAGCGCCGTCTGCGGGTTGCGCTTCGCCGCCAGCCGCTGGGGAGCGGGCCGCACGTCCAGGTCCGACGCCCCCTGGCGCGCCGGGCCCCTGAGCTTCGCCGGGCTCTTCACGAAGTCGACCTTCTCGCCGGCGTCAGGGTCGGCGGGCTTGGTCGACCCGGCGAGCGCGACCGGAACCGGGGCCTTCACCTTCCCCTCGGTCGTCTCCACCTTCTTCGCGCTCTTCGGCTCGTCGTCGCCGTCCCCGCAGCCGGCGACCGACGCCGCAAGTGCCAGCACGAGCACGAGCGCGATTCGCTTCGACCCCGCCACGACGGCGACCCTAACCGGGAGCTCCTGCGCCGTCAATCGGATCCTGCCCCACGTCTGGGTCGGGTCCTGACGAGCGCCGGATCTCGAGCCCGAGGCGCGCGAGTATCTGAGGGAGCTCGCGCATCGGGCTGCGGTCCTTCTCCTGGTCGTCGTCGGAGAGCTCCTCCCACGGGACCAGGAGCGGATGGATCCGGCGCGCGTCGTCGCGCTCGGGGCCGTAGCGGAAGCCGTCGCGCTCCTTGTCGCGCACCCAGCGGTCGTGCTCGAGCCGCGCGAGCTTCTCGAGCTCCGCGTCCGTGAACGAGAAGCCGCCACCGGTCGTGAGCGGAGCGGCGACGAGCCCGCAGTCGACCGCGTCCAGCTTCTCGCCTATCCCGTCGGCGAACTGCCGGTTGGCGGTCTTCAGGTCCTCCGACAGCTCGTCCCACGGTACGAGTGCGGCAGGCCCCGGCTCGGCTTCCGCCGCGAGCTGCTGGGCGCGGTACTCGTCGTGCTTCGCGCGCGCCAGCAGCTCCGTCGTTCCCCGCAGCAGCAGGTCGGGCTTCAGGGACGCTGTCATCACCCCGAAGGCGTCGACGTCCTCGAGGATCCCGGCGCCGTCTCGCACGGAGCTCGAGACGCCGGCGCCGGCGTCGGCCACCGTGACGACGATCGACGCTCCCTGCGTCTGGGGGTTCGCGCGAAGCGCCATCGCGGCGGCCATCCCGGCCGCCTCGTCCTGCAGGCAGACGTACACGGCGGTCGCGCCGGCGTTGGCGAGACCGAGCGCGGCGCGCTCCAGCTCGACGCCCAGCGCCGTCGGATGCGCGGTCAGGCGGCAGATCGAGCCGAGCTCGGGGTGCCACGCCATGAGCCGGACGCGATCCTGCTCGGCGGTCGGCCCCAGCAGCAGGATCCGCAGCGCGGCGTCGGGGCGCCGGTCGGCGTCCTGCCAGCGGCGCACAGCGTGCACCACCAGGCTGTGCGCGACGCCGTCGAAGCCCAGGACCAGGACCGTGCGCGCCCCTTCGATCGGCTCGCCTGGCGGGAACGGGGGGAAGCGCTCCAGCAGCAGGTACGCCCCCTGCTCGAACACGTTGAAGAACTCGAGCCGGACGGGGGCCGCCCTCGTCGTACGGACCTCCTCCGCCTGGAGCGTGCGCCAGAGGACCATGTCGTCGAGGTGGACGAACACGGTCAGCACGCCGCTGCGCCTGCCCTTAGCGAGGTTCGTCGCGGCCGTCGCCACGTCCATCCCCACGCCGTCGTCGCCGCAGCTCACGATCAGCAGGTCGGCGCGGTCGCAGCGCACGCTGCGGAGCACCGCGGGGTCCGACGCGTCGGCGGTCAGGACCCCGATGCCGCGTTCACGGCAGCCGGCGACAGCGGGGTTCGCCGGGTCTCGGTCGACCGCCACCACGTGGAAGCCGGCGTCGTTCAGCGACCGCGCCAGCCGGAACCCGACCGCGCCGAGGCCCGCGACCACCACGTGGCGCTTGAGAAACAGCCGGAACCAGAGCAGCTGAACCTGCTCGCGTGAGATGGCGAGCAGGCCCCGGATCGCCGCGTACCCGGTGACGAGCGGGCCGAGGATGCGCGCGACCTGGAGCTCCGGCGGCACGCCGTGCTCGACCGTGCCGCCGAGGCCGAAGAGCCCGAGGGCGCGGTAGAGCGAATCGAAGCGCGTCTCGTCGTAGACGTCCTGGAAGCCGAGCGTGCCGAGGATCAGCACGAGAGCCGCGATCCCCAGGACCACGAACGGGCGCGTCTGGCGCCAGACCGGGCGGAGCCTGACGCGGCGGGCGCGCAACCGGCGACGCCAGGCCGATCGGCGCCGGAGGACGCCATACGTCGTCTTGTCAGCGTCGCCTGGCATCGCTCTCACTTGCCGCCCCTGCGATACGAGATGAAGACCCTCGCCACTGCTCCGGGCTGACGCTAGCCGATACGTCTTGACCCGGCATGGTCGGAGGCGGGAGGGTAGGCGCCCCGTGTCTCCGGCCGCACCTCAAGCCCAGCCCTCGCGCGCCCGTCGCTGGTGGGCGGAGCGCGGCCGGCGGACGCTGCACGACCAGCGGCTCACGCTCCTCCTGCTGGTCGCGGCGCTCGCGCTCGTCCTCGGGTTCGTCGGGTTCCTCCAGACGGAGAACGTGGTCGACGCCGCCTACGACACGCTCGCCCTGCTCGCGCTGAACTTCGAGGCGCCGCCGGAGGGCGTGCCGTGGACGGTGGACGTCGCCCGCTTCCTGGCCCCGGCGGCCGCGGCGTACGCCACCTTCACCGCGCTGACGGCCCTTCTGCGCGAGCAGGCGGACGTGGTTCGCGCCCAGCTCCGGCGCGACCACGTGGTCGTCTGCGGACTCGGCCGCCGCGGCCTCCAGCTGGTCAAGTCGTTCCGGGCGGGCGCGCGCCCGGTGGTCGCGATCGAGTCCCAGCGCGAGAGCGCGTCCCTGGAGGAGGCGCGCCGCGCGGGAGCGGCGGTGATCGTCGGCGACGCGTCCCAGCCCGACGTGCTGCGGCGCGCGGGCGTCGGGCACGCGGCGCAGCTCGTGGCGGTCTGCGGACCGGACGCGACCAACGCCGCGATCGCCGCGTCCGCACGTCAGCTCGCCCGGTCGAAGGGCCACCGGCTCGACGTGTTCGCGCACATCGGCCGCTCGGAGCTGACCGACGACCTGACGGGGATCGCGCTTCGGAGCGAGGACGGCCTGGTGAGCGTCGAGTGGTTCAACACGTACGACCGCGCGGCGCGGGCGATGCTGCGCGAGCATCTGGACCTCGAACGAAGCGCGGCCGAGGGCCGGCCTCCCCATATCGCCGTCGTCGGGCTGGACGAGCTGGCCACGGCGCTCGTCCTCAACTCGTCGCGGCAGTGGGCTGCGCTGGCGACCGGCGCCGGCCGGCTCGGGATCACAGTCGCGGCCCCGGGGGCGAGCGCCTTCATCGCAGACCTCGAGGCCCGCTACCCGGCCCTCGCGAAGGTCGCCGACCTGACCGGCTACGACCGCGACCTCCGCTCGCTCGCCGATGCGCCGGACGCCGCGGAGCGGCTCGCCGATGCCGGCGCGGTTTTCGTCTGCGGCCAGGACGACACCGCGACCGTGGAGCTCGCGTTCGCGGTCGCGCGAGCGGTCGGCCCCGGCTCGCCGATAGTCGTCCGCCTGCTGGTGCAGAGCAGCGGCTTCGCCGAGCTGCTGGACGACGGGGGCCGCCCTGGAAGCGCCGGCATCCAGGTGTTCGGCCTGATCGAGCGGACGGCCTCGGCCGAGATGGTCACCGACAGCCTCCACGAGACGCTCGCGCGGATGTTCCACGAGCAGTACGTCGAGCACGTGCGCCGCAAGGGCCGGGCGGACGGCTACGAGCAGCTCGGGGACTACGACGACCTCGACCCGACCTTCAAGGAGGCGAATCGCGCACAGGCGCGCGACGTCAGCGCGAAGCTGGGCGCGGTGGACTGCGACGTGCGCCCGCTGAGCGACTGGGCGGGCAAGCTGGTCGACTTCTCGCCCGACGAGGTCGAGCTCCTGGCCAAGCTCGAGCACGAACGCTGGAACCGCGAGCGGCTCGAGGCCGGTTGGAAGCCCGGTCCCGAACGCGACGACGAGCGCCGGATCAACCCCTACATCGCCGACTGGGACGAGCTCCCGGACGATGTCAAGGAGTTCGACCGCATCTTCGTGCGCGGCCTCCCGCGCACGCTCGCGCGAGCGGGCTACGAGGTGTACCGGACCCCGCGGGGCGCCCGGCGGGCGGAGGCCTGATGGCGGGCGACGTCGCCTACCACGGGTTCATCTCCTACAGCCACGCGGTGGACGGGAGGCTGGCCCCCGCTCTACAGAAGGCCCTCCAGCGGTTTGCCAAGCCGTGGTACCGCCAGCGCGCCCTGCGCATCTTCCGCGACGAGGCAAGCCTGTCGGCCAACCCCGGCCTGTGGCCGTCGATCGCCGAGGCGCTCGATCGCTCGCAGCACTTCATCCTGCTCGCGTCCCCGGAAGGCGCCCGCTCGAAGTGGGTGGCGCGCGAGGCGGAGCACTGGCGCCAGAGCAAGCCGGGCGGCGCCCTCCTCATCGCGCTCACGGACGGTGACCTGGCATGGGACCCGGACGCCGGGGACTTCGACTGGGACCGGACCACCGCGCTGCCGGCGACGCTCGAGGGCGCGTTCGACGAGGAGCCGCGCTGGGTGGACCTGCGCTTCGCGGGAAGGATCGAGCACCTGTCGCTCAGCCACGCCGAGTGGCGCGACGCGGTCGCCGAGCTGGCCGCGCCGCTGCACGGGCGGCCGAAGGACGAGATCGCCGGGGAGGAGGTCCGCCAGCACCGCCGGACCGTGCGGATCGCGCGCGCCGCGGCGGCGGCGCTGACGACCCTCACCCTCGCGGCGATCGTGCTCGGGTTGGTGGCGCTCCGCCAGCGCGACGAGGCGGTCGACCAGAAGCACACCGCGTCCTCGCGGGCGTTCTCCGCGAGCGCCCTGCTCAACCTGCCCCGCGACCCGGAGCTGAGCCTGCAGCTGGCCGCGGAGGCGCAGCGCGAGAGCCCCACCGACCAGTCGAGGCAGGCGCTCCAGCTGGCACTGCGGGACTCGTACGTGCGCGCGACCATGAGCGAGCGTCGCGGGGGCGTCGCCGCCGCGCACTACAGCGGCGACGGCCGCTTCATCGCCACGGCGGGACGGGAGGGCGCGATCCGGCTCTGGCGTGGCGACGGCCGGGCTCGCGTGTCGGCGATGCGGCAGCCGGCGGAGGTGAGGGACCTCGCCGTGAACCACGACGCGACGATGCTGGCCACGGCCGGGGACGACGGGGTCCTGAGGGTCTGGCGGGCGCGGTCCGGACGGCTCGCGTGGGCCGCCAGCGCGCATCGCGGCGGGGTCGCGGAGGTGGAGTTCGGCGCCCGCGACGGCCGGCTCCTGAGTCGCGGCGTCGAGGACGGCCTGGTGCGGCTGTGGCGGGCGGGTGAGCGGACCCCGATCGCGACGCTTCGCCACCCGTCGGTCGCGCACGCCCGGTTCAGCGGCGACGGCGGGGTCGTCATGACCGGGTCGCCCACGAGGACGCGGCTCTGGAGCGCCACGACGGGTCGGCCGCTCGGGTCGGTCGCGTACTCCGTGGGGGTCGGGGTGCACGCCGACCCACCGCCATCGGCGGTGAGCACCGACGGCGAGCTCGTCTACACACCCGACGGCGCGATCAGGCGCCGCCGCGACGGGCGCCGGACCGCCGCGATCCCGACCGGAACGGTGCCGATTACCTCCGCCGAGTTCAGCCCCGATGGCCGCCTGCTCGCCCGGACCGACCTCGGCGGCCGGGCCGAGGTCTGGAACGCGAGGACCGGAGGGCGCGTCGCGTCGGTGCGAGTGAGCTCCGAGGCTGCCCGCAGCGTGCGGTTCGACCAGAGCGGTGGCTTCGTCCTCACCGCCGGCGACGACGGGACGGCGAGCATCTTCGACGCGAGGAGTGGCAGGCTGCTCCAGGTCTTCCGCGGCCACTCCGCCCAGGTCTCGGGCGCGGAGTTCGGCCCCGGCGCGACGCGCGTCCTCAGCGCCAGCGAGGACGGCACGGCGCGGGTGTGGGAGGCGTTCCCGGGGCGGCCGCGATGGGTCGCCCCGATCGGCGAGCCCGGGGTGAGCTGGGCCCTCAGCCCCGATGGGCAGACCGCGGCCTTCGAGGACGATCAGGGCACCGTGACGGCGTGGGCCACCGTGCCTCCGCGGAGGATCGGATCGACCGGCGAAGGGCTCGCGATCGGACCCGCGGACGACGAGTTTCCGCGGCCCGGTCGCCTGTTGCTCGGCGACGTGGTCAAGAGCCCGCTCGTCTGGGACCCACGCAGTGGACGAAAGGAGCCTGATGCCACCGAACGCGCGGTCGCGAGGCTGCCCCTCGGCGCCGACGTCACGACGGATCTGAGTCGCGACCGGCGCCGGGTACTCATCCCCGACGGCGAGAGCGGCGGGGCGCGGGTCTGGGACGTCGGCACGCGCAAGCGGCTGCTCGATCTGAAGGGCGTCGGAGCGCCGTCGCTCAGTCCCGACGGTCGCTACGTCGCCGCGACCATCGACGACAACCGAAACGTGCCCGAGAACGTGCTGGGCATCTGGTCCGTGGATGGCGGAAGGCGCACTGCGCGGGTGTCGCTCGTCGGGACCTTCGCGATCGCGGACGCGCAGTTCGTGTTCGCCCCCACGGGGCCCTGGCTGGTCACCAACACCGGCGCCTCCGGCGTCATTCAGGTCTGGGATCGGCGGTCCGGCGCCCTGGTCTCCCAGATCCGGGCCGGTCACTCGGGCCCGATCGCCGTCAGCGAGGATGGTGAGGCGATCGCGCTGGGCCACGCGTTCGGCGGCCGGCGCCAGGATCCGCTGGTCCAGGTGTGGAGCCCGCGCGGGGCGCTCCTCGGCCGGTTCGCAGGCAACCCGAACGACTACGTGCAGCAGGTGGCCCTGTCTCCCGATGGACGCTTCGTCCAGGCGATCGTGACGGGCCAGTCCCGGAACGGATCGCAGCAGCAGCGCCTCGTCGTCTTCCCGTGCGACGCGTGCGGCTCTGGGACGCGCCTAGCGGCGCTGGCGGAGAAGCGGGTCACGCGGCACCTGTCGGAGTCGCAGCTCTTCGACGCGGGGTTCGCCGTGGCGGGGGGCGGCTGAGGGCGGCGTACGGCCCGCGCCGCCGCGGGAGCGCTACTCGGGCGCGTACCGTCCAGCCCCCGCCGTCCGGCGCGGCATCGGGTTGCGGACCGAGCATGTCGGCCAGCGACTCAAGCTCGATCGACTCCCAGACCGATCCGTCCTCCCGGTGGAACGAGACCGTGACGGGCTCGAAGCCGGCGTGGGGCGGAAGGGCGGCGAGCCAGCCGTCGCGCTGAATGACGGCCTCGCGGGAGACGCCGGTGCGCTCGAGCCGGACACGGACGCGCTCCACGTCGCCGGGCGGACCGCCCAGGCGAGCGGGTCCTATCCCGGCCAGGACCTCTTCGACCGCGAACACGCGGTCAGACGACAGCTCTCGACGGAGGCTGACGCGCCGATCGCCTTCGACCGCCACCGCGCTCGGCTGCGCCAGCGGGCGGTGTCGCTCAATTTCCATCCGCCAGTTATACGGGTTGTGGCGGGGAGGATCGCCCTGGCGACGCGAGACTTACGGCTGACCGGCCCCGGCGCCGACCAAGTCCTTCGCCGACCGCGCAGACCCACGGAGCGGCGATGGAATCGAACCATCCAAGCGGGGGGCTGCCCCGCCCTGCCGGTTTTGAAGACCGGTGCGACTGCATGCCGAAAGCCCCACGGTTGCAGGCGAGATGCGACGCTAGGCCGGCTCCGCGCGATCGTTTCGCGACCGTAGTTCCGTTTAGGGAGTTCCGGGCCCGTCAGGTGGGCGGCGGGTTCGGAGGTCTCAAACTGGAGAACGCACGAACTCACACGTGAGAGTTCAGCGTCGACGCTTCGCCTTGCGCCGACCGTCCTTCTTCGGCGCCCGCGCGCTATCCGCGGACTCCCTCGACGCCCGAGCCTCCCGCCGTTCCAAGATTCGCAGCATCTCGTCGGCGACGAGATCCGGGTCCGTCACGGATAGCTTGGCGTCAGGAGCCACCCGATCCGTGAACAGCACGCCGTCGATGTGGTCGATCTCGTGCTGGGCGATCCGCGCTAGATACCCCGAGAACACTTTCTCCACGACCTCACCGTCCGTCGTGTCCGTGGCCACCTTCACTCTTGTCGAACGCGACACGTCCCCGTGCCAGCCGGGAATGCTCAGGCAACCCTCGCTGGCGACCTCCTCGTGCTCGTCGCGGTCGAGGATGCGGGGGTTGATCAGGACGAGCGGCCGGTCCTGCCCGGAATCGATCACGACTAGCCTCAGGCTCAGCCCGACCTGGGGCGCAGCAAGGCCCACGCCACGGCGGTCGAACTGGACCCGAAGCATCGATTCGATCAACGCACGCACATGCGTGCGCTCGACCGCTTGGAGGTCCAGCTCCACGGCCGGTCTCGTCAACACGCCGTCCAGTGAGCGCAAGGACGGTGGCAGGATGGCGAGCCCCAGAGGCTCCGACCCGGGCCACGCCGCCGGCGATTCGCCGAGCGCGATCGAGGCCGCGCGCCGCGCGCGCTCCTCCGCGGGAAGCCAGCCGTCGGTCGGCGGCGACTCCGCATGGTCGACGAATAGCGTTCCGTCGAGGATCTCGATCTCGTGCATGAGCACGCGGGCTTCCCAGCCCTCGAAGGTCGCGGTCTCGTGGCGACCGGAGTTGATCGACTGCCATTGGACGGTCGCGGTGTGCGGCCGGGTCACTGACGCTTCCACACCCGGCAGGCAGAGGTTGCCCTCCGGCGCGACCTCCTCCGGGCCACGCGTGTCGACGATCTCGGGGTTGAACATCACCCGCAGCTCGCCGCCGGCCGTGGAGACGACGACTCGCAGCCCAATTCCCGTCATCGGTGCCGCCAGGCCCGAGCCGATCGGCCCCGCGTGCAGAGCGCGCAGCAGCCCGCGCACGAGCTCCCAGCGCTCCTTCCGGGTGACCACGTCGAAGTCGACCGCCGCCGCTCGTTGTCGTATCACGTGCGCCGGCAGCGCGACGGTCGCGGGCGATCCGGTGACGATCGCAAGGCGCGTGCGAGGCGCAACTGGGTTTCGCTCAGGGGTTGTCGTCATCGGAGTCGTCGCCGTCTTCGGCGTCGTCGGGATCGGGCTGCGCGGACTCTTCCTCCATCTCGCCGTCGGCGTCCTGATCGAGCTCCGGCTCGTCGCCCATTGCTGCACCCAGGATGTCGCGAAGCTCGTCGATGAGCTCGGGCGAGATTGAATGCTGCGCCCCGAGGGCGCGCAGGCTCTTGCGTCCTTGTGAGGCCTGCCGCGGGGATGCTCGCGCTGCGGATTCTCTCATCAATTGTCGAGCGTCCTCGTGCTTTCCCGCGAGCACAAGTGCCTCAGCGGCGTAGAAGAAGCCGGCTGCATCGCCGGGTGATCGGAGGATGCCGACGCTCGCGGCGCCGAACGTCCGGTTCGGGTCGGCTGCCCCAAGGTGCATTCGAGCCGCGTTGAGCGGTCCCGTGGCGCCGAGAAGCAGCTCGCGCAACGCACGTGAGCCGCGCTCCTCGTCGCTTGCGGTGGCGAGGAGGTATGACCGCGTGGCGTTCGCGGCCCAGTGCGGCTCGATCCCTCCAGCGATCTTGTTGATGTCGCGCACGACTGGACTGGCGAAGGCCGCGCGGTTCGCCATCATTAACGAGAAGCATTGTCCCCAGCGGTCGTTCGCAATGTGCTCCCACCACTCGTCGAGCAGGCTCGCGAGGTTGGACACGACCGCGAAGGGACCCCCCATCTCGAAGTCCGGAAGGATCTTCGGATTCGCGGAGATCGTCGCCTGCAGACGCGCGGCCTCGGCGGCTGCGACATCTCGGTAGGCGGGTATCCACGTCGCCAGCCAGTTGCGCGTAGCGTCGGAGTCAATGAAGCCGCCTGCGCGATAGAGCGCCAGCTGCTCGGAGGGAAGGAGGAGCGAGAGAAGGCGTCCGTACACGCGGTCCCGCAGCTGTTCCGTGATCCACGCGAGGCGGAGCTCCCGCTGCGTCTGCGATCCAGCTTCGAACTCGAGGGTCTGCGCCAACGTGGCGAAATCCAAGTCCCACGCTACCGGTCCGCGCTCGCGAAGGGCACGGAGGCCTTCGCGCCCGACCCACACGCCGGCCTCCATCGCCTCATACGTGATCGCTTCGCTTCGCAGGACAGAGCGTAAGGCGACGTATGCGGGTTCGGATCCGGGAAGCATGGCCGTGATCCGCGGCAGCATCTGCGGGGCGCCGAGCACACCGAATGCCACCGCGAGGCGGTCGCGCACCGCGGTGGGAAGGGCGTCGTCGTCGAGCAGTCGCTCGAGTCGATCGACCGCGTCGACGTCCGCGGTTACGCCCTTGACCGCCGCGTCGATGCGAGCGTCCACGTGTGCCGCTGCGTCGGTCGCGATGTCGACGAGTAGATTGAGCCCCGCTGGGCCCGAGCCGGCCAAGAGAGCGAGAAGCCGTCTCACGTCGACGGTGCTCAGCTCCATCACCTCGCCGTTGACGCTCGCGACACGGCGCCGGATGCGCGTCCTGAGCGAATCGCGTAGCTCGGGAGAGCCGGAGCCGACTGCCTCGGCGGCGAGGGTTTCCCACGACGCGTGGAGGTCGCCGTCGGTCAGATCTTGATCGGACAGCATCCCTAGAACCGTCTGCTCGTCGACCATGTGAGGCACGTGAGTGAGAAGATCGCCGAGTAGGGCGGCCTGCACCGAACGCTCGCCCTCGCCGTCTCCGACTATGGCCGCTGCCGCGCGGCAACCCTCGGGATGCCGACGTTCAATGAGCGTGCGAAGAGCGTGATACCGCGCGCGCGGCGGAGCACTCCGCCGCGTGGCGCTTACGTATAGCGCTTGGGCGCCCTCGTGCCCCACCGACACCATCGTCTGAGCGAGAGCTCGGCGCGGCGAGGAGTCGATGCCTGCGTCGATAACGAGATCCACGGCGGCGGGGAGCGCACTGAACTCTCCGCGCAGCAGGAGCGCATGCACAAGTGCCAGCCGGTCGCTCTCCGTCACGTTCGGGTTGACGACCAGCTCGCGCGCCTCGTCGGAGTCGATCACCTGCCCGGCCCGAAGCAGCGCGACGAGGACCCGGGCGCGGCTGATGAAGCCCAGTGTTTCGTCTCCGAGCAGCTCGATCGCGGCGGTTTCCACGCCGCTTATCTGCAGCTGCGCTATGGCCACGTGCACTCGAAGCTCGGCGTTGACGTCGCGCCGGCACACGAGCTCGACCGCGGCCTGAGACGCCGCGTCTCCGCTGCATAGGACGATCGCCAAGTGCCGGTATGCATCGCGCCGCGTCGCGAACGTGGCGATCACGAGCTCGACGGCCGCTTCATCTCCGCTACGGCAGAGAGCTCGGGCTGCCTCGTCGCGTTCGACCGAAGATGCGCCTCGATCGGCGACGATCTGTTGACACTTCGCGATTGCATATGGCTCGCCGACCTCGCACAGGAGCCGCATGGCGAACGCCTTGTGCTCGGGATGAACTAGCTCGCGGTCACGCAACGCCGCAACGAGGCGGGTGTCGGCGTTCGTGACGCGGCCGGTGAGCAGCGCAGCGAGCGCGCGGCGTGCCGCCGGGGCGTCGGACACCGGTCCCGATTCCAACCGGGCGACGAGGAGCTCTACGAGGCCGCCCACCGCGGCGTCGTCGGCCGCCCCCGGAGCCTCGACCATCGAGTTGGCGAGCAGCTCCGCTTGGAGGAGCCATGGGTCGTCGTCCCGAACGTCCAGCGACTGCAGGAACGCATGCGGGTCCGCCGATACGCCGCAGGCGATCTGGATGATGTCGCTCCACTGTCCGTCGAACCAGCGGTGCAGCGCGATCTGCTCCGCTTGCTGCTCCGCGGGGAGTTCGCTCAGCCACATCGCGACACATAGCTCGCCGAAGACCAGGTGAGTGAAACGGAGGAGCTGCTCGCCCTGCTCCCCTTGGGATTCGACGAGCAGACCGTCGTGCAGGAACTCCCAGACCACGGGCGACGCGGGCGGTGGTGTGCCCTGCCGGTCGATGTAGCCCTCCGCCGCGCGCCAGCGCTCGATCGCGGCCTCTCGCATCACGTCGTAACCGGGCTGATCGCGAAGCGCGAGCGCGAGGTCGTGGCGGCTGAATTCGTCCGGGCGGCTTCTCCATCCAGCAGCGAGAGGGCCGATCGCGGCCGCTAAGAGGCGCAGTCGTACCGCCGGATCGCTCACCTGTTGCTCCGGGGCCCTCCAGCGTCCGGACAGCACGCTCCGAGCCACGTCGCGATAAAGCCCCGAACGCGTTGACGCGAGCGCGGTGGTCGTTGTCGCCAGCCGGCAGACGAAGCTCAACAGGAGCGGGACGTGAGTGAGCGTACGCAGCCCCGCGCTCTCGTGCAGGATTCGTTCGACCTTCGCGACGAGGTCAGGCTTCGTCCGATGCCAGGACCGGACGAACCTTCGTACGTCGCCCGGGGCAAAGCCCATCAGCTCGAACTCCTCGTGGTCGCCGCCGAATACGCGCTCCAGCGCCACCCGCCCCGACTCGCGGCTCGAAACGACGAGTTGGGCGAGCCGCGGCTCGCACATCGCCAGCGCCGCGCGGAGCCGCTCCCGAAGGTCCGGCGGCACCTCGTCCAGCCCGTCGACGCAGAGGATGAGCCGCGCGTCTTCGAGCGCCAACCCGAGAATCGCCGCAATGACCTCTCGTTCGGGAGCTGTCGGCAGGGACCGCTTCAAGGCCCCGCTGAGCGCGTGAACGACCTGGTCGGGATCGAGATCGGTGTTCAACCTCCGCGCGAACGCCGACGCATTCACGAACACCGGTACGCGTACGTCGACGTGCAGATCCGGGCTTTGCCTGAGCCGCTCGCGGCTCTGCTCGGCGATGGCTACGGCGTGGTGCGTGAGCAGCCACGTCTTGCCCATGCCCGGCCCTGCCACGATCGCCACCGACGACCAGGGAGATCGGAGGGGATCCCACAGGAAGGCCTCACCGGTGTGCTCGAACGCGGTGTCCTCGTCGTCGGGCTCGACGTCACGGTCGGTCGTGATCTCCGCCCCGATGGCGCGCCGGGGCCGGACCCTCGCCGGCTGCCGGACTTGGGATCGCTCTAAGCCCTCGGGGAGCAACGGCGACTGCGCGTCCGCAACCGTCAAGGTGTCCAGGTAGCGCGGCAACGACGTCTCGTCCAAGTCCGCGTACCGAGCCTGTCGAGCTTGACGTCGCCAACGCTGGCTGCGCGTGTGCGCTTCGAGGTGCGAAGCCCATTCCGCGGGGAGACTGTCGCGGATGGTTGCGCCCGCGATCACGAAGGCGCCGTCGCTCTGGCCTCGATCGGCCTTGACCAGTCCCACGACCGCGCCCAGCACCGGATCGAGCACGGGGCCGCCGCTCATACCGGGTGCGACACGGTTTCCGAAGAGTTTGTAGAGCGAGCTGTCTCCGTCCCGGATTGTCGCCTCGTAGTGAAGACGGGCGCGGTCGTCGACGATGTCGCCGCTCAACCCGAGCGCGGCGCCGGACACCAAAAGCTCGCCTAGAGGCGTCCTTTGAGTTACCTCGACAAAGGGAATTGAGTCGTCTAGGTCTTCGTCGTCGACGGAGAGGATCGCCAAGTCCGGAAGAGGCCACACAGTTCGCCCAGGCGGCTTTCGCTGCGGCAGCGCTTCGACTACGTTGACGATCCGGCATCGCCGCCCAGAAGACGTGACCAGCGTGATCGGCGCCTCCGCCTCCATTACGACATGGGCAACAGTTAGGACGCGACGCGGTTCGATGAACGCGCCCGAGCCGACCACTGTGCCGGCGGCGTCGCAGACACGGACCGTTGCGCGGGACAGGAGCTCCCACAGCGCCTCCTCGTGAGTCATCCGGTTCGCTTCCACCTCACGCGCACCTTCATGCCACTCTGCGCTTTCCCCGCCGCGAGGAACGCGATCAACCTGCCAGTCGCGAGCTCGAGGCCGAGCGAGAACTCGAGCTCCACCTCGTCCGAAGCCATCGCGCGCAGAGGCTCGACTAGCGTCTCGACGAACTCCGCGATGGTCCGCCGGATCTGCTCGAGGTCGACCATCGAGCCGAAGCCGACGTCCTGCGGGCCCGCCGGTAGTTCGCCATCGACGAGCATCACTGCACCACTCGGTAGGACGACTTCTGCAAGCATCGGACTCTCGTTTCGGAGGGGTTTCGCGGTTGGCCGACCGGCACGTCTTCGAGCCGGGGTGCACAGGGGCCCTGCCCGTCCCACGGCCGCGCTATCGACGCTCTCACAGCTACTCCGCTTTGTCAAAACGCGTCATGCGACCTTCGACAACTGAGCGATGTCGTCGACCTTCGCGTTGCAGTTCCGCTAAGCGACTGCTCGTGCTACGCGGCGCGCGGTGACAGGATGAGATCCGCAGCGATCGCGCGATTGCAAGACCGCTATGACGCGCAGCGGGGCTTGCGGGTCTCGTAGAAGAGCGCCCTGCACCTAGATCACCTACTCCGCGGCCGCGGGATTCGTCTGCGTCCGTCCGGACGCGGGGTCCGCGGCACATAGGCCGGTTCGTGTTGGAGTGGCCGAGCGCCTACACCGAGTTGCCCTATGCAGCCGCGTCCAGCACGGGTGGTGATGGAATCGAAACCGTCCAAGGACTGCCACAGCCTGCTGGTCGAGAACCGGCTCGCGCGCGGGCGTGATTGGGCTTGTGTGCAGCAGCTTCACCGCGACGCCGCCGCTGCGCGATGGGTGGGCCCTGCGCAAGAGGCGCTTAGCGCGCAGCTTCGCCATTCCGCCGCCGCTAGCGTTATCTGGCGCTGATGGGAACGAGGGGACACATTCCTGCAGGGACCGTGGTCGACCGAGCCGCAATTCATGCGGATAGCGCCGACATCTACATCAATACACGATGCAATTTTGGCTGCGAGACCTGTTTCCTTGGCGACGACTATTTCGCCCGGGATCTCGCGATGGGCAGCGACGAGGTTGCGGCAATCGGCGGTTGGCTCGTAGATGCAGGCGTGCGTGACGTGGCGATCCTTGGCGGCGAGCCGACGTTGCACCCCGAGTTCCTTGACGTAATGACAGCGCTGCGTCAAGTAGGTGTCGGCAACCTACGGCTGATCACCAATGGCACTCCGAGGGCACGCCGCCTGCTCGATGGCCCGCTCGACGGGTTGGTCGACCTGACCTACGTCAGCCTTGATGGCGCGAGTGCCGAGGTCAACGACGCTTTGCGTGGCAAGGGGACCTTCCGTCACGCGATGCTCGCCATCGAGCTCCTGCGCGACCGCGGCATGCCGTTTGTGATCACGTCCACGCTCGGGGCGGCGGCCGTGAATGAGCTGGACGCCCTGCTCGAGCTCGCCGAGGCGAGCGACTGTCAAGTGCTGAACCTGCACTGGCTCTCGGCTGTGGGCCGTGCGCGCTACCGCGACTTGGCAGTACATCCTTCGCAGTGGCGTGAGGTCGTGTTGCGCATCGCCGACTACACGCCACGACGACGAGGTCTCACGATCGAATGCCAGGTAGGTGCACTCTCTCCGGGCGCGCCGTGGAGTTCCGAGATCGATCCTCGCGCCTGCGCCGTGCGCGAGCGATCGAACCTGCAGTTCATGCCCGACGGCAGGGTTTTCTCGTGTGGCCTGTTGGTCGACACGCCGACACTGGCCGCGTATCACTGGGATGGAACGCAGCTTCTCGAACGCGCAGGACGGACGGAACTACGCGTCTGTACCGACTTTTGCGCCGACGGCTGCCCGGCCCGGCAGGCCCTTCTTGGGGAGCCCGCTACGGACGAACATCTGCCAGTTTGTATTTACGAGCGCGTGGTCCGGGTCCGGGAGAGCTGAGTGCCGCCCTGGCCCGGCCGGGCGGTGGATACGGGTGTACTCGCGTCGAGATTGGTCGATCCAAGGGAGGCCCGTGACTACGCATGGTTCCTGGGTGCAGGCGCGTCGAAGTCTTCGGGGGTAGCGCTCGCGTGGGAGATTCTGCGCGACGCAAAACGGGAGCTCTTTTCTTCCGTGAACGGACGTCCGGCCAATGATGACTCAGAAATCGACACCTGGCTCAAAGGGATCAGCAGGCTCCAAGATCGCGACCACGCGTACAGCGACGCCCTCGAGTGGCTGCTCCCTAGACCAAGGCAGCGTCGGAACTGGCTGCTGAAGTATCTCGAAGACGCAACGCCGTCCCCCGGCTACCTGGGGCTCGTTGAGCTTGCGCGCCGAGACTTGGTTCGGATTGTTCTCACAACGAACTTCGATGACCTAGTACAGCAAGCCATGTCGCGGGGTGGTCCGCGTCAGCGCCTACGCGAGGTCGCGCACGACCAAGCGGCGGCGGACTTCGAATGGCCACCCAAGCTGTTCACCTTGCTGAAGTTGCACGGCGACTTCCTGTTCGACTCGATCCGAAACACGCGAGCCGAGGTCGAGCGCCTCGAGACGAATCAGGCTGAGAAGCTGCATCGCTCGGCATCGGACGGCGGGCTTGTGGTCGTGGGATACGGAGGCGGCGACGAGAGCATCATGTCGGTGCTTGATGACCTAGGTGACGTTCCGCTTGGCCTCTACTGGCTCCATCTTCCCGGCGACCGGCCCAATGACCGCATCCGGTCCCTCCTTCGGAACGACTGGGCGTCATCCGTTGAGATAGGCGGCTTCGATGAGTTTGTTGCCCTTGTGACCAGCAAGGCCAACTACGCCGGTCGCGCGGGCGCGCTCATGCCCGCCGTGCTGCCGATGAGTCCGTCTGCACGCTTCGTGTCGGGCGCTCGGGTCAGCGAACTTCTAAGTCGCGTCATGGGCGCGTTGGGCTCGAGCTCGGAGCGCGTTTGCGCGATCACTGGGCTACCGGGGGTCGGAAAGACGGCGCTCGCTCGTCACGCCGCCGAGCGGACTTCGGCGGACTTCGAGCAGACGGTGGCGCTTACGGCTCAGCGCCGCGGAGTTGACTTGGCGAGTGCTTTAGACACGACACTCCGTGCGCTTGGCCTGCCCGCCAGCTCCGATATTGCACAAGCACAGGCGCGGCTACTCGACGAGCTCGGCTCGCGGCCGATTCTTCTGGTGCTCGACAACTTGGATTCGGTGACGCTTGAGCTCGCCGATCTGCTCCGCCTCGTGCCGGCACCGAGTCGCGCACTGGTCACAGTGCGGGATCCGGCCGGGTTGCGCGAGGCGGGCGTCGCGTTCCGCGAAGTCCGACACGACGGTCTGAGTACCGACGAGCTTCGCGACATGCTTCGACTGCACGCTGAAGCCTCGCCGCGCATCGCAGAACGCATTAACGCGCTCGGCGATACCGAGGTACAGCACCTGCTCCAGGCGCTTCGAGGTTGGCCCCAAGCGCTCGTTCTCGTTATCGGACAGCTGGATGATCCTCTCGCCGACGTGTCTTCGGCGGCCACGCTGACGGCCGGCGGGGACCTAGTGCAACGGCTCCTAAGCGACGGATACGAGACCTTGAGCGCAGAGGCCAAGCGGGTCCTTGGTGCCGCCGCAGCCTTCGACGCGACGCTCACCCCGGAGGGTGCGAGGAGCGTGTCTGTGCTTGGGGATGCCCGTTCCCGCGAGGGTCTTGCGACCCTCCTTGAACGTCGATGGCTATTGGAGCTGGGGCCGCGAACCTATGCCTTCGCGCACCCTCTCGTGGAAGAATTCGTCCGCTCGTTGCGGGACCGTCGTAGCAGCAGCCGGAGATCCCGCGCGTTGGGCCACCTCGAGCGCTGGCTTGCGAGGTACGGTGGGCAACCGGATCCGGAATGGTCGAACTTTCGGGAGCTGGATCGCGAGTTCGAGAACGTCCGGGCCGCGCTGGAAGATGCACTACGTGAACGGGCACTAAAGCGAATGACGGACATGATGCGACCGGCGTTTTCGTACTCCGTTGAGCGCGGGCATTGGAGCTGGACCGACGCGCTTGCACGACGAGCGCTCGCCGCCCGCCCTTCCGCTGGGCTGCGAGCGGAGTGGCTAGTGTGGCGGAGCTGGTTAGCGCTCTACTTGCGTCTCGATCCTAACGAGTCGGCGAGGCTCGCCGAAGAGGCGCTCGCCACCAACACGAACCGCCGGAGGCCCCGCTTTGAGGCCCACCGGCGCGCGCTTACGGCGCTTGCGCGCACCGGCGATTTCTCGCGCGCCCGCCGGCATGCGGCCGACGCCGAGAAGCTGCGTCCAACACTGGGACGCCGCGACTCGGACGAAGGCATCGATCTGCTGAATGCGGTCGCGGCGCTCGACTTGCACGAGGGACACGCGCGAGGCCGCCCGACCTTGGTGAGACGCGCTCTCGCCCAGTATCGCGAGGCCTATGACCTTTGCTCCTCACGCGCGCAACCGAACACTCGCGAGCTCGGCATCGCTCTTCTCGGTCAAGCTCGAGCCCTTCGCGTGCTTGGCGAGGACGAAGATGCCCTCGACACGGCGCTGCGCGCGGTGAAGGATGCCGGTTCAATTCGGTGGCTACGCGGCCAAGAGGAGGGCAATCATCTCGTCGCGGAGCTAGCGGACGACCTTGGACGCCCGGACATGGCTCGCGCAGCGCGAGCCTTCGCCGATGCGACCGGCGCGGCGCTGAGGCGCGCGTCGTGAGCATCGCTCGACCACCCCTGAATGTCCCCTCGCCACGGCCGACAGTCGGAGTACAGGCAGCGGTCTTCCGCGGCAGCAAGGTGCTGCTCCAGCGGCGAGCGAATGTTTTCGGTCATGGGACGTGGGGCCTGCCGGGTGGGCATCTGGAATTCGGCGAATCGTTCGAGGAGGCCGCGAGTCGCGAGTTGGCAGAGGAATGCGGCCTGCGAGCGACCAAACTGCGGACCGTGCTGCCGCACAACACGCCGTACGAGCGCACGCATTACGTACAGATCGCGGTCGAAGTCCTGGCGTGGCAGGGTGAACCACGAGTGTTGGAGCCGGAGCGCTGTAGCGAGCTGGAGTTCTTCAGGCTGACAGAGCTCCCGCGTCCGCTTTTCGAGCCCTCCGTGCACATACTGCATCATCTGAGTGCGAGAGAGCATACGGATGCGGTGCAGCAGCGTCTATCTCTTAATTTGGTGCTACATCGCGATGACGGTGTCCCCATCCGAGCCCTCGCATTTGTGCTACTCCTCGGCCACTCGGGCCTCGGGCTTCAACGTGTGTTCACTCCAGACCGCCGAAAGCCGAAACGGGTCGGCGTCAGACGCTTTCCGACGCCTGACGATGCTTGGGGGTGGCTCCGTTCGCAGCTCGCCCTGCGCGTAGAGGAGGGTTACATTCTGCAGGACTGTCGCGGAGATGTTCCACTCGACAAAGTGTTGGATAGCTTCCCTGCATCCCATCCGATCGCGGTGCGTAGGTTGGTGGCAGAACAAGAGCCGACCGTCCATCCGCACCAGCTCGGCTTGCTGCCTGAACACGCTGGCTGGTGACGGAGAAGCGCCTCCGCTTGGGGGGCTTGCTCCAACGCAGCAAGCGAACACCGCGGACCTACTGGAGCCAAAACGACTTCGTGCGCGGTCGCCCGAAACCCGGAAGCCTCTGGTGGGTCCGCTCCTTGGCTGACGACGCCGCGGAACGCTACCGACACAGTCAGGGGCCTTGGGAACCGGCGCAGGTCACTAGGTTCTTTGTCGAACTCTATCGGTCTGCGCGCAGCGCGGAAGATTTCGTGATTCAGGAGTACATTGAGCCCCGAGTTGCCGGCGCCTCCGTGCGTGCACGGGACTTCTTGCTAAGTGAGGGCGTCAGCGGAGCTGCGGAACGCATGCTGCGCGGTGGTGGCTTCGGGGATATGGTCGCCTCATACCGCGGTTCTTTGGCGTGGCGGGTGTCTCGCGATGCGGTTCACGTAAGCCAGGCCGAAGCTCTGACCGAAGCCCACCGCAGCATTCCGACCGAAGAGAACGCCTTGTGGGAGTGGATTGTCGATGCGGACGGTCGGGTGTTTCACGTCGATCGTAAGCCGCTTGAGGCGGGGTTCCTTCAAGAGGTCCCGCACCTCGCCCCTCCCGCGCACTGGCTTCTAGGACGCTCGACAAAACCACGGGAAGCAGAACTGACGCTACCGGACACGTCTATCAGGAACCTCGCGATGCTACGCGAGCCAGCGGTGGTACGCATTGCCCGCGGCTCCCCGCTCGCACACCTGTGCCATGAAGCGGTTCGTCGCGGCTGCACCGTGGTGCTTGCAGTGCAGTGACGGCGGCCTAGCGGGAGCCGGCCGGTGACGAGCGTCTCGATCCAAAGGGCGATCGCGAGCGCGATGCCATCAGCTCGCCCCCGCGCCGACAGGGCGAGCGGTCGATGCGCCCACGACCGCGGAGTGCGTACGTGTCGGTAGTCGCTCTTTATCGAGCGCTGCCGACCGCGAGATCACCTAAGCCTGACAGTCGTCGATCACGCCGGTGACGGGAACCTCCAGCCGGTAGCGGTGGCGAGACCGCGGCTCGCTCCCGCGTTGCCGACGCTGCGCCCTTGCACGTGGTCAGGGCGCCGGATAAGATGAGTTTGCGCTCAGGCAAGCGCTCCGTACGGCTGGACCGTAATCGCCAGCCGGCTAACCGGAAAACCGTCTTGGACGAGCCCGTTGGCGCGCAACAAGCGCGTGAGTGAGGGGCTAATCGAGGAGGACCGCATGACGGAAGGCAGGCCCGACCGAAACGAGCAACGTGCCGCGCGCGCGCTCGCCGCGAGTCGCGGGATTACCTACATGCAGGCACTTAACCAGCTGCGCCAGCCCGTCCAGGGCTGGATCAAGTGCCTGCACTACCACGACGACGGCTGGACGATTCAGCCAGGAGAGGAAACGTGGATCAGTGATATCGGTCGCATCGACTCCCGTGGCCACCGTGTGTATCGACGCGACGGGACACCCTGGGGCGAGCCGAGCTGGAAGGTCGCTGATCAGGTCGGCCTCTACCTCGGCGGCACTCTGAGAGTGCCGATCGTGGTTGAAGTAATCGAGTCGCCCGAGTTCAACCCAGAGCTCGTCCAGGCCGAGGCTCACGGTGGGGAGAACGACGCAGGCGAACGATGGCCCTGGGTAACGTGGGTCCGCGGTTTGCACCGCGCTCACCTCGACGACGCGCCCACACTCGATGACTTGAGGCTCCCGCATAAGATCGTCGAGCGCCGAGCGCGCTTCAAGATCGACAGCCGTACGTTGGAGCTGCTGAGAAGCGAACTCGGCGGCTAGATGAGGCCCGCTGTCGATCGCAGTTGAGCCGGACGCTGCATTCACCGTCATCGCAAATAGCGTCTTCCCGCGGTGCGGTCCGCCGCTCGCGCGGGTAGCGTTGCGCCCGCGCCCGAGCGGCAGGCCCGGGGGCGGCCACATCCAACAATGGGGACCACGACATCGACACCGGCGCGGCCGCGGCGTACCGCCGTGCCCCATCACCGGGGACGGGCCGTCCGCCTCCAACGCGCGCCGGACAGCCCAGACCCGGCGGATCTCCGCGCGGTGCGGCGGTGGGTGCGAAGTGCCGTGCGACCGACGGCGATCGACCTCTTCTCGGGTGCGGGTGGACTGAGTCTCGGGCTGCGTGATGCGGGGTTCACGGTTCTGGTCGGTGCCGACTCGGACCGCTGGGCGGTGGAGACGCACACGGCGAACGTCGGGGGGCTCGGTTACACGGGGGATCTCGCAGAGCCGACAGAGATCCTCGACCGACTTGACGCTTGGGGAATCCGCGAGGTGGATCTCGTGGCCGGGGGTCCGCCGTGCCAGCCATTCTCGCGCGCCGGCAGCTCGAAGATCCGAAGCTTGGTTCGTGACGGAACCCGCAACGGAGATGACCCGCGTGCCGGTCTGTGGCGCGGCTTCATGGCCGTCGTCCGCCATCTTCGACCGCGTGCGGTGCTGGTGGAGAACGTTCCCGAGCTGCCCCGGTGGGATGACGGGGCGGTGCTGGCAGGCTTCTATGAGTCGCTGCGCGAGCTCGGCTATGAGGTGGATGCCCGCATCGTCGACGCCTTTCGGCATGGCGTTCCGCAGCATCGCGCTCGCCTCTTCATTGTCGGCATCCGCGGTGCCGGTGCCTTCGAGTGGCCTGACCCAAGCGGCCGCGCGCCGACACTCAGAGACGCGATTGGCGACCTGCCCCCCGTGCCGCCCGCCCATCGGGAGGAGCGATCCCTCTACCTCGGTCGCCCGACGACACGACTCCAGCGGCGGCTGCGGCGCAGTCTTCCGCGCACTGAGCGGGATTGGATTACCGATCACATCACACGGGATGTGCGCGCCGATGACGCCGAGGCGTTTCAGCTCTTGGGTGAGGGTCAGACCTATGGCGATCTACCGGCGCGCCTTCAGCGCTATCGCACCGACATCTTCGACGATAAGTACAAACGTCTCTCCTGGAATGAGGTGAGCCGGTCGATCACCGCGCACATCGCGAAGGACGGCTACTGGTACATCCATCCGGACCAGCACAGGACGCTGTCAATTCGCGAGGCCGCGCGCGTGCAGACATTCCCCGACACTTTCAGGTTTGCGGGAGAGCCGACGCACCGGCTGCGTCAGATCGGCAATGCCGTGCCGCCGCTCCTCGCCGAGGCGCTGGGTCGCGAGCTGGCGCTTGCGCTGGAGCGGCGCGGTTCGCGAGCGACCGCGCAACGCGACCGCCTCCGCGCCGATCTGATGCGGTGGCACGACGGACATGCGCGCAGCTACCCGTGGCGACGCCCGGGGGTGACACCCTGGCAGGTGTTGATGGCCGAGATGTGCCTGCACCGCACGCGAGCCGATCAGGTGGTCCCTGTCTTCGAAGCCTTGGTTCGGCTGGCCCCGACGCCCGCGGCGATGGTGGAGAACGCGTCGGGCGCGCTCGAGGCAATGCGCTCCCTCGGGCTCCGCTGGCGTGCGGAGAACATGATCGAGGTCGCCCGCGTGCTTGAACGCGACCATGGTGGCCAGGTCCCCGACACTGAGCTCGGGCTCCGTGCGCTCCCGGGGGTTGGCGACTACGTGGCCCAGGCGGTCCTCTGCTTCGGCTACGGCAGGCGTGCCGTCCTGATTGACACCAACACCGTGCGAATCATCAGCCGCCTTCATCGCCGCGATCACACGAGACGCTGGCAGTTGCGGCTCGATCTGCACCGGCTCGCGGGCCGCGCGGGCCCGGATCCCGCCTTCAACTATGCGCTGCTCGACCTTGGTGCCCTGGTATGTCCGGCGGGCGAGCCGCGATGCCACCTCTGCCCAATACGGAACCACTGTGCAACCGGTTCTGACGCGGAGCCGCCGCCGCAGATGGAGTTCTCGAGCTGACCGGCCACCGCAACATTGTTCCTTCAGCGCGGCGTCTGATGGCCTCGCTCCGAGACATCGGGTACGACACGCCCGCCGCGGTCGCCGACCTAGTTGACAACAGCATCGACGCCGATGCGAGGAATGTCGACATCACACTCACTCGTGAGGGGCGCTCGTCGTGGATCCGCGTCGCGGACGACGGCATCGGGATGACCGCCCGCGAGCTCGACGAGGCGATGCGCTATGGAAGTCGCCGTGAGTACGCGCGCCATCACCTCGGGCACTTCGGCCTCGGCCTGAAGACGGCTTCGTTGAGCCAGTGTCGGCGGCTGACGGTCATGTCCAAGACCACCCCGCGCGGACGCATTGAGGGTCGTTGCTGGGATCTCGACCACGTTGCCGCGCGCGATTCGTGGGAACTCGAACGCGTGACGCCGCGCGGGTGCCCGGCGCACGCCTCTGAGCCATTGAGGATTCGGCCAGGCACGGTCGTTCTCTGGGAGCGCCTCGATCGCGTGCTGTCGTATGCGAGGCCGGACGGAGCGGCGGCAATGCGCGCCATCGACCAGCTCGAGGAGGATGTCGGTCGGCATCTGGGGATGGTCTTTCACCGATTCTTGGCAGGCGAGCTCGGACGTGGCCGCGCACGGCTTCAGATCACCCTCAACGATCAGGTCGTCGAGCCGTGGGACCCCTTCGCGCGCGGCGAGTCGGCAACGCAGACCCTCGAAGCACAGACGGTCCTGCTTCGTCACGGGGGGCGCAGCCATCGCGTGCGAGTTCGACCCTACATCCTGCCGCCCCAGATCCAGTTCTCGTCCTCCGAGGCTCACGCCGAGGCGGCGGGCCCGCGGCGCTGGAACCGACAGCAGGGCCTCTACATCTATCGACGCGATCGGTTGATTCAGAGCGGGGGGTGGAATCGGCTGCGAACGCTCGATGAGCACAGCAAGCTCGCTCGGATCGCACTCGACATCCCCCAAGCCGCCGAGCCTGCGTTTCAGATCAACGTCTCGAAGATGTCGGTGGTGCTTCCGACGGATCTGCGCCCTGCGCTCGCAGCGGTTGCCGCCGGCGTCGTGGCGGAGGCGCAGGAGGCATATCGACAACGTGTTCGTCTCGTCGATTCTGATCGAGGTGCGCGTGACCCGTCTGCGAGTGTCGAGGCGGGGTCGCTGGTTGGTGACGGGTGGTCGACGATCGTCGAGGTGCTTCGCGAGGAGCTGCACGACCAGCCCGAGACACTCCGTCGTGTGCTGACGGCCTTGGCCAACGCGCACACTCGCCGCACCGCATCAGCAAGCGCCTAGCGCGCACCACATCGGGGGGGTCCAGACGGGTGGACGGCCCGCGCGCTCTCTGCGCTATTTGACGAATCGCTTCTGGGATGAGTCAATATGCAGCAACCACGCAGGGGGATGGGGAACCCCCATCCGGCGGGCGTACGTTCGTGCCGAGTCAGCGAATCATCGAGCAGGTCCACGGGATCCTCGCGCGCGAGGACGTCCGCTTCATCCTCGGTGAGGACCGAAGCAGCTTCTTGGTGCCCGTTCCGCATGGGAGCGCAGCCGTTCTGATCGACTTCCATGCCTGGGGCCGACGCCAGACGATGATTTCGCTCGCGGCAGACGTGCTCGTTGACGTGGAGGTGACGGCCGAGAACAGGCTGCAGCTGCTCGAGCACCTGAACGCGCTCAACCAGACGTCCCTGTTCGGTCGGTTCTTTCTCGATGCCGATCGCGCGACGATCGTGCTCCGTTACGACCTGCTGGGCGACGAGCTCGAGTCGTCCGAGCTGATCAACGCGCTGTACAGCGTCGGCGTGCTCGCCGATCAGGCCGACGATGAACTCCAGCGTCAGCTGGGGACGGGTCGTCGGGCGGCGGATCTCACGCCCTCCGAGCGACCGGCGATCGATTTCGCGGACACCGCCGGCGATCCTTGGCGCGACGTCAGACCGACGCTGCCTTGATGACTGGCTCAATCGCGACTCGGCGCTCGGAGGTGCACGAGGAGATCGTCCGTCCTAATGCGGCGGCGATGATCGAATCGATGCGCGCGTTCGGCTATTCGACGCAGGCCGCAATTGCGGATCTCGTCGACAACAGCATCTCGGCGGGCGCACGGAACGTCTGGATCGACTTCCACTGGGCCGGTCGCGAGTCGTACGTATGCATGGTCGACGACGGAGTCGGGATGTCCGAGCGCGAACTGTCGGCGGCGATGAGGCTGGGGAGCCGCAGTCCGCGTGAGGCGCGCATCGCGGGTGATCTCGGACGTTTCGGACTAGGCCTCAAGACGGCGTCCTTCTCGCAGTGCCGAAGTCTGACCGTCGCCTCGCGCCGGTCCGCCTCGCCCGCGGTGGTACGTCGGTGGGACCTCGACCACGTCAATCGAACGGAGGAGTGGACTCTGCTGACGAATGCGGAGCCGCACGCTCTGCGCCGGATCGAGGCCCTCGATGAGCTGGACCAGGGAACGGCCGTGCTCTGGGAGAAGGGGGATCGGCTGGTGGGCGATGACGCGCTCGAGGACCGCGACGCGCACGACCGCTTCTTGGGCAACGTTCGGCACGTGGAGGAGCATCTCGCGATGACGTTCCAGCGGTTCATGACTGGGCGTGACGCGACCGTCCTGTGGATCAACGGCCGGCGGCTGGAGCCATGGGACCCATTCCTTGAGCAGCACCCCGCGACGCAGCGACTTCCGGAGGAGGTGCTGGCGATTCGCGGAGAACGCATCGTCGTCGCACCGTTCGTGCTGCCGCATCACTCGCGCCTGACTGGAGCCGAGCACGCGCGGGCCGCCGGGCCGGGGGGCTGGAACGCGTACCAGGGCTTCTACATCTACCGTGGCGGACGGCTGCTGGTTCCGGGGGACTGGCTGCGCCTCTTTCAGAAGGAGGAGCACGCGAAGCTGGCGAGGATCCGGATCGACCTGCCGACCACGGTCGACTCCGAGTGGCAGATTGACGTCAGGAAGGCCAGCGCGCGTCCTCCAGGCGCGCTACGCGCGGACATGCGCCGCATTGGTGAGGTTGCCCGACGGCGTGCAACCGCGGTCTACCGGCACCGGGGTAAGGCGATCGCGCGCCGTGCGACGGGCGAGCACGTCTTCGTCTGGCGGCAGGAGCTGCGTCGCGGCAAGCTGAGCTACGCGATCAACCGCGGTCACCCCGTGATCGCGGACCTCCTCGAGCGCGATCCGGACGCTGAGAGCGCGCTCCGTGTTGTCGAAGAGACGATCCCGGCGCCACTGATCGCGCTCGACGCGTCGCAGCGACCCGACCAGCAGGCCTCGCCGTTCGAGATGGCGGATGCGGGGGAGCTGCGGGGGCTCCTGCGGAAGGTGTACAGCTCGTTGCGCCGGGTGGGCGGCGACCGCCAGGGCATCCTCGAACAGCTGATGAGAATGGAACCGTTCGACGGTCACCCCGAAATCCTCGCGGAGCTGGACGACCTCGAATGAGCGCCCAGGCCGAGCCGCGAACCGATTCGGCGGCGGTCGCCGACGCGCGCGCATTGACGCTGACTCTTATCGGGGATCAGGGAGTTGGCGCCATCAAACGGGAGCGGATCGGCGAGGCCGTGGATGCGGCGCTCAGTGCTCTTCGAGCGATGGGACGTCCGGTGGCCGTCGACCCGACTCTGCTGGTGCGCGAGGTGGAGAGCCTCGTCAACGTCTTCGTCGGACGCGGCACATCGCTCGACGACGCAACCGATCATGTCCCCTGGCTCCCCACGCGACGAGGTGAGATCGACTGGCGGTTCTGGGACCGGTATCGACGCTACCTGCGCGAGATCAAGGGGTTTCCCCCAAGCTCGATCAATCGACTGGGGGAGATCACCGATGACGTCCTCGGTCGGCTCGAGGACCCGCTGCGCCCGGGCCCCTGGGATCGTCGAGGGATGGTGGTGGGTCAGGTCCAGTCGGGGAAGACCGCGAACTACACGGGGCTGATCTGCAAGGCCGCGGATGCCGGCTACAAGCTGATCGTCGTGCTCGCGGGGATCCACAACAGCCTCCGGAGTCAGACGCAGCTCCGGCTCGACGAGGGCTTTCTCGGATTCGACACCCAGCAGCGGCGGTTCTTTGATGAGGGCAACCGACGGATTGGGGTCGGGAGGCTGGCCGGCGAGCAGCGCCTCCTGACGGTGAGCTCGCTGACCAACAGTGAGGAGCGGGGCGATTTCAACCTTGGCGTGGCTCGTCAGGTCGCGATGCAGATCGGATCCGACCCCGTTCTGCTCGTTGTCAAGAAGAACGCGTCCATCCTGCGAAACCTGATCCGCTGGGCCACCGAGCTCCATCAGCACGAGCATCCGGACACAGGTCTGATGGTCGTACCGGACGTTCCGATCTTGGTTATTGATGACGAGGCTGACCACGCTTCGGTGAACACCAACGAGGTCACCTACGATGAGAATGGCCGCCCCGATGATGAGACCGATCCGACGCGGATCAACCAGCTGATCCGCGACCTCATTCACCGCTTCGAGCAGAGCGCGTACGTCGGCTATACGGCCACACCGTTCGCGAACATCTTCTCGTATGCGGGAGAGCCGAGCACGAAGTTCGGCGAGGATCTGTTCCCGCGCAGCTTCATCGTGCGTCTCCCGCCCCCATCCGACCACATCGGCCCGGCGGAGGTCTTCGGGGTTGCGCCGGATGCAGCGGCGGAGCTCGACGCCCGGCCCGGTCTCCCGATACTCCGGACCGTCGACGACTCCGAGAATTGGCTGGGCACTGGCCACAAGAAGGATCGTGTCCCCGGATCCGTTCCAGACTCTCTGCGCGAGGCGATCCGGGCGTTCCTACTCGCGTGCGCGGCACGTCGCGTGCGTGGCCAGGTCAACGTGCACAACTCCATGCTCGTGCACGTGACGCGCTTCGTCGCGGTTCAGGAGCAGGTGGCCGAGCAGATATCAGAGGAGATCGTTCACCTGCGCGATCGTCTTCGCTACGGCGATGGGAGCTCCCCGGATCGACTGATAGACCAGCTGCGCGACCTGTGGGAGCGCGACTTCGTCCCCACGTCGGCGCACTTCGAGGACGAGGCCCTGACCCAGGTGACCTGGTCGGCTGTCAGCGAAGAGCTCGCGGCGGCCGTGAGTCGGATCGAGGTGCTGCGCATCAACGGTTCGGCACGCGACGCGCTCACCTATTACGAGCATCCGGATGGGGTCAGCATCATCGCCGTCGGCGGCGACAAGCTCTCGCGCGGGCTGACGCTCGAGGGGCTCTCCGTCAGCTACTTCCTCCGCGCTTCGCGCATGTACGACACGCTGATGCAGATGGGTCGCTGGTTCGGCTACCGGCCCGGCTACCTCGATCTCTGTCGTCTTTACTCGACACGCGAGCTCCTGGATTGGTACCGCGACATCACCGCCGCCAATGAGGAGCTGCTCCTGCTGTTCGACGAGATGGCGGCCGTTGGCGGCACGCCGTCGGACTTCGGTCTGCGGGTACGCAAGAGCTCCGATGGGTTGCTGATAACAGCACGAGCAAAGATGCGCCACGGCCGAGAGATGCGGCTGTCGTTCGACAACAGCATGGTCGAGACCATCGCCTTCCACACCGACGCCGACGTGCAGCGACGAAATCTCGAGCTCGTCGAGCGCTTCCTCGGTCGAGAGTCGAGCGCGGGCCACGGTCCCGAACGGGCCCCGAGCCGCGCCTCCGGCGGGCGCCTCGTCTGGCGCGGCGTGCCCGGGTCGGACGTCGCCGACCTGCTGGATGACTTCACCACCCACGAGGCGGCGCGCAAGGCGCAGGGTGCGCTGCTCGCACGCTACATAAGGTCCTGTGTAACACGCGGCGAGCTTCTCGAATGGACCGTGGGGCTGATGTCGGGTCGCGCCGGGGGCGTTCCCGCGAACATCGCGGGACACGACCTGACGCTCGTGCAGCGAGCGGCGCTCAGCGATGCCTCCGACGAGCGCGTCTACCGCGTTCGTCGCATCGTCAGCCCAAGCGATGAGCTGATCGACCTCCCTGAGGACGCGGTTACGCGCGCTCTGGAGCGCACGCGCGAGATGTGGAAGGCCAACCCTCCTAGCGGGCGTCGCAAGGGGGACCCGGAGGTCCCCAGCGGTCCGGCGATCCGCCGAGAGCGTCCTCGTGGGCGCGGTCTGCTCCTGCTCTACCCGCTCAGCCCGGGCGAGGCCTACGGCGACGGGGATCCGCGCCGCTTCCCGGAACGTTTCCCGCCGATCGTTGGCTTTGGCGTGAGCTTTCCGCGCAGTGACACCGCGCCGACGATCGACTACGTGGTCACCAACACGTACTGGCAGCTCGAGATGGGATTGATGGACGCCGCATGAGCTACGCCACGGAATGGACGGACCTTGAACGTGCCGGCTCGAACGGCGCGGGACGGTTGGTGCGCCGAATCCACCCCGACTCGGCGATAGACCTGTTCCTTGCCGTGACCAAGCCGGGGAATCGCCGCGTGCTCACCCTGAGCGTTCGACCGGAGGCCGTTGAGCAGCTCGACGATCTGCCGAGCGGCAAGGGGATCGAGGCGACGCTCCGTGCCGCCCCCGACGAGGGACGAATGCACCTCGAGCTGGGCCTCGTCGACACGTCCTGCACCGACATCTTCGCTGCCTTGGTTGAGGACGTCGCTGGGGCGGTTGCGCCGGCCCCCGATGATCGAGCGGCTGTGGCGGCGTGGATCGCAAGATTGCGGCGCTGGCAGCGGCTGCTCGAGCACCTCTCGCCCGATGGGCTGAGCGGCGAGCGGCAGCGCGGACTCTACGCCGAGCTCTGGCTACTCCGGCACCATCTCGTGCGGCTGCTCGGCCCTGAGGCGACTGTGCTCGCATGGACCGGCCCAGATGCCGCCTCGCACGACTTCGAGCTTCCGAGCGCGGCTATCGAGGTCAAGGCGACGGCCGGAAAGCAGCACCAGGTGCTGCGAATCGCGAGCGAGCGGCAGCTTGATGACACGGGCGTCGCGGCGCTCTTCCTGTTTCATCTCTCGCTCGACGTTCGCCACGGTGAAGGGGAAACTCTGATCCAGGCCGTTTCGGCTTCGCGGGAGCTCATGGCTGACACTTCCGCGGCCGCCACGTTCGAGGATCGGTTGCTGGCGGCTGGGTACAGCTCGCCGCACGAGCCACGCTACCGCCACACCGCGTACACGGTCCGCGAGTTCAACTTCTTCCAGGTCGGCGAGGGGTTTCCGAGGATCACCGAGGCGAACCTCCTCCCCGGCGTCGGCGACGTGCGCTATTCGGTCGCCGTCGCCGAATGTAAGCACTGGCGGGTCGGACCCGAACTTGTGATGGCAAGCGTGGCCGGGACGGGTGCGGATCGATGAGCGACGAACACGACCTGAACGCCTTCGCAGAGAACGTTCGCCAGGACGTTCTGGTGACCGCCGAAACCGAGGGCGACGAGGCGCTCCGCTCGGAGGTTTTCACCGAATCGATGCTGCAGACCTTGCAGGAGGCCGGGGAGATCGAGGACGCATTGGCGTGCTATCACCGCGACCGTGGCATCGAGGTGAGCGGTTACGGCGTCGACGACGAAACCACGCTCAACCTCTTCGCGACCATCTACCGCGGCGATGTGCCGCCCGCTTCGATCACGCGCACGGATATCGACACCGCGCTCCGGCGCCTTGTCAAGTTTTGGGAGCGCTGTCGCGATTCCGCCTATCACCGTGAGTTGGAGGAGTCGTCCGATCAGTTCGACATGGCGCTTCGGCTCCACACCGTCCGCCACACGATCGATCGCGTGCGCCTCTTTCTCCTGACCGACGGCCTCGCGCGGGTCGAGTTTCGTGCCGTCGAAGAACACGCCGAGGTGCGAATCGACCATGCGATCTGGGACATGCGGCGGCTGCAGCGCTGCGTCACGTCGGGGCAGCGCCGCGAGCCGATCGAGATCGACTTCGAGAGTCGCTTCGGTGGTCCCATCCCGTGCCTGAGCGCACAGGAGCCCGGAGCCGACTACACCGCCTATCTCGCGATCATTCCAGCCGACGTCCTGAACGAGCTCTATGCCCAGTACGGCGCACGTCTGCTGGAACTGAACGTGCGTTCCTTCCTGCAGGCCCGGGGCAAGGTCAACCGGGGCATCCGCGACACGATCCTGGGGGAGCCCGAACGTTTCCTTGCCTACAACAACGGCATCTCGGCCACCGCATCGAGGGTCGAGCTCGGTCGGCTGCCCGACGGTGGGCTCGGAATCGCACGGATTGCGGACCTGCAGATTGTGAATGGCGGTCAGACAACCGCGTCGATCCACCACGCGGTCCGCCGCGAGAAGGCGGATGTCTCACGCGTGTTCGTCCAAGCGAAGATCACGGTGGTTCCGGAGGAGCGCCTCGACGGGATAGTCCCGCTGATTTCGCGCTACGCGAACAGCCAGAACCGTGTCAGCGAGGCCGATCTCAGCGCCAACGACCCGTTTCACGTCGCCGTCGAGAACCTCTCGCGCACAATCTGGGCGCCGGCGACAGACGGCACACAACGCCAGACGCGATGGTTCTACGAGCGGGCCCGCGGTCAGTACGCCGACGCGCTGGCGCGCGAGGGAACCCCGGCTCGGCAGCGCGCCTTCAGACAGCAGAACCCATCGCAGCAGAAGTTCACGAAGACGGACCTGGCGAAGTTCGAGAACACGTGGGACCAGCTGCCGCATGAGGTCAGCCGCGGGGCGCAGAAGAACTTCGTCGTCTTCATGCAGCGGCTCCGTGAGCGCGGGAGCGTTGAGCCTGACCAAGCCTACTTCCAGGATTTGGTGGCCAAGGCGATCCTCTTCCGCCGCGCCGAGCGGCTGGTCAGCGATCAGAACTTCGGGGGCTACCGCGCCAACATCGTGACCTACACGCTTGCGCTGCTCTCAAACCGCACGGCACAGCGCGTGGACCTCGAGCGCATCTGGGCCGAGCAGGAGATTGGGCCGGCGGTCGCCGGTGTGATCGTCGAACTCTCGCACCGGGTGCACCAGGTACTGACTGACCCGCCGGGGGCCGCGAACGTGACCGAGTACGCCAAGCGAGATGGCTGCTGGACGCGCATCCGTGAGCTCGATGTGACACTCGCCGCCGATCTCGAGAGCGAGCTGATGGAGCTCGGGCCGCGGCGGCGCAGGCGTCCGAGTGGAATCGACACCGTTCAGCCGGAGGAGCGCGCGCTCATTCAGGAGATGTCCGCCGTCGCCGGCGAGACCTGGTTCGCACTCGCGAACTGGGCGAAGGAAACGGACAATCTCCAGCCGTGGCAGCGCTCGCTCGCGTTCTCACTCGGTCGGCTTGCGGGTCAGGGCCGTGAGCCGTCGCGCAAGCAGGCCGTTCAGGGCAAGAGGATTCTCGAGGAGGCGGATCGGCTGGGCTTCCTCGTGAACGCAGCCGCGTGAGTCAACGGCCGAGTGCCCTTGGGGCACGATGCGACGACGCCTCGGATACCTCTTCCGCCCCGCCTCCCGGCACACCGGCGGCGGCTGCGAAATCCTCATCGGGGCCGCGGGGCTCAGCGTCCGCGCGGAGAACGCCCTCAGGCGTGCCGGCTTCGAACGCCTGGGCGACATCGCTCGTGTGCACTCCAGCGAACTCGAGGCGATCCCCAATTTGGGCCGGAAGACGCTCGAGGAGATCATCGCGACGTTGCGCGAACATGGGCTCGGTACCCGTGCCGATCGTGGGCCCGTCGGCAAACGGCCGCCACAGTTTTCCTACCGGATGCCCAAGCCGACGGGCGTCTTGACTGCGCCGGGTCACGGCGACGGTTCGCTGGGCTCGGGAGCGGCACGGAGTCAGCCGCCGATGAGGGTGGATCCTCGTCGCGAGCGGATAATCAGCATGCGTCGTGCGGGTCTCACGCTGCGAGAGATCGCTGATCACGCCGGAGTCTCGCCTGAACGCGTCCGGCAGATCGTAAGTGCAGCGGGCGTGAGCGCGCGCCAGGTTACCGACGAGCGCCGCGCGCGGCGGCTGACTGGCGCGCGGGCCGCGGCCGAGCAGCTGCTGCGCGCGTTCCGCACAGGCGAAGAGCCTGCTGCGACCGCGGCGGAGCTTGGCGTGGACCCGGTTGCTGCCCGAGAGGTGGTGCGAGAACTCGCCACGACCGCCGACCGCGCCGAGCGCCGACGCAACATGTCCGCGGCGCGACGGCGGTCCGTCTACACCGATCAAGCACTCATCGACGCCGTGCGAAGCGTGGCCGAGCACGTCGGCGGGGTTCCCAGCTCCAACGACTATGCGCGACAAGCTGCGGTGGCCGGTCTCCCCAGCCTGCCAACCGTGGCAAACCGGTTCGGTACATGGGCCAATGCGGTGCGAGCCGCTGGAATGGAGCCGAACGTCCCCAATCGTGACCGCTATCACCGCCGCTGGACCGAGGCTGCCTGCTGGGCCAGCCTCGCACGGCTCATCGAGGAGCTCGGGGACCCCCCAACGGCTCAGCAGTACGACGTGCTGGCCAGTGCGAATGAGGATCTGCCATCGCTCGCGACGGTGCGCAATCGACTGGGCCCGTGGAGTGACGTAATCGCGCGCCTCGTCGTGGGGACGGATGTCGGTGCGATTCTCGAGCGCATCGGGATCGACCCGGACATGCCTCGCGACGTGCGGAACGAGCGGATCTGGCTGGCCCATCTTGAGGGCGAGATTGAAGACGAGGAACTGATCCAGCTTCTGCGTGCCGGCGCCTTCGCGTGGCATGCGTCGTATGGTCCGCGACCGGATGGGATGGAGAGCTCTGGCACCGAATCGGTCTATTGAAACTCAATCGCAATCCCCTATCGCCGGCGCAGGCTTGAGTCGGTCTGCCATCGCAGCGACGAGCTGAGCAAGCTCACCACGCGCTTCCTCCCTCGAATTACGAGCAGCAGCGAACAGTCCGGCCGAGCCATGCTCGCACTCGAGCCCGAACCCCTGGCGCCTGCGCGGGCGTCGACCGGTCGGCCCGCGCGTCCTATGCAGCTACGGCATCTGCGTAGGCGCGCAGGAATTGCGCAAGGTGCTCCCGTGTCTCGTCCGCAACCGACGGGATTCCCTCCGTGTAGCGCGTGCTCACGACCTTACGTGTCGGTCGTCCATCGGACAAGGCCGCGGCGACGCCACGAATGATCCCTGCGCGCCGAAGGAAGAATGCCTCGTCGGGAGTGAAGAAGCTCAGCATCTCTCGTGGAGGAACGGCGAGCTCTCCGTCGGTCACCGGTGCAGGCAGCAGACGCCAGATCCGCTCGCTGAGACCTCTGTGTTCGGAAAGCACCGGCGCATCGCGGTACACGGTCAAGGACACGCGCTGTAGGTACCGCTGCACGAAGGACCCCTCGAGGTCCGACATACCCGCCACTTCCTTCGGTAGCCATACGAGATTCGGGACGAAGGAATACGTGAGTGGGTTTCGGGCGGCGGCCTCCTGCGAGCTAGTCTTGCGCCAAAGGTGAGCCGCGACGAAACCGGTTCCGACTCGTCTTGCGCGATAAAGCCGGAAGGAACTCGCGACGGTGAGGCTTCGCGGCACGCCCTTCACGAGACTGTTGTCATCCCGGAAGTAACCCTCTCGGTCGGGCGAGCCCCACTGATCGGGTATGCCGGCAGCTCTATCTCCACGGGAGTACGGATCACGTCGCGCGTATGGAACGAGGAGGGGAAGACGCTGATAGATCTCCGGAGAGAGCCAGACTCCAAGCCTGGAGACCAATCCCGCGGCGAGTACCCTGAACAGCTCGGGATCGACATCGTGTAGGTCGCGCTGCAGGTAGTGATACAGAAGGTTCCGCGTGTCAATCTTACGCCCGGAGGCCATGCCTGAACGCTAGCGGTGCTCGGGGCCGTTGCGGAGTCGAGACATCGTCGTGTTTAGTGCCCCGTGCAGGTCGGTCAGAGCTTGTCTCGGCTCGAGCAAGCTTGACCTGACGTACATTGGGGCATACCGTCCGCGCGATGGCGACACACGATTCAGGGAGCAGCCAAGTTGGTGCCCTCTCGGCGCTGTCATCGTGGCTGCTCGCGGTCGAGCTGACCGACCGCACGGAGGACTGCGAGCGGGCGGGACGGATGCGCGTGGTCGCCGCCGATAAGGCGAAGGCGATTCGGGAGGCCTTCGACATTGACGTCGAAGGCGAAGAGGGCGTCGACGACGTTCTGAACTCTGTGGGGCTAGAAGCACGCGGCCTCGTGCTAGTGGACCTTCTGGCGGCGGACCCATTTCTCCCACACCAACTGAGATACGACGATGGAATCTGGGAGCCTGCCATTGAGGCGGTGGCTTCGAGATTTGAACTAGGGGCGGATTTCGGACGGCGCCTGATCGAAGCGTGGCGCGACGTCGACGGGATGCACGCTGGCCTCGGCCGCGGGCACGTCATCATCGGCAGCCTCGCTGGGGTTGCGATGATTGGACTAACGGTCTTCACCCTGGGTGGCGGCCCAGCATTAGTCGGCGGTATCGGGACCGGCCTGTCGGGCGCGGCCGCGACCGCGCACGGGCTCGCCCTGCTGGGCGGGACGACGGGCCTCTTCGGAATGGCCGGCGGAACCATCGTTTTGGCCGTCGCGCCCGCGGCGCTCGCTGCGGGCAGCGTCTCCGTAGGCGCCTCGCTGCTGCGCTCGATTCCAGTCGGCGAGCTAGAACGCCAGGTCCGAAGTGCGCAAGTGAGTCTCGAGGCGGTTTACGAGCGCGAGTCGACGAAGGCGGCAGGGACCGAGGCTGGGTTGCGCGCGATTGAGGCGGACCTCGAACAGCGTCTTACCGACGAACACGTGCGCAGTGATCCCGGGTCTGAACCGATCGAGGCGATCGAACGGGCACTCACAACAACCCGCAGCGCCATCGACTGGATTGAGCATCCGAGCGCCTGGCAGGAACGCATCGTCTACGGCAGGGCGAAGCATGTGGCGAAGGACTGGGCCGCTACGGCCGCAGACGACGCCAAACGGGCCGCCCGCGAAGCGGCGGGCCGCCTGCGTGGTGAATGAGTTCGGCGCAGGCTCAGCGCTTTCGCGGCGGGTTGACGAGGAACTCCGACTGAGCACAGTAGGTCGAACCACGGGTGGTAGCTACAGTCCGAAGGTTGGGAGCTTCGAGTGATACAGCCATCGAACAGTGGCCCAATGCAGGGGCGTCCCACGCTCCTGCAGCATGAGCGCCGAAACAGCGGCGCACCGGTCCCACCGCTCTCGGTCCGCTTCGCCCACGACATATGGCGGATAGCTACTCGGCTTGTCCATCTCGGGCCGTAGCTTCGAGATAACGGTCCAAGAGGCGCGCTGACCGAGCCTCGTTTCCAGCGAAAAGATGGCCATAGCGGTCGAGGGTGATCGTGATCGACGCGTGCCCCATGTAGGTCGACAGGGCCTTCGGGTTGATCCCCGCGTCGATGGCAAGCGCGGCGAATGTGTGGCGGCACTCGTGCAGGCAGATCGGCCGAAGACCGAGCTCGGCCCAGTGGCGCTTCGCGCGCGCGGCGAGTGTCGGCGGGTCGAATGGCCGCTTGCCGGTCGCCGAGAACACGAGCCCGCTCCCGCTGCGTCCCTGCAGCAGCCGCAGCCCAAGCAGCTCGATCCGGAGGACGTCGGGCAACGGGACCGTTCGGACGCCGGAGCGGCTCTTCGGGAGGATCGGGCCGTCGACTCGGTCCCAAGCCTGCTCGACCCGAATCAGCCGGCCCTCGAAGTCGACGTCCTGCCAGCGGAGCCCGCGCAACTCGCCGCGGCGAAGGCCGGCGTAGATCGCCGTTGCCCACACGGCGCGGTCGTTAGGCGCGAGTGCGGCGAGCAGCGCGGTCGCCTCGGCTGGACGTGCGACGCGCTCGCGGCGCCTACGGTCGGCCGGAAGCTCGAGTCTCAGTGTCGGATTGATGCTGACCTCGTCGCGCGCTACGGCGCGTCGGAAGACCGCCCGTACCGGCAGGATCGCGTTTCGCACGGAGCTCGGGGCGAGCCCCTCGGCGACGAGCTCATCGACGAGGTCCTGAACCGTGTTGCGGCTGATCGATGACAGTCGCATGTGGCCGATCCGCGGCAGGACCTTCGTCTTCAGCGCCCCCTCATAGCTGCGGACGGCCGAGCCCTTGTATGGGGTACCGCTCCGCGTGCGGATCAGGCCGGCGCGTGCAGCCTCGAGCCACGCGTGCGAAGCCTCTGCCAGCGTCGTCTTGACCGGCGCGCGTACGGTGCCGCGACTGAGGACAACCTGCATTTCGCTGCGCCAGCGGCGCGCCTCAGCGACCGTCGCGAAGGTCCGGCGAATTGGCTTTCGGTCGCGGACGCTCCAGGTCGACGCCTGGAATGTCGGCCGGCAGATGCATGCCGGTCCCACGCTCGACTGGCAGGGTCGGGAATGGCGCGCGACGATGCCGGGCGGCGTGGAAGGGATCCCTCGGGGAGGCATGACGCCACATTCGCTCTGTGGGGGCAGAACATCAAGTTCGCGCTCCGACACGGCCTCGTCTGGGGCTCAGGAGGCCGGGAACGCCCGATGTGGGACTCGCCCGAAAGCGAGGGACAATGAAGGGATGAGGAAGGCAGAGCGAATCCGCCGCGACTTCGACATCGTCTTCGCGTGGCTGCGCGGGCTGACCTACCGCAGGATCTCCCAGGTCTACGGGATCTCGGAGCGGCAGGTCAAGCGGATCGTCGCGAAGCACCGTGAGGAGCAGGGCACGGTCGACCACTGGGCCGAGGCGCTCGACCGCGTCGACGCCGAGTTCGAGCACCTCGACGCGGCGATCGCCGATCTCGCGCTCATAAGGCTGAACACGAATAGCGACGCGATCAGGATCAAGGCGATAACCCACCAGACGCAGCTCATGCAGCGCCGCGTCGACCTGCTGCTGGCCATAGGCGCTCTTCCTAGGAAGCCACGGCCGGTTCTCGACGCGCCCGCGGGCCTTCCGGACATCGTGTGGGACTACTGCCGGAAGCACGGGCTGTCGGTGCGGGATTCGGAGGAGTTGCTCGATGCCCTTCTGGCGTGGGCGCAGCGCGACTGGGGCGAACTTCACCCCCGGGGGGATGACATCGCTGCCTAGGAAAGAAATGTCCCCTAGTTCGACACAGTTCGAACACGAGGCTGGCGCGCGATGGTCGCGCGACAGTGCGATGGGCGGGGAGTAGCGGGACCGAAGGAAGCGCGCATCCGCAGGGTCAGAGGCTGGGCGGTCGAGCGACCCGCGGAGAACCGCGCGACGTGCAGCGGATTCCCCCCACGGAGCGGCGATGGAATCGAACCATCCAAGCGGGGGGCTGCCCCGCCCTGCCGGTTTTGAAGACCGGATGGGCCACCAGACCCCTGCCGCTCCGGGACGAAGACTAAGTCGCCCGGTCCGGCGCGTCGCAGGAATGCGCTTCACCCGATCGTGGGAATTGAGTGGCGAAATTGGCGCGTCTGGGTTAGTGTCGACCGCGCGGCCACGGACGGCGGCACAACGGGCACGGAGCCACGCCGCCAGGCGACGCCCTCAAAGCCTCGAACCTCTCTGGGAGGACTCGCAAATGATGTCCCGCACCGGCCGCGGGTCGATGACCCCTGCCGCCAAGACAGGCGCCCGCCGCGCCATTTCCATCGTCGGCTTCGCCGCCGTCCTCGCCGCGCTCGCGGGGTGCGGCTCGGGCGTCGACGTGGCCCGCACGCTCGACAACCAGGAGCAGATCCGGCAGGCCCGCGCTGACGGCGCGACGGCCGAGCGGATCAAGCAGCTCCAGCGCCAGCTCCGGGAGCAGAAGGGCTCGGGCGGCTCCGACGCGCCAGGGCCGAGCGGCGACTCGCCCGGCGGATCCGGCATCCCGGGCACCCCCGGACCGCTCGCCGGGAGCAGGGCCTGCGGCGACGGCGTGACGGCGGGACCCAACACCACTTGCGCGTTCGCGCGCAACGTGCGCGACGACTACTGGCGGCTCGGCGGCGGGGACATCTCGGTCTCGTCGTACAGCTCGGCGCTCGGCCGGGACGTGACGATGTCGTGCCACTCCGGGACCACGCACACGTGCACCGGGGGCAACAACGCCAGCGTCTATTTCCCGTAGGCGCGTCGCGGCGGCGCTGCTCGCGGCGCTCGCCATCGCGGGGTGCGGGTCGGGGGCGGCCCCTGAGCACGACGTCGTCGGCCTCGACCCGTCCTCGGGCGACCTCACCCGCGCCCGCCTGGCGGCGCGCGAGCGCCGGCTGAAGCGGGAGCTCGCCGAGCGGCGCGCGGCGCGCCGGGACCGGGCGCCCGTGGTGGGCGCCGCCGGAAAGCCAGCGATTCGCCAGATGCCGATCCCCTTCCCCGAGCGGCGGCGAGAGGAGATGGTCGCGTACGCCCAGCGCCACTACGGGCTCTCGACATACCAGCTGCGCGACCCGAAGGTGATCGTCGAGCACTACACCGCGTCGGCCGACGCGCGCTCGGCGTTCAACACCTTCGCGGCGGACGTGCCCGACAGCGAGCTCCACGAGTTGCCCGGCACGTGCGCGCACTTCGTGATCGACACCGACGGGACGATCTACCAGCTCGTTCCGCTGACGACGATGTGCCGCCACACGGTCGGCCTCAACTACACGTCGATCGGGATCGAGCACGCCGGCTTCTCGGACGCCGAGATCCTCGGCAACGAGGAGCAGATGGCCGCGTCCCTGAAGCTCACGAGCTGGCTGATGTGCAGCTACGGCATCGCGACGAAGGACGTGATCGGGCACAACGAGAGCCTCTCGTCTCCGTACCACCGCGAGCGGGTGGCGAGCCTGCGCACGCAGACCCACGGCGACTGGACGCGCGAAGACATGGACGTCTACCGCCGCCGCCTGGGCCAGCACGGCTGCGGCTGACGTGAAGCAGGGGGCCTGGCCCCCTGTTTCAACCTCCCAACCCATCCGGGCCGTCGGAGTTGGAAGGGGTATGAGACTCCACAGACTCGCGGTCGCCGCCTCCGCCGCGGCCGCCATAACGATCCCGGCGCAGGCCCTGGCCGCGCCACCCAGCCCGCACCAGCTTTCGATCGCGGCCCAGCCGAACCCCGTCGTGTTCGGCAAGCCGGTGGCGATCACCGGGAAGCTGACCGGGGACGACAGCGCGGGCGAGGACGTCACCCTCCGCGAGGACCCGTTCCCGTTCGGCAACTTCAACAACCTCGGGTCGACGAACACGGCCGCGGACGGCACCTACAAGTTCACGGCCACGCCGACCGTCAACACGAAGTACCAGGCCACCGCCAAGTCGAAGTCGCCGGCCACCAGCCCTGAGCTGACCGTGACGGTCGCCACGCGCGTCGGCCTCGTCGTGAGCGACACGACCCCCAAGGTCGGCCAGACGGTCACGTTCAAGGGCCGGGTCTATCCGCCGCACGACGGGCAGAACGTCCTGCTCCAGCGCAAGGCCAAGACCGGTTGGAAGACCGTCGCCACGATCAAGCTGGTCGACGCCGGCGACACGTTCTCGTTCTACAGCCGCAAGCGCACCGTGAACACGAACGGCGCGTTCCGCGTGATCAAGCCGGCCGACTCCGACCACGCACGCGGGCTGAGCCCCAAGCGCACCCTGACTGTCCACGGCTAAAGACCCGTTTACGCACGCCTGCTAGTTACCAGCGGGCGTGCGTAACCGAACCTCCGCCCTCGCGGCCGTCGCCGCGCTCCTCGCGCTGCTCGCCGGCTGCGACTCAGACGATGGGCAGAAGCCGCGCGCCCGCGCGCGCCCCGAGCCGCCGGCGCCGGTCGAGCTCGCGCCGGAGAAGCGGCCCGCCGACCCGCGGCCGAACATCGTGTTCGTGCTCACCGACGACCTGTCGTGGAACCTCGTCGAGCACATGCCGAACGTGAAGCGGCTCCAGCGACGGGGCGTCACGTTCAGCCACTACTTCGTCACCGACTCGCTCTGCTGCCCCTCGCGCGCCTCGATCCTCACCGGGCGGCTCCCGCACAACACGAAGATCTTCACGAACACTCCCCCCGACGGCGGCTTCCGCAAGTTCCGCCGCCGCGGCGAGGAGCGCTTCACGTTCGCGACCGCCCTCCGGCGCGCCGGCTACGCCACGGCGATGATGGGCAAGTACATGAACGGCTACATGCCGCTCCTCCAGCGGCGCATGGGCTTCGACCCCTACGTGCCGCCCGGTTGGAGCGAGTGGGACGTGGCCGGCAACGGCTACCGGGAGTACGACTACGCGCTGAACGAGAACGGCACGATCGTGCAGTACGGACACGAGCCGGAGGACTACATGACAGACGTCCTGGCGGAGAAGGGGGTCGACTTCATCGGGGAGGAGGCGCGGGCCGGGAGGCCGTTCCTGCTCGAGCTGTCGACCTTCGCTCCGCACGCGCCGTTCACGCCCGCCCCGCGCGACCGCGGCCGGTTCAACCACCTGAGGGCGCCGCGAACGCCTGCCTTCAACCGCAGGAACGTGCTCCCGCCCACCTGGCTCGACGTCCGGCGCAAGGTGCCGCCGCTTGGAATCGAGCTGGTGGACCGGGCATTCCGAAAGCGGGTGCGCTCGGTTCAGGCGGTGGACCGGATGCTCGGGCGCGTCCAGGACGCGCTGAAGGACGCCGGCGTCGCGCGCAAGACCTACGTGATCTTCAGCTCCGACAACGGCTTCCACCTGGGCGACCACCGGCTCCTCCCCGGCAAGCTGACGGCCTTCGACAGCGACATCCGGGTGCCGCTCGTGGTGGCCGGCCCCGACGTGCCGAAGGGGCGCACGGTCAAGAAGCTCGCGGCGAACATCGACCTCGCGCCGACCTTCGCCGGCCTGGCGCGGACACGCATGACCGGGCCCGTGGACGGTCGCAGCCTGGCGCGGCTCTTCCACGGCAACGCGCCGGGGCGCTGGCGCCGCGGAGTGCTGATCGAGCACGTCGGGCCGGTGAACGGGCGCGACGACCCCGATGCCCCGCGCGCCGGCGTGGCCAACCCGCCGAGCTACGAGGCGGTGCGCACCGCCGGCGAGCTCTACGTCGAGTACGAGACGGGCGAGGCGGAGTACTACGACCTGAGGCGCGACCCGTTCCAGCTCGACAACCGCATCGACCTCGTGCCCGAGCACAGGATCATCCGCCTGCACTCGATCCTGCGGCGCCTCGCGAGGTGCCGCCGCGGACACGAGTGCTCGGCCTCGGCGAGGCGCGGATGAGCGCGCCAGGCTCCGAGCCACCGAACCTTTCGGACACCCGCCCGTGTTAGATACCCCCGTCTTGCGGGGTCGCGTGTCGCCACGGCTCACATCCCTCCTCGCCGCGGCGGCCCTCGTCGCGGCCGTCACGTCGTTCTCGGGGCCGAGCCAGGCCGCCCACCCGCCGGTCGCGGTCTTCCCGGCCGCGGACACGCTGGTCGCGTCGCCCGACTCGCAGATCAGCTTCCGCGGCGCCACCCCCGCCGAGCTGACGGGCATCAAGGTGCGCGGCTCCGTGTCCGGCACCCACGGCGGCACGCTCAGGCCGCACTCGGACGGGCAGGGCGCGAGCTTCGTCCCCGAGAAGGGCTTCAAGCGGGGCGAGCACGTGCGCGTCTACGCCGACCTCCCGCTCGTCGGCCAGGCCCACGGCTACGTGCGCTTCAGGATCTCCCGCCCGCCGGGCAAGTGGACGCTGGGCGCGGGCCGCGAGCCGGGCGGCAGCGCCGAGGGCGAGCAGCACTTCGAGACCCTCCCCGACCTGCGGCCGCCGTCGATCGTCGTGAACAAGCGCGAGCAGCGCGCCCGCGGCCTGGGCAACCTCTTCGTGGCATCGAAGGCCGGCCCCGGCCAGGACGGTCCGATGATCGCCGACGAGCGCGGCCGGCTGATCTGGTTCCACAAGAACCCGAAGCGCAGGAGCGCGTTCGACTTCCGCACGCAGACGTATCGCGGCAAGCCGGTCCTCACCTGGTGGCAGGGCCGCGCGCGGCCCGGGCAGGGCAAGGGCGAGAACCTGATCTACGACAGCTCGTACAGGAAGATCGCCACGGTCCGCGCCGGGAACGGCTACGCCGCCGACCTCCACGAGTTCGAGATCTCGCCGAACGACACCGCACTGGTGCTCGTCTACGAGCCCGTCACCTTCGGCGGCACGACCGCGATGGACACGATCGTGCAGGAGATCGACATCCCCACCGGGCTCGTCATGTACGAGTTCCACGCCCTCGGGAACATCAGCTCGAAGGAGTCCCACGGGCCGCACGACAAGGGCCACCCCTACGACGTGGCCCACCTGAACTCGATCCAGATGACGCCCGACGGCAACCTGCTGGTCTCGGCCCGCCACACGAACACCGTCTACAAGCTCAGCCGGCGCACGGCCAGGATCCTGTGGCGCCTCGGCGGCAAGCGCAGCGACTTCAAGATGGTGGGCAACTCGGACTTCATCTCCCAGCACCACGCGCGGCTCCAGCCCGACGGCTCGATCACGCTGTTCGACAACGGCGGTCCGCCCGACCCCGGTCGCGAGAGCCGGGCGCTGTGGCTGAACGTGGACGAGCAGAAGCGCCGCGTGAGCGTGAGGAAGGCGTACAAGTACCGGCGCTCGCTCAAGGCCTTCAGCGCCGGCAGCACGCAGGTGCTCCCGAACGGCGACGTCTTCGTCGGCTGGGGCGGGAGCGTGCCGTACTTCGCCCAGTACACGGCCAAGGGCAGCGCCGTCTACGACGCCCACTTCAAGCCGAAGGGCGACGAGACCTACAGGGCGTACCGGTTCCCGTGGCACGGCCAGCCAGTCCACGCTCCCGACGTCGCCGCCAGGGCCGCCGACGGGAAGACGGACGTGTTCGCGAGCTGGAACGGCGCGACCGAGGTCGCGCGCTGGCAGGTACGCGCGGGGAGCTCGAAGAGCACGCTGGCACCGGTCGCGACGGTCGCCCGCGACGGCTTCGAGACGAAGGCCACGATCGGCGGGACGCCCGCCTTCGTGCAGGTCCGGGCCCTCGACGCGTCGGGAACCCCACTGGGCACCTCACGCGCCGTGAAGCCCGAATAGAGATCGCTACCCTCCCCCGCTTCGCGATGTCCGCCCGACTGCAAACCTGGCTGATCGCAGCCGCCGCGTTCGCCACGATCGTGGCCGTCGGCTGCGGCTCCTCGGCCGCCGGCGACGACGGGATCGCCACCTTCCCGATGGCCGGCACCCCCACGGCGTCCCCGAAGACGACGGTCAGCTTCCGCGGCGACGCCCCGGCCAAGATCACCGGGATCGTCGTGAAGGGCTCGAGGAGCGGTCGCCACGGCGGCACGCTCAAGCCGCACCCCGACGGGAACGGCGTCAGCTTCGTCTCGAAGAAGGACTTCCGGCCCGGCGAGACCGTCACCGTCGACGCGAAGCAGAAGCTCGTCCGGGAGAAGGACGGCGTCGTGAAGTTCAAGATCGCCGAGAAGGCGCCCGTCGGCGTGCCCACCGAGATCCGCGCCGACCCCGCCGGCCACCCCGACGGCGAGCAGCGCTTCAAGTCGAGCAGCCTCCGGCCGCTCACGCTGAAGATCAACAAGCGCACGTCCAAGGCCGCCCCCGGGAGCATCTTCGTCGCCCCCAAGGCCGGCGCCGGGCAGGACGGGCCGATCATCACCGACGCCACGGGCCAGGTCATCTGGTCCAAGCGCGTCCCCAAGTTCAACAGCGCCTTCGACTTCCGCGTCCAGCAGTACGCGGGCGCGCCGCACCTCACCTGGTGGCAGGGCCAGGTCTTCCACGGCCAGGGCCGCGGCAAGGGCTACATCTACGACAACGCCTACCGGCGCGCCGCGGTGGTCGAGGCCGGCAACGGCTACAAGGCCGACTTCCACGAGTTCCAGCTCAGCCGCGACGGCAAGACCGCGTTCCTCCTGATCTACGAGCCGGTCAAGTACGACCTGAGCAGCATCGGCGGGTCCAAGAACGGCTCGGTGCTCGACGGCATCGTGCAGGAGGTCGACATCAAGACCGGCATCGTGCTCTTCGAGTGGCACACGATGGGCAGCGTGAGCGTCAAGGAGACCTACGCGAAGATCCCGAAGGACGCGCCGCTCGACGTGAGCCACGTGAACTCCGTCCACGAGGAGAAGGACGGCAACCTCCTGGTCTCGGCGCGCGACATGCACGCCGCGCTCGAGCTCGACCGCCGCAACGGCAAGGTGCTCTGGAAGCTCGGCGGCAAGGACAGCGACTACAAGCTCTCGAACGGCGCGAAGTTCGTCTCGCAGCACGACATCCGCCGCGACAACGCCGGCCGCGTGACGGTCTTCGACAACGGCTCGCCGCCTTCGACCGGCCGCACGGCGCGCGGCATCGCCCTGAACGTGAACGAGGACGACAACAAGGTCACGCTCAAGCGCGCGTTCCGGCGCAAGCCGGAGTTCGAGAGCCCGAGCCAGGGCAACGTCCAGCCGCTGCCGAACGGCAACTACATGATCGGCTGGGGCGGCGACGTGCCGTTCTTCACCGAGTTCACCCCGAGCGGCGACGTCGCGCTCGACGGCAACTTCGTGCCGGAGACGGTCGACACCTACCGCACCTGGCACATGCCCTGGACCGCCCAGCCGTCCAAGGGGCCGGACGTCGTCGCGGAGGCCAGCGGCGGCGAGACCGACATCTTCGTGAGCTGGAACGGCGCCACCGAGGTCGCGCGCTGGCGCGTGAAGAGCGGCCCGACGCCGGACGCGCTCCTGCCCGGCAAGACGTTCGTCAAGAAGGGCTTCGAGACAAAGACGACGATCTCCGGCGTGCCGACCTACCTCGCCGTCGAGGCGCTCGACGCCGACGGCAAGGTGCTCGACACCTCGAAGCCGGTCCAGCCCCAGGGCTAGGCCGCGCCGGCCAGCGCCTCGTACGCTGGCCTGGATGTCCACCGCGAGGCGGCTCACGATCCTGAGCGTGCTTGCAGTGCTCGCGTGCGCCCTCGTGTACGTCGTGGCGCTCGGGACGGCCTGGGGAGTGGACGTCGACGCGCGCGCCCTGCCGCGGGGCACGAGCGGCGAGGCCTGGGCTCGCGCCCACGCGGCGCTCCGGCGAGCTGTCGACACGGTCCACGTGGCGACGCTCGCGCTCGCCGCCGCGACCGCGGCGTTCGTGGCCCTGAGGCGGCGGCGCAGCGACCTGGCCTTCGTGGCGATCGCGACGGTGGCGGGGGCGAGCGCCACGACCCAGGTGCTCAAGCCGATGCTCGCCCGCGGCAACCCGCTCGGCGGCGAGTCCGCGCGCTGGCTCGACGACGCGTTCCCGAGCGGCCACGCCACCGCGGCGATGTCGATCGCGCTGGTGGCGGTGATCGTGGCACCGCGCGCGTGGCGGCCGTTCATCGCGCTAGCCGCGTCGGTCTACGCGGCGTCGGTGGGCGTCGGCCTGGTCGTCCTCCTCGCCCACTACCCGAGCGACGTGGTCGGCGGCTACCTCGTGGCCGGCGCCTGGGCGACCGCCATGTCGGCGATCGCGCTGGCGCGCAGCGAGCACGGGGCGCCGGCGCGGCCGGTGCCGCTACCGACGCCCGGGCTGCTGGTGGCGCTGCTGCTCCTGGCGGCGACCCTCGGCGGCCTGCTGCTGGTGCCGGCCTCGCACCTGGGCCGCGGGATCTTCGCGGTGTCGGCCGTCGTCATCGCGGGCATCGCGCTGGCGATGCCGGTCGCTCTCACCGTCGTGCTGGGCCGCGAGCGCCGCCCGACAATCCGCGGCTAGGCCGCGGCGGGGGCGACCTCGACGGCGCCACCACCACTCGCCAGCGTGTCCGCCGCCCGCACGCGCCGCAGCAGGTGCGTGGCCACGATCGCCCCGATCGCCGCGAGAGCGGCGCCGACGGCCAGCGCGGACTGGAGGCCGTCCACGTAGGCCGCCGGGTCCTGGCCGAGCGCCGCCTTCGCCGGGATCAATGCGCCGAGCCCGGCGATCCCGACGGCGATGCCGGCCTGGCGGAACGTGTCGTTCACGCCCGCGGCCAGGCCGCTCTGCTCGTCCGGCAGGCTGTTCAGCGCCACGCCGCTGACGGCGGGGTTGAACAGGCCCGTGCCGACGCTCGCCATCAGCATGCCGGGGAGCGTCACCGTCCACGAGCTGTCGGTGCCGACCATGAAGGACATCAGCAGCATCCCGGCCGACACGAGCACGAGCCCGCCGCCGATCAGCGCCGCCGGGCGGACGCGCTCGAGCAGCTGCGCGCTCGCCCCGGACACGAAGAACATCACGACCGTGCCCGGCAGGTACGCGAGCCCGGCGTCCACGGCGGACATCCCCAGGACGTTCTGGAGGTAGAGCGTCGCGTAGAGGTAGACGGCGAAGAACGACCCGGAGATCGCGAACGCTGCGACCTGGGCGCCCGTGAAGGCGCGGATGCGGAAGTGGCCGAGCGGCAGCATCGGCTCGCGCACCCTGCGCTCGATCACCACGAACAGCGCGAGCAGTGCGACCGCGCCGGCCAGCTCGGCCACGATCGGCGTGCTCGTCCAGCCGTCCCCGTTGCCGCGCAGGAGGCCGAGCACGAGCAGGAACAGGCCGCCGCCGAGCACGATCTGGCCGAGCCAGTCGATCGAGCGGGCGTTCGGGTCGCGCGACTCCTCGACGCCGTGGAACGTGGCCGCGAGCGCGATCAGGCCGATCGGGATGTTGACCAGGAAGATCCAGCGCCAGTCGAGGCCGCTGGTGAGGGCGCCGCCGACCAGCGGGCCGACGGCGAACGACGCGCCGATGGTCGCGCCGTAGACGGCCAGGGCGCCCGCCCGCTCCCGCGGCCGCGGGAACGCGTGCGCCAGGAGCGCGAGCGAGACCGCGAACATGATCGCGCCGCCGATGCCCTGGACCGCGCGGGCGGTGTTGAGCACCGCGATGCTGTCGGCGAGCGCCGAGGCGAGCGACGCGACGGTGAAGATCCCGAGCCCGATCGCGAACAGCCGCCGGCGGCCGAGGCGGTCCGCCAGCGAGCCCGCGGTCAGGACGACCGATGCGAGCGCGAGCGTGTACGCGTCGACGACCCACTGGACGCCGCTCAGATCCGCGTCCAGGTCGCGCGCGATGCTCGGGATCGCGGTGTTGACGACGGCGATGTCGAGCATGAGCATCGCGGTCGCGATCGATACGACGGCCAGTGTTATGCGTTGGGAGGTCTTCATGGCCTCAGCATCGCTCCGCCGGGACCGCCTTCCAATACGGGCATCAGGCCTCGGCCGGGTGTGGGGAACCGCACCCGCGGGTAGAGACGCCTCCATGACCGAACGGACCGATGACACACAACGCGCCCCCTCCGAGCCCGCCGAGGACCCGAAGGTCCACCCCCAGCCGCCGTCGAACCCGGACGTAGACCAGGAGGACGTCGAGCAGGGCGAGGAGCAGCTCGAGAAGATCTCGGGGAACTGAACGGGGGGCCAGGCCCCCGTTCGACTAGGCCGCGGCGCGCAGCGACCGCAGCGGCGGCCGCTCCAGCACCGCGGGCGCCTCGGTGAGGCGGCCCTCGCGCGCCAGCCTGGTCGCGAGCGCGGCGGCGACGTCGCTCGCCATCGCCCCGAGCGCCGACAGCGGCTGGTGCCGGTTCCGGCGCACGTCGAGGTCGACCTGGGCCATCGCGTCGATGCCCACCTCGCGGTAGACGTCGATCAGCTGCGCGATCTCGATGCCGTATCCCGTGGCCCACGGGATCGACTCGAGCAGCGAGCGGCGGGCGGCGATCTCACCTGCCAGCGGCTGCCGGCATTCGGCGAGCTCGGGGTAGAACAGCCTGAGGAGGGGTCGCGCCGTGAGCTCCGTCACGCGACCGCCTCCCTCGGGCTGATCCCCGAAGGGGCGGCGGTAGAAGCCCTTCACGTACCGCAGGGACGGGTCGGCGAACAGCGGCCCGACGAGACCGTGCACGAAGTGAGGCCCGAAGTCCAGCGAATCGCCGTCGACGAAGCAGACGATCTCGTTGCGCAGCACGGTCAGGGACCTCCACATGGCGTCCCCCTTGCCGCGCAGCTCACCGAACTCGGGCAGCAGCTCCGACTGGTCGTACACCTCGGCGCCGGCGCCGGCGGCGATCGCGGCGCTTCCGTCGGACGACGACGCGTCGACGACCACCACCTGGTCCACCGAGTCGAGCAGCGACTCGACGATTCCGCCGATCGTCCCGGCCTCCTCGCGCACGGGGATGCAGACCGACACCGCCCGCGCGGCCCCGAACTGCGAGTGGTGGTAGCTCCTCAACCCTCGACGACCAGATGCCTGACCGGGGCCTCGAAGCGCTCCTTCGCCTCCTCCACGAGCCCGTCCTCGAGCCAGTTCTGGCTGCCGCCGGGATGAGTGAAGAGCACGATCTCGTCGGCCTCGAAGGTCTGGAGAGCGTCCTGGATGGCGAGCAGCGGGTCGGACTCGCCGGTGTCCCCGGCGGCGTCGACCCCCTCCTCGTCCAGCCGCTCCACGGTCTCCTCCTGCACCTGCTCGGCGCGGTCGATCGCCGGGTCGGGATCGGCGAGGAGGAAGCGCCGCTTCGACTGGAGCGCCGGCGCGACGACCAGGACCTCGGCGTCCTGGGCGTCCTCTTCGCCGACCGCGCTCCTGAGCGCGTCGGCCGACACCGGCTCCGAGACCACGGCGAGGATCTTCTTGCCCATGGCGGCCTTATACCCGATCCAGCGCGCGCCGAGCCAGGGTGACGGCGAAGAACAGCTGGAGGGCCGCGAACCCCAGCTCCAGCGCGCGCTCCGGGAGCTCCTCGGCCGCCACGGCTCCGATCAGCACCCCGGGCACCGACAGGAGGCCGACCGTGATCCCTTCGCGGAGGCGCACGTTCCCGTAGCCGTACTGGCGCCAGGCGCCCAGGATCGCGACCGGGATGATCGCGAGCAGCGAGGTCGCCTCCCCGGCGAGCTGCGACAGCCCGAGGAAGAAGACGAGCGCCGGCACGAACAGCACGCCACCTCCGACCCCGAGGAGCCCACCGGTGACGCCACCCGCGAACCCGACGACCGCGGCCGCGGCGATGCTCCCGGCGTCCATCAGCTCCCCACCCGCGGTCTCAGAAGACCAGGATCGCCGCGGAGACGGTCAACAGCACGGCGAACGCGCCGGAGACCGCGCGCTGCGGGATGCGCTGCTGGAGCGCGGTGCCCACCACGACCCCCGCCAGCGCCGGTACCGCGACGATCGCGCCCTTGTCGGGGTGCACCTGGCCGTAGACCCCGTGGATCGCGGCCGCCAGCGCGGCGATGAACGCGATCGCGGCGAGCGACGTGCCGGTCGCCTCGCGCTCGCCGAAGCCGAACCACAGGATCAGGAGCGGCACGATCACCGTCCCCCCGCCGACGCCGAACAGCCCGCTGAACGCCCCCGCGGCGCAGCCGATCAGCGCCAGACGCACGAGCCGGGACGACATGGCCGCCATACTACGTCCGTGTTGGACTCCGCACTCAGACCGCTGACCGAGCACCCGGCTCGAGCGGCCATCCTCTGTGACATCGACGGCACGCTCGCCCCGATCACCACGCGCGCCGAGGAGGCCCGCGTGCCACCGGCGGCCACCCGCGTTCTCGCCGAGCTGAGCCGCCGCTACGCGGTCGTCGCCTGCGTGTCGGGCCGCTCGGCGCTCGACGCCAAGCGCCTGGCCGGCGTCGGCGCCATCGCCTATGCCGGCGGTCACGGCGCCGAGCTGTTGTGGCCCGGCGACCGCGAGCCGACCGTGGTGCCCGAGTTCGCGCGCTACGCGGAGGCCGTCCACGAGTTCGCGGCCGCGCACGACGGCGACGACCTGCGCGGGCTCGGGGTGCGCCTGGAGGACAAGGGGCCGATCGTCGCCTTCCACTGGCGCGGCGCGCCGGACGAGGACGCCGCCCACGCGCGCCTCGAGGAGATCGCCGCCGAGACCGACGGGCTCACCGCCCACTGGGGCCGCAAGGTGCTCGAGATCCGGCCGCCCGTCCCGATCACCAAGGGGCGCGCCGTGGAGCAGCTGATCGCCCGGCCCGAGCTGCGCGTCGCGCTCTACGGCGGCGACGACACGACCGATCTCGACGCCTTCGACGCGCTCGACGCCGGGATCGCGGACGGCACGCTCGACGCCGCGGTCAAGGTCGGGGTCGTCTCGGCGGAGGGACCGCGCGCGATCGAGGAACGCGCCGACCTGGCAGTGCAGGGACCCGCCGGGTTCCTGGAGGTCCTCCACCACCTGTAGGGACCGTGCGCTACCCGGACTTCCTGCGAACGGCCGTCCTGCTGTTCGCGGCATCCGCCACGGCGCTCGCCATCGTCGCGATCGCCGGCGCGCGCGGGAAGGACGACACGACGCTCCAGTACGTGGCGCTCGCCTGGTGGGCGGTGGCGGCTGCCACCGGCGCGTGGTTCGGCCGCCGCCACACGGCCAACCGGGCGACCGCGAAGCTGCTGGCCGACGCGCGGACGACACCGCTCCTGCCCGAGCTGCAGCCGGGCACGATCCTCTTCGGCCGGCTCTGGTGGCTGCTCGTGTTCACGGTCGTGGCGGGCGGCGTGGCGTTCCTGGTGCCGCAGGTGCCGGCGATCGGCGCCGGCTACGCGATCGGCTTCGCCCTCGCCTGGCGCAACCACTCGAGCGCGGTGACGGCGGTCGAGGAGCGCGACGGCGTCCGCTTCTACGTGGAGCACAACTCGCCGTTCAGGCCGACGCAGCTCCTGCGCACGCCCGGCTTCCGCAAGAACGAGCCGTCGCCCACGGACGTCCGCGCGGGTACCGCCCCCTAGCCCGGGACGTCCGCCCGCGAGCGCTTCCGCAGCCGGTCGAGCTCCTCCCACGAGCGCGTGTTCGCGACGTTCGCCGCGGTCAGCCAGCCCCGGCGCGCGGTCGCCACGCCGTAGACCACGTTCCGAAGCGTGTTCACGCCGTGCCCGTCCGAGTCGATCACGATCGTCGCGCCGGCCTCGACGGCGATCCGCACGTTGACCTCGTTCAGGTCGCGGCGATCGGGGTTGCCGTTGATCTCGAGGAAGGTGCCGGTGCGCGCCGCCGCCCTGGCGACCTCCTCGACGTCGAGCGCGTACGGCTGGCGCCGCTCGATCAGCCGGCCGGTCGGGTGTCCGATCGCGTCGACCAGCGGGTGCTCCATCGCGCGGATCATCCGCTCGGTCTGCTCGCGCTCGCCCATCCGGAACGACGAGTGGAGGCTCGCCATGATCCAGTCGAGCTCCGCCAGCAGGTCGTCCTCGTAGTCGAGCGAGCCGTCGGGGAGCACGTTCACCTCGGACCCGGCCAGGATCCGGATGCCGTCGGTGGCGGCGTCGAGCTCGTGGATGCGCTCGATCTGGCGGCGCAGCTCGTCCGGCGGGACGTCGTTGCCGAAGCCGTGCGTGGCCGAGTGGTCGGTGATGGCGATGTACTCGTAGCCGCGGTCCACAGCGGCCGCCGCCATCTCCTCGATCGTGTTGCGCCCGTCGGAGGCCACGGTGTGGCAGTGCAGCTCACCGCGCAGGTCCTCGACGCGCACGAGCTCCGGCAGCGTCCCATCGCGGGCGGCCTTCAGCTCGCCGCGGTTCTCGCGCAGCTCGGGCTCCACGTACACGAGGCCGAGCAGCTCGTAGACCTCCTCCTCGGTCGCGCACGCGTGGGTGGTCGCCGTCTCGTCGTCGAGGATCCCGTACTCGCTCACGTGGAGGCCGCGGCGGACCGCGTCGGCGCGCAGCGCCTCGTTGTGCTGCTTCGACCCGGTGAAGTGCTGGAGCAGGTTGCCGAACGCCTCGGGCGGCACGATCCGCAGGTCGATGCTCATGCCGTTGTGCGTGACCGCCCTCACGCCGGCCTCCCCGGACGAGTGGACCTCCCCGATCAGCGGCAGCTTCCCGAACGCGTCCGCGAGCGCGCGCGGATCGGTCGCCGTGGCCACGATGTCCAGGTCCTTGCAGGTGTCGGTCCACCGCCGCGCGCTGCCGGCCACCTCCACCCGGTCGGCCGCCGGGTGCTCGCGCAACGCGTCGCGCAGCGACTCGGCCAGCTCGCGCGCCCGCGAGAGCAGGAGGCGCGGCTTGGTGCGGTCGTCGAGGCCGGCGTCGAGCGCGACCAGCACCGTCTCCTCCGCCTTCGGCCCGAAGCCCGGGAGCTTGCGGAGCTCCTCCTTCTCGACCGCCGCGCGGAGGTCGTCCAGCGATGCGATCCCCAGCTCGTCGAACACCTTGCGCGCGCGCTTGGGCCCGAAGCCCGGGAGACGGGTGATCTCCACGAGGCCGGGCGGGTACTTGGCCTTCAGCTTCTGCGCCGCCGGGATCTGGCCCGTCTCGAACAGGACCTCGAGCTTCTCCGCGATCGTCTTGCCGACGCCCGCCAGCTCGGTCACGCGGCCCGCGCGCGTCATGTCCTCGACCGAGGCGTTCGCCTCGCGGATCGCCTTCGCCGCGTTGCGGTACGCGAGGACCCGGTAGGAGATCGCCCCGTCCAGCTCGTAGAGGTCGGCCAGCTCGTCGAAGTGAAGGGCGACCTCGGCGTTCCGCATCCGGGCTCTAGGGTACGCGCCCATGCCCGGGCCCTGGCTGGTGCTGCCGACCTACAACGAGGCGGAGAACGTCGAGCGGATGGTCGACGCCGCCACGCGGAGCCTGGCCGTCGCGTCGCCCGAGCACCGGCTGCTCGTGGTGGACGACAACTCCCCCGACGGCACCGGCGACATCGCCGACCGGCTCGCGTCCGAGCGCGACGACGTGGAGGTGCTCCACCGACCCGGCAAGGAGGGGCTCGGCCGCGCCTACCTCGCCGGGTTCGCCCACGCCCTCGCCGGCGGCGCCGACGTGGTGATGGAGATGGACGCCGACTTCTCGCACGACCCGCGCGACATCCCGCGGCTGATCGAGGCGACCGCCGACGCCGACGTGGTGCTGGGCTCCCGCTACATGCGCGGCGGCGGGGTCGAGGGCTGGTCGTGGTATCGGGAGTGGCTGTCCCGCGGCGGCTGCTGGTACGCCCGCGTCCTCCTGGGCGTGCCGGTGCGCGACCTGACCGGCGGCTTCAAGGCTTTCCGCCGCGAGGTGCTCGAGGCGCTCGACCTCGAGGAGGTCCACGCCGACGGCTACGGCTTCCAGATCGAGATGACCTACAAGGCGATTCGCGCGGGGTTCCGGGTAAAGGAGATCCCGATCACCTTCCGCGACCGGGTGGCCGGAACGTCGAAGATGCACGGGCGGATCGCCGCCGAGGCGGTCTGGAAGGTCCCCACGCTACGGTGGCGCATGCGGGAGCGCCACTGACGCCTCCGCTACACTTCATTTTGTAAAGCGACCGCACCAAGGAGCCGGCATGGCAGGAGCAATCACCGACGTCACAGACTCCAACTTCCAGGCGGAGGTTCTCGAGTCCGAGACCGCCGTCCTGGTCGACTTCTGGGCGCCCTGGTGCGGACCCTGCCGAGTGATCGCTCCCTCGCTGGAGGAGATCAACGCCGAGCGCGAGGACCTGCGCGTCGTCAAGCTCAACGTCGACGAGAACCAGCAGACGGCCGCGCGCTACGACGTGATGTCGATCCCGACGCTGATCGTCTTCAAGAACGGCGAGCCGGCCAACCGGATCATCGGGGCGCTCCCGAAGAAGCGCCTGGTGCAGGAGCTCGAGCCGACCCTCGCCGCGTAAGGCGTAAGCCGGTGCCGATCGTCACCATCGAGTGGTACGACGGCCGCTCGCCCGAGCAGAAGCGTGAGATCGCCGAGAAGCTGACCGACCTGATGGTCGACGTCGGCAAGACGCAGCGCGAGCACGTCTGGATCCGCTTCGTCGACTCGCCCAAGAGCGAGTGGGCGATGGGCGGCGAGATCCAGGGCTAGCCGCGCCCGGTCAGGCGCGCTCGACCGCGATGTGCAGCGGCCGGCCGTCCACCGAGACGGGCTCGCCCGACACCACGCCGTCCAGGTAGGCCACCGACCTCGCCAGCACCTCGCCGGCCACGTACTCCTCGTGCTGGCGGATCGCGGCGAGCAGCTCGGCGTCGCCGCCGACTGACAGGCTGATCCGGTCCTCGACCTCGAGGCCGGCTTCCTTGCGGGCGCCCTGCACGGCGTGCACGACCTCTCGCGCCAGCCCCTCGGCGACCAGCTCGTCGGTCAGCTCGACGTTGAGCGCGACCGCGTGCGTGCCCGAGCGCTCCACGCGGTAGCCCTCGAGCGGCTGGAGCACGAGCTGCACGTCGTCGCCGGAGAGCTGGTGGTCCGCGCCTGCGACGGTGATGCCCACGCTTCCGCCCGCGCGCAGCGTGGGGGCCGCCTTCTCCGCGTCGAGCGCGGCCACGGCGGCCGCGACCTGCGGCATCTCGCTCCCGAAGCGCGGCCCGAGGCTGCGGTAGTTCGGCTTCAGCTCCCAGCGCCCCAGCTCGTCCGCCTCCGTCACGAAGCGCACGCCCTTCACGTTCAGCTCCTGCAGGAGGACGTCCTGGAAGCGCTCGATGGCCTCGCGCTCACGGCCGCCGGCGACCGCGACCGCCTCCGACAGCGGCTGGCGCAGCTTCATCTTCGCGTGCGCGCGCCCCGCTCGGCCGAGCTCGATCGCGTCGCGCACGACCTCCATCTGCCATTCGAGCTGCTCGTCGCGCTCGCTCGGCAGCGGGTAGTCGCACAGGTGGACCGACGGCTCGCGCCCGTCGAGGTTCTCGTAGATCTCGTCGGCCACGAACGGCACGAGCGGCGCCAGCAGCCGGCTCGCGTCCACCAGGCAGCGCCACAGCGTGTGCAGCGCGGCGGCGTCGCCGTCCCAGAACCGCCGGCGCGTCAGGCGCACGTACCAGTTGGAGAGGTCCTCCACGAACTCCGCGATCGCGCGCCCGGCGCCCGTCGTGTCGAAGGCGTCGAGCCGCTCGGTCGCCGTCTCGGTCACCGACGCAAGCCGCGACAGCGCCCAGCGGTCGAGGTCGGTCAGGCCGTCGGGTTCCTGCCGAGCGTCCTCGACGCGGTTCGCGTTCGCGTAGATCACGAACACCCGGTACGTGTGCCAGAGCGTGAGCATGAACTGGCGCACGCTCTCGCCGACGGTCTCGACCGAGAAGCGGTAGCCGTCCCAGGGGTGCTTGGCGGTGAAGTAGTACCAGCGGAACGCGTCGGCGCCGTGCTGCTCGATCACGTCCCACGGGGCGACGACGTTGCCGCGCGACTTGCTCATCTTCTGCCCCTGCGGGTCGAGGATCAGGCCGAGGCAGAGCACCGTGCGGTACGACGACTGGCCGTAGAGCAGGGTCGACACCGCGAGCAGCGAGTAGAACCAGCCGCGCGTCTGGTCGAGCCCCTCGCAGACGTAGTCGGCCGGGAAGTGCGTCGTGAACTCGTCGACGTTCTCGAACGGCGCGTGCCACTGCGCGAACGGCATCGACCCGGAGTCCCACCACGCGTCGATCACCTCCGGCACGCGGCGCATCTCGCCGCCGCAGTCCTCGCAGCGCAGCACCACGTCGTCGATGAACGGCTTGTGCAGGTCCTCGGGCACCTCGCCCCCGAGGGCCTCGAGGTCGGCCCGCGAGCCGATGCAGCGCTCGTGGCCCTCGCCGCAGCGCCAGACGGGCAGCGGCGTGCCCCAGTAGCGCTCGCGCGACAGCGCCCAGTCGACGTTGTTCGCCAGCCAGTCCCCGAAGCGCCCGTGCTTGATGTGCTCCGGGTGCCAGTCGATCTTCTCGTTCTCGGCGAGCATCGTGTCGCGGATCGCCGTCGTCTTCACGTACCAGCTCCGCTTGGCGTAGTAGAGGAGCGGCGTGCCGCAGCGCCAGCAGTGCGGGTAGGCGTGCTGGTAGTCCTCGGCGCGGAAGAGGAGGTCCTTGCCGCGGAGTGCCTCGATCACGTCCTGGTCGACGTCCTTCACGAACCGGCCGGCGAACTCGCCCATGCGCTCGTCGAAGGTCCCGTCCGGGCGCACCGGGTTCTGCACCGTCAGGCCGAACTCCTCGCCCAGGCGGAAGTCGTCCTCGCCGAACGCCACCGCGGTGTGCACGACGCCCGTGCCGTCCTCGGTCGTGACGAAGTCCGCGGGCAGAACGGTGTGGCCGCGCTCGCCGTAGTCCGTCACGTAGTCGAACGGCGGCTCGTAGCTCGTGCCGACCAGGTCGGACCCGGGGAAGCGCGCCTCGATCTCGGCGCCCTCGCCGAGCACGGCCTCGACCCGCGCCTCGGCGAGGATCAGCCCCCCGGCGCGCACGTAGGTCACGTCCGGATTCACCGCCAGGGCGGCGTTGGACAGGAGCGTCCACGGGGTCGTGGTCCAGCCCAGCAGCGCGACCCCCTCCTGGCCGCTGACCGGGAAGCGCACGTACACGGACGGGTCGACGACGTCGCGGTAGCCCTGGGCCACCTCGTGCGACGACAGCGCCGTGCCGCAGCGGGGGCAGTACGGGACGACCTTGTGGCCCTCGTAGAGCAGACCGCGGCGCCAGACCTCGCGCAGGGACCACCAGACCGACTCGATGTAGTCGTTCGACATCGTCACGTACGCGTCGTCGGTGTCGATCCAGAAGCCGATCCGCTCCGTCAGCCGGTTCCACTCGTCGATGTAGGTGAAGACCGAGTCGCGGCAGCGCGCGTTGAACTCGGCCACCCCGTAGCGCTCGATGTCCGCCTTGGTGGCCAGGCCGAGCTCGCGCTCGATCTCGAGCTCGACCGGGAGCCCGTGGCAGTCCCAGCCCGCCTTGCGGTCCACGCGGTGACCGCGCATCGCCTTGTAGCGCGGGAAGACGTCCTTGAACACGCGCGCCAGGACGTGGTGCGACCCGGGGCGGCCGTTCGCGGTCGGCGGCCCCTCGTAGAAGACCCAGGGCTCGGCGTCGGCCCGGCGCCGGATCGACTCGTGGAAGACGTCGCGCTCGCGCCAGCGCTCGAGCACCCGCTCCTCGAGGGCGGGGAAGGACTGCGCGGGATCGACCGGCCGGAACGGGCTCACGGGCGAGCCCAGTCTAGGTGCGGCCGGTCAGCGCGAGCCGGCGCGCGAGGCGACCGCCGCGACGCGCCCGAAGGCGCTCCCGTCGACCATCGCCTTCATGTTCCGCACGGCCTCGCTCGGCGTGGCGCCGAGCGACGGGATGTTGTGCGAGCCGGACACCGGCATCGCGCCGCGGTACTCGAACAGCGGCGCCGACGAGCCGAGCTGGCGGACCGCGTAGACGAGCCGGCCGACGACGTCGAGCGTCGCGCCCGTTCCGCACAGCACGAGCGACGTCGGGTCGAGCGCCCGCATCGCCCGCGTCATGCGCTCCTGCGCCAGGCCGACCGAGAGCAGCAGCACCCGGAAGCCGGCGCGCCGCAGGCCCAGCTCGAGCGCCTGCACGTGCAGCCCCTCGAGGCTCAGCGACGGCGAGGAGTCGAACAGCAGGATGCCCTCGTTCCGCGACGCCGCCGGGCTCACCCGGCGCGCGCCGTGGAGCCAGCCGGTGGCCCACCGGCAGGCGAGCTCGTGCTCGGCCTCGCGGCCCTCGCGGCCGTGGGCGAGCTCGAGCGCGGGCAGGAGCAGCTCCTCGACGCTTCGCTCGATCGAGCGGAGCGCGAGGCTCTCCTCCATCAGCCGGTCGGCGAGCGACTCGTCGAAGCGGTCGAACGCCTCGAGCAGCCGGGCGGACGACCCGATGCCCTCGCCGCGCTGGCGGGCGACCTGGATCGCCGAGGAGATGTTGTGCGTCTCGAGCAGCGCGCGGCGAAGCGCCTCGAGCTCACCGAGCTCGTACTGCCGGTGGCCGCCGGCGGTCCGGCGCGGCGCCGGGTAGCCGAATCGGCGCTCCCAGCTCCGCAGCGTGTTGGGGCTGACGCCGAGCAACTCGGCCGCCGCATTGGTTCGAATCCCGCTCACTCGTGTCTCCTGTTCGGCAAGGTCGCGCGCGGGCTTTAGCCCGCATGCTGCGCAAACCCTCAAGGGGTGACGTGGAGTTTTGACAGCTTTTGCTGCCTCTGCGCAAGATCTGAACGCGATCTTGCACGACGTCGGGTGGCCGGCCGCCCCCCTCGCGCGACCGGCCACCCCACGTCGCGACCCGCGGCTAGTGGCTGGCGGCCTCCACCACCACGAGCGCCGCGGGCGGGTTGCCGCAGCCGCCGATGCGCGCCTCGAGCGAGACGTCGTCGAGCTTGGACGCGGCCGACTGCACCGCGATCGTGCTGGGCGCCATCTGCCCGCCGGCCGCCGCGACGACCAGCTGCGGCAGCTCGCCGATGCCGTCGGGGCTGGTGATCAGCGACAACAGGGGCCGGCCGAAGATCCCGTCGTGCGCCGCGAAGAGGTCCTCGGCCTGCTTGCTCCCCGCGCTCACGCGAAGGTCCGACGTGACCACGAAGAACGCGGCCCCCGGCGCGTCCAGGGTCGCGCTCGAGCAGGTCAGCACGACGCCGAGGCTGCAGCGCGGGCAGACGCGCCGGCGCGCGGCGGGCTCGTCGAACAGCGACGCGCAATTCGTGCAGAAATGGGTCAGCGCGTCCCCAGCCGCGCGTCCATGCGCGGAGTCGGGATGCACCTGGGCCAGATGCCTCATCTTTGCTCCTCCTTGTAGGGGGAGTCCGTTCCCCTCTGCGACGATGAGAACACGGCACCCCTCGACGTGGAGGCTCGTGGAGGATTTGCAGCGGATCGCGCGACTTAATCGCGTCAGATCGGGCGCAGTCGCAGCGGCGCTGGCGCTTCTGGCGCCGGCTGGCTGCGGATCCGAGCCCTCGCGCGAGGTCCCGGTCGCGTGCAAGAGCGGGCCGGCGACCGTCGAGCGCGCGCTCGCGAAGGCGCCCGGGGACGTGCGCCTTCAGGGCCGGCGGCTCTCGGAGTGCTTCGCGCCCGGGGGCGAGGGCGGCGACGCGCAGGCGCTCGGGTTCGCGCTCGTGCCGGTCGCAGAGCGGCTCGCCGCCGATGCCCGGGCCCATCCGAACGGTCCGGCGGCGGTTGAGCTCGGGTACCTCGTCGGGGCCGTGCACCGCGGCGCGGAGCGCGGGCGCGTGTACGCGGAGCTCGAGCGGCGGGTCCGGCAGGTGCTCGGAGGCGTCGACACCACGTCCCCCGCCTACCGCCGCGGAGAGCGGGCCGGGAGGAAGCACGGGTAGCGCAACAGGGGCCAGGCCACCTGTTGCACCCGGGTAGGGTTAGGGCGTGGATCAGCTCTGGGGCGGTGAGACGACGAAGGCCGTCGAGAACTTCAAGATCTCCGGCGAGCGGGTGCCGGCTCCGGTCGTGCACTGGCTCGGCCGGATCAAGGCCGCCGCGGCGCGCACGAACGCCGAGCTGGGCGTGCTCGACGACGAGGTCGCCGAGCGGATCGCCTCCGCCGGCGACGAGGTGGCGCACGGCCAGCACGACGACCAGTTCCCGATCGACGTCTTCCAGACCGGCTCGGGCACCTCGTCCAACATGAACGCGAACGAGGTGATCGCCGCGCTCGCGGGCGAGGGCGTCCACGCCAACGACCACGTGAACATGGGGCAGTCGTCGAACGACGTCTTCCCGTCGGCGGTCCACCTGGCGGCCCTCGCGGAGGCGAGCGACAAGCTGATCCCCGCGCTCGAGCGGCTGTCCTCGTCGCTGGCCGCGAAGGGGGAGGAGTTCGCGGACCTGGTGAAGGCCGGCCGAACTCACCTGATGGACGCGGTCCCCGTCACGCTGGGCCAGGAGTTCCACGGCTACGCCGCGCAGATCCGGCTCGGCCGTGACCGCGTGGCGGACGCCCTGCCGCGCGTCGCGCAGATCCCGCTCGGCGGCACGGCCGTCGGCACGGGCCTGAACACGCACCCGGAGTTCGCGTCGGGGGTGCGCGCCCGGCTCAGCGAGGCGACGAAGCTGCCCGTCGAGGGGCCGGCCGACCCGTTCGAGGCGCAGGCCAACCGCGACGCCCTCGTGGAGCTCTCGGGCGCCCTCAAGGTCGTCGCGGTCTCGCTGACGAAGATCGCCAACGACCTGGCGATGATGGGCTCGGGCCCGCGCACGGGGCTGGTGGAGATCTTCCTCCCGGAGCTCCAGAAGGGCTCGTCGATCATGCCCGGCAAGGTCAACCCGGTCATCCCCGAGGTCGTCCTCCAGGTGGCCGCCCAGGTGATCGGCAACGACGCCGCGGTGACCGTCGCCGGCACGCAGGGTCAGTTCGAGCTCAACGTGCGCGTACCGCTGATCGGGCGCAACGTGCTGGCGTCGATCGAGCTCCTCGCGAACGCGGCGACGCACCTGGCCGAGAAGTGCGTGGACGGCATCGAGCCGAACACGGACGTCCTCCAGCGCAACGCCGAGTCCACGCCGGCGATCGCCACCGCGCTGAACCCGTACATCGGCTACGACAGGGCCACCGAGATCGTCAAGGAGGCCGTCGCCTCCAAGCGCACGATCCGCGAGGTCGCGCTCGAGAAGGGCGTGGACGAGGAGACGCTCGACCGCGCGCTCGACCTCCAGGCGATGGCGCGAGGCGTCAAGAGCGTGACGTAGCCCGCATCCCCGCGTTGTAGGGGGTGTGGAGAAATGTGGTAGGCGGCTCAACCTTCGGGGCCTAACGTCCGATCAGACTCCTGTGCGCCGCCTGATCGTCGGATGTATCGCCCTGCTCGTGCTCCTGGCCGCCGCGCCGGCCGCCTCCGCGCGCTACTACCAGCTGGGGAGCGACCTCAAGGCGGAGCCCAACATCGTCGAGCACCATGGCGCCGACAGCGCCTTCTGGAACGTGAGTCTCGGCAGCGGCGGGCTGGCGAACGCACCGGTGGGTGGCCAGGTCACGGAGGTCCGCGTCAAGGGGATCGTGATCCCCGATCCGACCGGGCGCCGCAACCCGATCCCGATGATCCACTTCCAGACGCTCCACCCGCACTCCGACGGCACGGTCGAGGTCGAGCTCAGCTCCGCCCCCTTCTACACGCCGATCGGCGGCGACCCGAACACGATCAGCACCTACCGCCCGGTCAACATGTGCCTGCACAAGGGCGACGTCCTCGACTTCAACGACATCGGCGGCAACGAGTGGTGGTGGGGCAACTACGACGGCATGCCGTTCCTCACCTTCGCCCGCACGCCCAACTCGTCGACGGCCTTCTACTCGAAGAACAACGGCACGAACATCGGCTCGCGCTGGGCGCCCGCGCACCTCAAGCAGGGCGAGGAGCTCCTGATGCAGATGAAGTTCGCCACCGGCCCGGACGCGACCGACATCTGCCCGGGCGGCTACAAGCAGCACATCTTCCAGGGCACGAACCTGCGCGGCGGGCAGGAGGCCACGCTCCGCTCGAGCACGCGCACGGCGAAGATCCGCTTCCGCTGCCCGAGCACCACCTACGGCGGCTGCGCCGGGACGCTGCGCGCCGAGGCCCTGCTGGGCGGCGTCCGCGTCCCGCTGGGCGGCACGACCTTCCGCGCCGGCCCGTCGTTCAGCGGCAGCGTCGAGCTCCCGCTCACGAAGAACCTCTTCAACCGGCTGAAGCGCGCGGGCAAGGTCACGGCCTTCCTCACCGCGGACTCGCACGACGACCCGCGCCACGACAAGCGCGTCTACCACTTCCGTGCCCTGCCGGTCGAGCGCGACGACGCGATTCCGGTTCAGCACAAGACCACGCGCGCGAAGATCACGCTCAGGTCGAGCGACTAGAGCCGCGCGCTACATTTCCGGCGATGATCCGGCGGGGAGCGATCGGACTGGCGGGCGCGCTCGCCGCGTCGGCCGTCGCCGCTGCGGCCGCGGGGGCGGCGACTCCACGAATCTCGTTCGCGGACTTCACGGGCGACGACGCCGACATCTTCACAGTCATGCCCAACGGGCAGGACCGGAAGCGGCTGACCACGAGCAAGGACGGCGACTTCGAGCCCGACTGGTCGCCCGACCGCAGGTGGATCGTCTTCTCGCGCAACAAGGCGGGGAGCCCGAGCACCAAGCTGTTCAAGGTCCACCCGAACGGCAAGGGCTTGAACGACGTCCCGCACACGAGCGGCGCCGAGTCGCCGTCCTGGTCGAAGGACGGGAAGCTGATCGCGTACATCGAGCACACCGCGAAGCACGAGGCGGTCTTCACCGTCAGGGCCGACGGCTCGCACAAGAAGCAGGTGACCTCGGACGGATACGACGCCGCGAACCCGGCCTGGGCGCCGGACGGAAAGCACATCGTGTTCGAGAGGAAGGGCGGGCTCTCGACGATCCGGCCCGACGGAAAGGGGCTCACGGAGCTGGTCGGGAAGGGCCGCCAGCCCGACTGGGCGCCCGATGGCAAGCACATCGCCTTCGTCCGCGAGGTGAAGCGCTCGGGTCAGTCGCAGGCGGAGGCGCTGTTCGTCGTGCGCGCCGACGGGACGCACGCCGAGCAGCTGACCCTGAGGGGTCCGCTGGGCAACTGCACCGCGCAGAACCCCGACGGGTGCATCGAGAGCAACCACGTGCCCGCGTGGTCGCCCGACGGGAAGCGGATCGCCTACGACGAGGCGACGTCGGAGGCGAACCTGATCGCCACGATCGCCTATCCCGGCGGAAAGCCGCCGCGCGTGAGCGACTTCGTGAGCGAGGGCTTCCAGCCCGCCTGGTAAGGGTTGCCCCGCGTACCCCTCGCGGGGTAGGCTCGCCACCACGATGAGCTACACCAGGCCGGCCGCCGTCCTCGCGGCGCTGGCGCTAGTCGGACTCGCAGCCACTTCCGCAGACGCAGCCTCGCTCCGGATCGCCCTGTCCGGGCAGACCGCCCCGGGGAACCTCGACATCTACACCGTCGCACCGAACGGCGACGGGCGCCAGAAGGTCACGAGCGGGCAGGCCGACGACACGCTGCCGTACTTCTCGCCCGCGCGCGACCAGATCGTCTTCACGCGTAAGCCGCCGAGCGGGCCGCGGCGCCTGTTCATGGTGCGCCCGAGCGGCGCGAACGTGCACGTGCTCCCGAACACGACAGACGGCGGGGCCCCCTCGTGGTCCCCGGACGGCGCGCTGATCGCCTTCGGCGCGGCCGGGGACGGCATCCACACGATCAAGCCGGACGGCACGGGCGGCAAGCAGCTCACGGATGGAGCGAGCGACGCGAACCCGACCTGGTCGCCGGACTCGGCCCGCATCGCCTTCGAGCGCGGCGGCGAGATCTGGCGGATGGACGCCGACGGCACGAACCTGAAGCGGCTCACGAAGAAGGGCGCCCAGCCTGCGTGGAGGCCCAACGGCAAGAACATCGCGTTCGTGCGCAAGACCAATCGCGGGGGCGCGGGGAAGAGCCTCGCCGTGTTCCTCATGGAGCCCGACGGCTCGCACGTCGCGCAGCTCACGCTCAAGGGCGGCGGCGCCGCCGAGAAGGACCGCCGCCCGGCCTGGGAGCCGAACAGCCGGCACGTCGCGTACGGGGCCACCGCGGGCGGCGGGTCGAAGATCCGGACGATGCTGATCGGCGGGGCCACCGCCGCGACGCCGGAGAACGTGACGCCGGGCTCGACCCCGGCCTGGTAGGACTACGTCCATGAGCGACCTCTCGCCGCGCCCGTCGTACACGCCCCGGCGCACGCGCGAGCAGCGCGCCTACCGGCTGGTGCTCGTGGGCGGAGGAGCGGGTGCGGTGGCCGTCGTCGGCCTGGTGCTCGCGATCGCCGGCGTGATCGGCTACGGCATCCCCGTGATCGCGGCGATCGTCGCGGTGGTGGCGGCGCTCTGGTTCCGCAGCACCGTGTCTTCGCGCCGCTAGCGCGCTCCGGCCGTCTGCTTTCCTTCCCGCGTGCGCGCGACCCCGATCGCCGCTGCAGCCATCGCGCTCGCGGTGGCCGGGTGCGGCGGCTCCGACAAGCCGAAGATCCTCAACACCGAGCGCGTCGAGCGGGCGATCGAGCAGTCGATCGCTCAGAAGCGCAAGATCCGGGCGATGGTGACCTGCCCGTCGGGCATCGAGCTGAAGAAGGGGAAGAAGTTCCGCTGCCTGGCGATCTACGAGGGTGGCAGGACGCCGTTCCAGGTCACTCAGACCGACGACCGCGGCGCCGTCAAGTACGTCGGCCTCAGGAGCCGGTGACCTTGCCGTAGCGGGTTGCGGGGGCGGGCCGGCGGGTGTAGCGTCGGGCGCCGTGGGACGCGTGGGCGTCGCCATCGCCGTGGTTCTGGCCGCGGCCGTGCTCGTCTCGCCGGCCGAGGCGGGAAACGGGCCGGCGTTCCGATACGTCTTCGCCGGCAAGATCGGCAAGACGGGTACGGGGCCGGGTGCCTTCCCCAAGGGCAAGGACGGGCCCGTTGGCGTCGCGGTCGACCAGCGCTGCGGCGACGTGTTCGTGTCCGACGCGTCCAAGCAGCGGGTGCAGCGTTTCGGCCAGCGCGGGCAGTTCCTCAACTACGTGGGGAAGCCGAAGGGCAACGAGACCCTGGGCGAGGGCGAGCTCGAGGAGCCGCTGGGGCTCGACGTGTACGTGGCCGTCTCGTCCGACAACTTCCACGGGCCCGCGCGGCCCTGCTCGCCGGTGACGACGCTGAGCACGCACGTCTTCGTCGCCGACGGGACCGGCAACCGCGTGGCGCTGTTCGACCCCGGGGGCAGTTGGGAGGGGTCGTGGTGCAACTGGGACCAGAACGGATCCATCACCGGCTGCGACTTCGCCGACGATCGGATCGACTTCCTCCCGCGCGACGTCGACGCGACCGACAATCGCGTGTACGTCGCGGGGGCGACGGGAACACGGCGCGCGAGTACGACCGGTCCGGGACATACATCCGCGAGAGCGAGCCGAAGGTCGACGGGGCCTTCAGCCTGTCGCGGTTCGGCGGGCAGCTCTGGATGACCGAGCGCTACGACTCACGGATCGGGCTGTTCTCGCTCGACCCGTCGAACGCCTCGATCGTCCGCTACCACCAGCTCGGCTCCGATTTCGACTCCGCCGCCGGCAAGTTCACGTACCCGCAGGCGCTGGCGACCGCGCGAAACGGGACGCTGTTCGTGCTCGACGACGACCGCGTGGAGGTCTTCACGCCGTCGGGGATCTACCTGACGCAGTTCAAGCTGCCGCCGACGGCGCGCGGCGCGGACCTCGCAGTGGGGCACGAGGGGTCGGTCTACGTGGCGGACGACAACCAAGAGACGTCCGGCGTGCTCAAGTATTCCCCGGGGCCTCTCGTGAGCCTGAAGTTGAAGGCCGGGAAGGGGAGGAAGATCCAGATGACCGGTCGCGTGAAGCCCGGGCACGCCGGGAAGCGGATCACGCTGCAGCGGCTCGCGGTCGACGGCTGGCGGAAGGCGGGCCGAGCGACGCTGGACGGCGAGTCGCGCTACGACTTGACCTGGACGGCGCCGCGGAAGGACCACACCTACACGGTGCGGGCGTTCTTCAAGGACCCGCACCGCTACCACGACGACCGCGCGAGCGCGATCAAGCAGGTGAAGAGCCGGTAGCCGCGGTCCGCCGACGTGCAGGTCGGTTGCGAAGCGACCCGCGGCCCTGTAGGCAGTCAACCTATACGGCGCAGATCCTGGACCTCTACGGCGGCGCGGCCCCTGGACGCGCGCCCACGCAGCCACGCCGCGAACAGCGGGTCGGTGAGCCGCCAGTCGCCTTTCTGCGGGGAGGTGGCGAACCCTGCAATACGAAGGCTCGCGAGCGCCTTCGCGACCTCTGAACCGTGGGGGGCCTCGGCAATGGTGTACGGCGGCCGCCGCTCGGCAATAGCTCGGGCAACTGCGAGCGCCAGCCGATCGAGCGCGCTGAGCGCGCGCGCCGCCTGTCGCAGCACATCCGCGTTCATCTCGAGCAGTGTCGTCCATGCGCGGAGGACGGCCGCCGAAGCTGAGCCACCCCGATCGCGGGGGAGCACCGGCAGAAGCCGCTCGATCGTGGGAAGCGAGCGCTCGGCGCGGTCGATGACCGCGCGGGCGACCTCATCCCTGAACGCCGCGGTTCCCACTGGGCGCTGCGTCTCGAGCTGCGCCATCACTGCCGTGTGGAGGATCTGCGCAGGCGCACGCTCGACCGTTACCTCCGTCCCCCACCCGAACATTCCTCCGGCCCGGTCGCTGACCAAGTCCGTAGTGGCAGGGCCACCGGCGAAGACGATCGTTGGCGTCACGACCGCGTGCTGCACGCGACCGCGGATGAGCCACAGCAGGTCGGCGGCGCCCGTGAACCGTGCTCGCGACTTCCGCGGAAGCTCCAGCAGTTCGTCGGCCCCGTCGAGGGCGAGAAGGGTGCGCCCGTTGCTTGCCGCCCGGCGCGTGATCGTGTCGAGCGCGTCGCCGATCAGCTCTTGATGATCACGCACGTCGTCGTGTTCTCCGACGTCACCTCGAGCACCTCGCAGCAGTCGCGCTCCCGCCGTATTCGCCAAGCGCACGAGCTCCGCGCGCTGGTCGACCGTGAGCTGCTCGTCGGGGAGGTCGAGCGCGGTGGCGTCGCTGATGACCATCGAGCAGACAGCACGCGCGAGCTGCACCGCGAGGTCGCGTGTCGAAACGCACCGCGTGATGTCGACGGCAGCCATAGCCCAGGAGTCATCGAGCTGCGCGACGGCAAGCTTTCGCACCGCGACCGCCTCCTCCGCCGTATCGGCGGCGACGGTCACGATCCCGCCCCCGCCGGCCAACTGCTGGGCGACGCGGGCGACCTCAGGCCCTCGGACGGCCGGCAAGAGGTTCACTCGAGCTCGTCCGCCTGCCAAAGGTGAGTACGGCGCGCGCGATCGACAGCGACCACGGCGATTCCGTAATCGGCCGCCGGTGGCGTTCGATGAACCTCCGCAAGTGCGTGGGTTTCCCTTGCGGCGAGCATCGTGCGCATGGGGTGTCCCCCCGACGCCTCGAGGATCTCGTCGATCGCACGGTCCTCGATCTCACAACCGAGGAGGTCGAATGCCCGGCGCAGGCCGTCGTGCCAGTCGTCGCTGCTGATCGGCGCCAGGGGCTGCTCGAGCCCCTGAAAATCCAAAGCCCCATCCCGGCGGAAAAGCGTTTCCACGAGCGACGGCTGGCTTCCTGCGAAGAGAAACCTGAGATGCCCGCCGGGGCGCCTGAGCCGCGCCCGTAGCTCCCCCTGTGCCTGGTCGGAATCCTCCCACCGTGCGATCTCCTGAATCTCGTCGAGAAAAACGACCGCGGAGCAGCCGCGGCTGCGCGCGAGCGCTTCGATCTCGTCAATCGTCGCCGCGATCTGCGAGGCACCGTCTGGCCGGGCAGCACGTAGTACGCCCAACACGGCCTCTACGGGAGCCCTGAGTTCCGGATCAAGCGTCGCTAGCGCTCCTCGGCCACGTTCGTGCAGCCAAGCCAAGCCGGCCCTGGTGCCGTGTGCGACCGCGGCCCAACCCTCGCGGTGCCCCGTGAGCTGCACCGCCAGACGTTCGGCGACGTCGAGACTCGATGGCGCCCCCTCCGCCAGGTCGACGCTGAAGACGAGGTTGCCCTCCGCGATGCTGAGCTCGAGAGCGCACATGCCAACTGTCGTCTTGCCGGTCCGACGAACGTCGACGAGGACTACGTCCTCCCCGTGATCGAGCGCCCTCCGCACCATTTCGATGTCTCGCATCCGACCAATCTGGTACTCCAGAGCGACGGGCGGCCCGACCGGCAGCACCTCATCCCGTGTAGGCATCGCGCCTCTATGGTAGTGGCAGAATGCCTATATCGGCCCGTACGGGGCGATTTCTTGCAGATGCAGGCCGGCCCCTACAAATTCACGGCCACGTACTTCGTCTCGAGGTACTCCTCGATGCCCTCGATTCCGCCCTCACGACCGAAGCCCGACTGCTTGACGCCGCCGAACGGCGCCGCCGGGTTGGACACCATCCCCTGGTTCAGGCCGACCATGCCGGTCTCCAACCCCTCGCACACCCGCAGCGCCCGCTTGATGTCCTGCGTGAAGACGTAGGCCACCAGCCCGTACTCCGTGTCGTTGGCGGCCGCCACGGCGTCCTCCTCGGACTCGAACGACGCAACGGGGGCGACCGGGCCGAAGATCTCCTCCTTCAGGAGCTTCGCGTCGGGCGGCACGTCGCTCAGCACGGTCGGGTCGAAGAAGTAGCCGGCGCCGTCGCGGGCGCTCCCGCCCACGAGCACCTTCGCGCCCTTCCCCTTCGCGTCCTCGACCAGCTCGGCCACCTTGTCGCGCTGGTCGCCGTCGATGAGCGGCCCGACCTCGGCGGCCTCCTCGGTGCCGCGCCCGACCTTCATCGCGCCGAGCTTCTCCGCCAGCTTCTCGGCGAACTCGTCAGCCACCCCGTCGGCGACGTGGAAGCGATTCGCCGCCGTGCACGCCTCGCCGATGTTCCGCATCTTCGCGATCACCGCGCCCTCGACCGCGGCGTCCACGTCGGCGTCGTCGAAGACCAGGAACGGCGCGTTGCCGCCCAGCTCCATCGACACCTTGAGGATCTGCTCGGCCGACTGCTCGATGAGCTTGCGGCCGACCTCGGTCGACCCCGTGAACGACAGCTTCCTGGCCCGCGGGTCCTTGATCAGCGGCTCCATGACGGACCCCGACGACGACGACGTGACGACGTTCAGGACTCCACCGGGCAGCCCCGCCTCCTCGAGTATCGACGCAAGGGCGAGCATCGACAGCGGCGTCTGCTTCGCCGGCTTGATCACCATCGTGCAGCCCGCGGCCACGGCCGGCCCGATCTTCCTGGTGCCCATCGCGAGCGGGAAGTTCCACGGCGTGATCAGGATCGACGGACCCACCGGCTGCTTCATGACGAGCAGCCGCCCGGCGCCGTTCGGCGCGGTGGCGTACCGGCCCTCGATCCTCACCGCCTGCTCGGCGAACCACCTGAAGAACTCGGCGCCGTACGTGATCTCGGCCTCCGACTCCTTGATCGTCTTGCCCATCTCGAGCGTCATCAGCAGCGCGAGCTCGTCCTTGCGCTCCGTGATCAGCTCGAACGCCCGCCGCAGGATCTCCCCGCGGTCGCGGGGCGGCGTGTGCTGCCACTCCTTCTGGTTCTCGTGCGCCGCCGCCAGCGCGGCGACTGCGTCGTCGGGCGTGGCGTCGGCCACCTCCACCAGCGTCTCGCCGGTGGACGGGTCCTCGACCTCGATCACGCCGCCCTCGGCGCCGTCGCGCCACTCGCCGCCGATGTACAGCTTCCGCGGCACGTCCTCCAGGACCCGCCGCTCCCGATCACTCTGTACCGCTGTCGTCATGTAGCCACCGTCTCCGCTCCAAGCTCCTCAGAAATAGCCACGTCGATCGAGTAGTCGATCGGCAGCACGATCACCGACGGCACGTCCAGCCGAAGCGCCTCGCGCAGCCGCTGCCCGTACTCGTCGACCGATCCGATCCGCCACGCCGGCATCCCGAACGACTCCGCCAGCTTCACGAAGTCCGGGTTCGTGAAGTCGGTCCCGAAGTGGCGCCCGAACTTCTTGTCCTGCTTCCAGACGATCGACCCGAACTGCTGGTTCTCCCAGATCACCGACACGAACGGCGTCTTCATCCGCACGGCCGTCTCGAGCTCCTGGAAGTTCATGAGGAAGCCGCCGTCGCCGTTCACCGTCACGACCTTGCGGTTCGGGTGCACGAGCTTCGCCGCCACCGCCGCGGGCACCGCGAACCCCATCCCGGCCAGGCCGTTCGCGATCAGGACGGTGTTCGGCTCGTAGGCGGGGAACATCCGCCCGATCCAGAGCTTGTGCAGGCCGACGTCCGAGATCAGGATGTCGTCGTCGCCGAGCACCTGGCGGATCTCCCAGAGCGCCCGCGGGGGCTGCATCGGGAAGTGCGCGTCCTCGCCCGACTTGTCGAAGTAGCTCTGCACGACCTCGCGGAGCTGGTCGGACCCGCCCGAGTGCGGCACGTGCCGGCACTCCTCGCCGAGCCGGCTGAGGATGTGGTAGATGTCGCCCACCAGCTCGACCTCGGGGATGAAGTTGCCGTCGATCTCCGCCGGCAGCGTGTCGATGCAGATGATCGTCTTGTCGCCGTCGGGGTTCCAGTGCTTGGGCGCGTGCTCGACCAGGTCGTAGCCGATCGCCAGCACCACGTCCGCGACCTCGAAGCCCGCCATCTTGTAGTCGCCGGCCTGGAGCCCCACCGCGCCGAGCGCCTTCGGGTCGCGGGCGTCCATCGCGCCCTTGCCCATGAACGTCTCGGCCACCGGGATGCCCGTCGCGCGCACGAACTCGCGCAGCGCCGGCGCCGCCCCGCCGCGGATCACGCCGTTGCCGGCGAGCGCCACCGGGTTCAGGGCGCCTCGGATCAGGTCGGCCGCCTTCAGGAGCTCGCGCGCGGCGGGCTCGGGCTGCACGGGCTTGCGGCGCGGGAGCGGGACCGCGTCCACGTCGCCGGCCATCACGTCCTCGGGCAGCTCGATGTGGGTCGCGCCGGGCTTCTCCGACTCGGCCACCTTGAACGCCTTGCGGACTACCTCGGGAATGATCGCCGGCTCGGCCACGCGCGCGTTCCACTTCGTGATCGGCTGCATGACGCGCACGATGTCGATGTACTGGTGCGACTCCTTGTGCATCCGCTCCATGTCGGCCTGCCCGGTCAGCGCGACCAGCGGAGCGCGGTCCAGATAGGCGTCGGCGACCGCGGTGACGAGGTTCATCGCCCCCGGCCCCAGCGTGCCGAGGCAGACCCCCGCGCGACCGGTGAGCCGCCCGCAGACGTCCGCCATGTACGCGCCTCCCTGCTCGTGGCGGACCGGCACGAACTCGATCGAGGAGTCCGCCAGCGACTCGTTCAGATCGAGCGTCTCCTCGCCCGGAATGCCGAACACGTGCTTGACGCCCTCGGCCTCCAGGCACTCCACGAACACGTCCGAAGCCTTCCTAGCGGCCATGCCTGGACTCTACCCGCGCTACCTTGGCTGAACCGCCCAATGCGACGACTCCTCCCACTCATCGCAGTGGTGCTGGCCGTCGCCCTCGCGGCGCCGGCTCACGCCTACACGATCAGGGGCCACGGCTTCGGCCACGGCGTCGGCATGAGCCAGTACGGCGCCCTCGGCCTCGCCCGCCACGGCGTCGGCTACCGCGACATCCTGGCGCACTACTTCAAGCACACGAGGGTCGAGAAGCGGCCCGGCCGCACGATCCGCGTACTGTTGCTCGCCGGCTACCGGACGATCGATTTCTCGGGCGCCACCAGCGCCGGGGGCCGCACGCTCGATCCCGCCAAGACGTACACCGCGACACTCGTCGGCTCGCGCATCGCGCTCCACCGCGGCAAGCGCGTGGCCACCCTGCCGTACCCGCTGCTCGTGTTGAGCGCGCGCGGCTCGGTGCGGCTCGGCGGGACCGCGATCAACGGGGTGACCGACGGCGCATACCGCGGGGCGCTCGAGCTGCGCCCAACAAGCACCGGCGGTCTGACGGCGATCAACCAGCTCCCGGTCGACGCGTACGTGCGCGGCGTCGTGCCCGGCGAGGTCCCGGCGCGCTGGCCGGCGGACGCGCTCAAGGCGCAGGCCGTCGCGGCCCGCAGCTACGCGCTCACGACCCACAGCGGCGGTGACCTGTTCGACCAGTACCCCGACACGCGGTCCCAGGTCTACCGCGGGATGGACGCCGAGCTGCCGCGCAGCAGCGGGGCGGTCATCGCCACCGCGAACGAGGTGGTCACCCACGACGGCGAGATCGCGACGACCTTCTTCTCGTCGTCGTCCGGCGGCCGGACGGAGAACGTGGAGAACAGCTTCGGTGGCGCCGAGCCCAAGCCCTACCTGAAGAGCGTCAAGGACCCCTACGACGGCGCGGCGCCGCGCCACAAGTGGCGGATCGAGTACTCGCGCGCCGAGGTGACCCGGCGCCTGGCCGGGCTCGTCAAGGGCCGCTTCCGCGGGATCCGGGTGGTCGACCGCGGCGAGTCGCCGCGGATCGTCTGGGCGGACGTCGTCGGCAGCGGCGGCACCACGCGCGTGAGCGGCGCCACTCTCAAGTACCGGCTCGCGCTCAACGACACGTGGGCGAGGTTCCCGGCGTTCGGGTCGAAGCGCGAGAAGGCGATCGCGGCGCTGCCGATCCCGCTTCTCGCGCCGGTCGCGCCCGAGACGGCGGCGCCTCCGCCGCCCCCGAAGCCGGAGCCCGAGCCCAAGCTCGAGTGGCCGCCGAGCCCGCTCTAGAGCGGGCCTGCGCGCATTCGCGCCGGATCCAGGCATAATTGGCGGTATTCGAGGGGCCCGGCAGGGGTGCTGGGGCTCGTTCACAGGGGCGACTGCATGGAACGGATGCTGTGCGAAGGGTGCGCGGCCGTGAGCTATTCGGCGGCTGCGAGGCAGATAGTCGAGCGCGGGGACCGCTGTCCCCGTTGCGGCGGCGTGCTCGCGCTCGAGGCAAGCGCGCGCGTCCCGGCCGGGGCGGCCCGCGAGGCCTCCGACCGCGGCGCTACGGGGAGAAGCGGACCGTGATCACGTCGCCGTCGGCGATGGCGTAGTCGCGGCCCTCCAGCCTCAGCGTCCCGCGATCGCGCGCGCCCGCGTAGCCGCCGGCCTCCACGAGCGCGTCCCACGGCACCACCTCGGCGCGGATGAACCCGCGCTGGATGTCGGAGTGGACCTTGCCGGCCGCCTCCCACGCGGTCGACCCCCGCGCGATGGCGTGCGCGCGCGCCTCCCTCCCAGCGCCGGCGGTGAAGAACGAGATCAGGTCGAGCAGCTCGAACGCCCCGCGGATCACGCGGCCGAGCCCGGACTCCGGCGCGCCGAGGTCGGCGCGCATCGCGGCGGCCTCCTCGGCGTCCAGGTCCGACAGCTCCGCCTCGATCCTCGCGCTGATGGCGACCGCCACCGCCCCGATCGCCGCGGCGTGGTCGGCGACGCCCGGCGGGACGGTCTCCTGATCGTCCTCGGCCACGTTGGCGACGATCAGCACCGGCTTGGCGGTCAGCGGGTGTAGCGCAGTGAGCGCACCGGGCGCGTCCGCTGGCGGCGGCGGCGCGAGCCGGACCGGCGTGCCGGCCCGTAGCCCGTCCACCACCGCGCTCAGCCACTCCGACTCGGCCACGAGAGCGCGCTCGTGCGACTTTGCCTGCTTCGCGACGCGCTCGAGCCGCCGCTCGGCCTGCTCGAGGTCGGCGTACAGGAGCTCGGTCTCGACGGCGTCGAGGTCCGCCACCGGGTCGACCCGGCCCTCGGGGTGGACGACCTGCGGATCCTCGTGCGCGCGCACCACGTGGACGATCGCGTCGGTCTCGCGGATGTTCGCCAGGAAGCGGTTGCCGAGGCCCTCGCCCCGGTGCGCGCCGCGGATGAGGCCGGCGATGTCGTGGAACGCGATCGTCTCCGGGACCGCGTCCGACGCGCCGACGGTCGCGGCCACGCGCTCGAGCCGCTCGTCCGGCACGGGCACGATCGCGACGTTCGGCTCGACCGTGGTGAACGGGTAGTTCGCTGCCTCGGCGCCGGCGCGCGTCAGGGCGTTGAAGAGGGACGACTTGCCGGCGTTGGGCATGCCGACGATCCCGATCCTCACGGCACGAGCTCCTCGACCGCCACGCCGAGGACGACGCCCGCCGCCGTGTCCGACGGGTAGTGGACGCCCAGGTACGGGCGCGACAGCGCGAGCACGCCCGCCAGCGCGTAGACCGGCGCGCGCGGGAGCACCCTGGCGAGCGCCCGCGCCGCGGCGGCCGAGGTGGTGGCGTGCGCGGACGGGTACGAACGGTTCGACATCGTCCCGATCGCCGGCGGGGGCAGGTCCGGCAGGTCCGGCCGGGGACGGCGGACGGCGAGCTTGATCGCCTGGTTGGCGCCGAACGAGATCAGCACGACGCGCGCGGCCCGCGCGTACGCCGGCCGCCGACGGGCGTCGAGCAGGGCTCCGGCGCCCGCGATCGCGTACCAGATCGCCCCGTGCTCGCCGGCCCTCGAGACCGCCGCGACGGCGCGTTCGACGCCGGGCGCGTGGCCGCGCGTGCGGAGCAGACGAAGCAGTGCGGCGTCGGCGCTCAGCGGAGCGCCCTAGAAGCCGCCGAAGCCGGCCCGCTTCTCCTGCGTGTCGAGGCGGACGAACACGACCTGGGACAGGTCGAGCACGATCTCCGAGCCGTCGGCGCTGAGCGCGTGCCAGCGCTCGCCGTGGTCGCTGCCGAGAGCGCTCCGGAGCGCGTCGTAGGTGGCCTCGTCGAGGCGCATCGAGATGCCGCCCCCGCCGGAGAAGCCGATGTCGACGGTGCGCGGGCTGTCGCCGAAGGAGTCCATCAGTGGAGCGGCTCCACCAGCTCGGTGAGCACGCCCCCGGTGGAGCGCGGGTGCAGGAACGCGACGCGCTTGCCCTGGATGCCGACCCGCGGCTGCTCGTCGATGAGCGCGACGCCGGCCTGGCGCAGGGAGTCGAGCGTGGCCTCGATGTCCTCGGCCTGGTAGGCCACGTGGTGCAGCCCGGGGCCGCGCTTGGTCAGGAACTTGCCCACCGGCGTGTCCTCCGACAGCGGGCAGAGCAGCTCCACGTGCCCCTCGCCGACGTCGAGCAGTACGGCCTCGACGCCCTGCTCCTCGACGGTCTCGCGATGCTGCTCGGGCATGTCGAACGGGCCCCCGTAGAGCTCGATCGCGGCGTCGAGGTCCTCGACGGCCACCCCTATGTGGTCGATGCGCCCGAACAGCACGGGCGCCGAGTCTACTGGCGGTCCTCGAGACGCTCGCTCGCGGCGAGCTGAGCGGCGCCGGGCTCCGGCGTGCGCACCGGGATGGGCGCCTCGGCGCCCGGTCCGGGCGCCACGGTGAGCTTGCCGGCCCGGTGGTCGGCGACGATCTGCTCGATGTCCTCGCGCTCGAGGACCTCGTTCGAGAGCAGCCGGTGCGCGAAGGCGTCGAGCAGGGCGCGGTTCTCGCGGATCAGCTTGTCCGCGCGGCGCCAGGCCATGTCGGTCAGCTCCTGCTGCTCCTCGTCCACGATCCGGCGGCTGTGCTCGGAGACCGAGTAGTCGTCGACGGGCAGGCGCCGGGAGCTGATGGTGGTGCCCATGCCGTAGTCGGTGACCATCGAGCGGCTGACGCTGTAGACCTTCTCGAGGTCGTTGGCGGCGCCGGTCGTGATCTGGTTGAAGACGATCGACTCCGCCACGCGGCCGCCGAGGCCGACGACCATCCAGTCCTCCATCTCGGCCTTGCTCTTGAGGTAGCGGTCCTCCTGGGGCAGGTGCAGGGTGTAGCCGAGCGCCTTGCCGCGGGGGACGATCGAGATGCGGTGCGTCTTCTCCTGCGAGTCGAGCAGCTCGGCGCAGAGCGCGTGGCCCGCCTCGTGGAACGCGATCACGCGCTTCTCGTGGTCGTTGATGACCTTGCGCGTCTGCATGCCCGCCACGACGCGCTCGAGCGCCCAGTCGAAGTCGTCCTGGATGATGTGGTCGCGGTGCTGGCGGCCGGCCTGGATCGCGGCCTCGTTGCAGATGTGCGCGAGCTCGGCGCCGGTGAGCCCGCTCGTCTGGCGGGCGATGACCTCGAAGTCGACGCCGCGGACCGGCTTGCCGGTCGTGTGGACCTTGAGGATCTCCTGGCGGCCCTTGATGTCGGGCGGCGCGACCAGGATCTGGCGGTCGAAGCGGCCCGGGCGGAGCAGCGCCGGGTCGAGCTTGTCGAGCATGTTCGAGGCGGCCATGACCACGACGTCCTCGGCGGTCCCGAAGCCGTCCATCTCGACGAGGAGCTGGTTGAGCGTCTGGTCCTTCTCGCCCGAGATGTCGTTGCCGCGCGCGGTGCCGACGGCGTCGAGCTCGTCGATGAAGATGATCGCGGGCGCCGCCTTGCGGGCCACGCGGAAGAGGCGCCGGATGCGGGCGGCGCCGAGGCCGGCGAACATCTCGACGAAGGAGGCGGCCGACTGGGCGAAGAACTGGGCGCCGGCCTCGTTGGCGGCGGCCTTGGCGAGCAGCGTCTTGCCGGTGCCCGGCGGGCCGTGGAGCAGGATGCCCTTGGGGACCTTGGCGCCGAGCTTCTTGAACCGCTTCGGGTCGCGCAGGAACTCCACGACCTCGCGCAGCTCGGCCTTGGCCTCGTCGGCGCCCGCCACGTCGTCCCAGTGGATCGAGCTCGAGCTGTCGGGCTTGATCTCCTGCGGCTTGGTGCGCGGCATGAAGCGCATCGTCATCGCGATCAGCGCGCAGATGAGCGCCATGAAGATCAGCGGGCCCCAGGTGAGGGCGAAGTTCGAGAGGTCGTCCCAGAAGCTGGTCTCGGGCTCCGTGTACTTGGTGGCCGCCTTGACCGCGGCGGCGCGCTTGGCGGCGTCGTCCTGCGGCGTGGCGGGCTTGCCCTGATCGGCCGGCGCCGGCGACGGCGCCTGGCTCGCGGGCGCCGACTCGGGCCTCTTCGCGGCCGTGTTCAGGCAGACGGCGTCGGTCGGCTGGCAGTCGAGCTTGACGTCGCTGGCCGCGCCGGCGGGCATCGCGGCAGCGCCGAGCACCGCGACGGCGCAGGCGAGGGCGACGGGGAGACGGCGGCGGAGGGAGCGGTCCATGGCAGGGATGACCTTCGTCATCTGGGGTCTCATCGGCATCCGGGCGGATTCCTGTACCCCGCGTGCGGTGCGGGTGCCGTTCCTTTTCAGGGCGCGGGCGCCAAGACCTGCCGCGGGGCGGCTCAGACCTCGGCCAGCACGCGCTTCGCAACCGCCTCGGCTGACCGCACGGCGCCCTCGACGTAGGTGTTGTAGCTCGTCGAGTGCTCCGTGTTCGCCCAGTGCACGTGCCCGAACGGCTCGCGTATCGCGGGGCCGTAGCTGCGGAGCACGCCGGGCGGCAGGTAGCCGGGGCAGCCACGCGTCCACCTGGCGCTCAGGGGGTCGACCCAGGGGGCGTCCTTGCGCGTCGCGCCGCTCCAGTTGCGCTCCAGCACCATCATCGGCTTGCGCGCACGCTCGCCGAGGTAGGTGGCGGCGTTGTCGAGGGCGATCCGCCTTCGCTCGCGGGCCGGCAGGCGGGCGTAGCGGCGCTGGTCGAACGACTGCGAGGTCAGCACGAGGCGGCCGCTCGACCCGTCGGGCGGTGAGTTGTCCGCGACCGTGAAGAACGGCTGGAGGCCGCCGCCGACGCCGGTGAGTCCGTCGTCGCGCCAGAACGGGCGCTCGTAGATCGCGGCGAACGTGGTCACCGACCCCTGCGGGTAGCGCTGCGCGAGCTGGGCGCGGTCCTCGGGGAGGCCGGGCCGGAAGTCGATCAGGGCGTTGAGCGACGGCGCGGTCGCGACGATCGCGCGCCGGGCGCTCACCGTCACGTCGTCGGACTCGACCCGCACGCGCCCGCCCTCCTGAACGATCCGCCGCGCCGGCGCCCCGAGCACGACCCGCTTCCCGAGGCGCGCCGCGAGGCGCTCGAAGACCTGCCCGAGGCCGCCGTCGGCCAGATCGCCGTGGAACAGGAACTCGAGGACCTCGTCGGTGCCGTGCTTGCCGTCCCCGAGCCGGGCGAGGTAGCCGAGCATGTGAAGCAGCGAGACCTCGGCGGGCGTCGCGGCCGCGAGCACCCACACCAGCAGGTCGACCCAGAACTGCCCGGCGGGGGTGAAGGTCGCCTGGCGCTTCCACGTCTCCACGGTCGTCGCGTCCCACTCGTCGGCGCGGTCGGCCTCCCACGGCGCCGCGGCCGGAACGGTGGCCGCCATCGAGTCGAGCAGCGTGAACGGGATGTGCGCATCGGCGACGAACGGGGCGATTGCCCGCGAGTTGAGTGGCCCGCCCGTCGGCGTCTCGAAGCGCTGGCCGTTGGAGTACAGGACGTCGTTGCCCTCGCCCGTCGCCACCGAGTGGCGCTTGTAGAGGCGGACGCCGGTCTGCTTGGCGTACGCGCGCACGCGCGTGTGCGCGGGCGCGACGAGCTGCGCGCAGTCGCACGCGGGCGGCATCCCGCAGCGCCAGTTCTTGACGCGTCCGCCCACGCGCCTCCGGGCCTCGAGGACGATCACTGACCTTCCCGCGGCCGCGATCCTGGTGGCGGCGACGAGGCCCGCGGGGCCGGCTCCGATGACCACGACGTCGGCGCGCATGGTCCGCCCGCGCGGCGCCTTCCCCGCGGCGCCCGCGAGCGGCGCCAGGGCGAGG